>NZ_CP077085.1:1200000-1500000 GCF_014268455.2 Pseudomonas shahriarae | reverse complement strand
GGAGCGTTTCTTTGAAGCGCTGGATCAGGCCCTGGACATGCTGCGATGAGCCTGCCCGCAGATGCACGTGTCGCGTTGCAGGCCTTTCAGGCCGTCGGCAGCTGGGAGCAACGCGCGCGCTTGTTGATGCAATGGGGCGAGCGGCTGCCGGCGTTGGCGGCTGAAGACAAGGTCGACGCCAACCTGGTGCAGGGCTGTGAAAGCCTGGTGTGGCTGGTGGGATGCTTGCGCGACGACCATTGGCAGTTTGCCGCCAGCAGTGATGCACGCTTGATTCGCGGGTTGGTGGCGTTGCTGCTGGCGCGGGTCAATGGGCTGTCGGCGGAGGATTTACAGGCGGTCGACCTGCCCGACTGGTTCAACCAGCTGGGGCTTTCCCGCCAATTGTCGCCGTCGCGCAGTAATGGCCTGAATGCGGTCCTGCAGCGCATGCGCCAATTGAGCCAAGCACAAAACTGAATGTGGGAGCTGGCTTGCCTGCTCCCACACTGTGATGGATGTCCAGCCGTGAGATTCAGGCGGGCTTGACCCGCTCGGACGGCCTGCGCACCCCAGCCACAATCTTGTCCACCGCCTTGGTCGCCGCGACCATGCCAAAAGTCGCCGTCACCATCATCACCGCGCCAAACCCGCCGGCGCAGTCCAGCTTCACCCCATCACCGACAAAACTCTTTTGCAAACAGATGCTGCCGTCGGGTTTGGGATAGCGCAGTTGTTCGGTGGAGAACACGCAAGGCACGCTGTAGTGCCGGGTCACGGTGCGCGAGAACCCGTAGTCGCGGCGCAAGGTGGAGCGCACTTTCGAGGCCAGCGGGTCGTTGAAGGTGCGGTTCAGGTCGCACACCTGGATCAGCGTCGGGTCAATTTGCCCGCCGGCGCCGCCGGTGGTGATGATCTGGATCTTGCGGCGCTTGCACCAGGCAATCAGCGCCGCCTTGGCGTTGACCGCGTCGATGCAGTCAATCACACAGTCGATGGTCGGCGTGATGTACTCAGCCATGGTGTCGCGGGTTACGAAGTCCGCCACCGCGTGCACCGTGCAAGCGGGGTTGATCGCACGCAGGCGTTCGGCCATCACTTCGACCTTGGGCTTGCCCACCGTGCTGTCCAGGGCGTGCAACTGACGGTTGCTGTTGCTGACGCACACGTCGTCCAGGTCAAACAGCGAAATCTCGCCCACCCCGCAACGGGCCATGGCTTCAGCGGCCCAAGAGCCGACACCGCCCACGCCGACGATGGCCACATGGGCCGCTTTCAAGCGTTCCAGGCCTTCTATGCCATACAAGCGGGCGACGCCGGCAAACCGTGGATCTTCTGTACTCATGACCATTACCCCAAAAACCGGCGCGCATTATAGGGCTACGCAGCGATAAGTTCTAAGCTACAAGCTATAAGTAAAGAACTTACCGACGCTTTGGCTGCCCAATGCCCGGTTTTTCCTGGCTTGCTGTACGCAGAGTGCAGGGCCGATGGTAGGATGCGCGCCGTTCGGCGTACACCAACACGTCTATTCGTTCCACACCCTTTGGAACCCGAAACAGCTATGTCATCGCGTAAATTTGGACTCAACCTGGTGGTGGTGCTGGCAATTGCCGCGCTGTTCACCGGTTTCTGGGCGCTGATCAACCGCCCGGTCACTACCCCCAACTGGCCTCAGCAGATTTCCGGGTTTTCTTACTCGCCGTTCCAGCAGGGCCAGTACCCGCAAAAAGACCAGTACCCGACCGACGAACAAATGCGTCAGGACCTTGCGATCATGAGCAAGCTGACGGACAACATTCGGACCTATTCGGTCGACGGCCCCCTGGGGAATATCCCCAAGCTGGCGGAAGAGTTCGGCCTGCGTGTGACCCTGGGGATCTGGATCAGCCCGGACCTTGAGCGCAACGAGCGCGAAATCCAGCGGGCCATCGAGATCGCCAACAGTTCGCGCAGCGTGGTGCGTGTGGTGGTCGGCAACGAGGCCATCTTCCGCAAGGAGATCACCCCCGAGGAGCTGATTGTCCTGCTGGACCGGGTGCGCGCCGCCGTCAAAGTGCCAGTGACTACCTCCGAGCAGTGGCACATCTGGGAACACAACCCGCAACTGGGCAAGCATGTCGACCTGATCGCCGCGCACGTTCTGCCGTACTGGGAACATGTGCCGATGGCCCAGGCCGGGCAATTCGTCCTCGACCGGGCCAAGGACCTGAAGAAGACCTTCCCGAAAAAGCCACTGCTGCTGTCGGAAGTCGGCTGGCCGAGCAATGGCCGCATGCGCGGTGGCGCGGACGCCTCCCCGGCTGACCAGGCCATTTACCTGCGCACTCTGGTCAACAAGCTTAACCGCCAGGGCTACAACTACTTCGTGATCGAAGCCTTCGACCAACCCTGGAAAGCCAGTGACGAAGGCTCGGTGGGCGCCTACTGGGGCGTGTTCGACGCTGCGCGCCAGCAGAAATTCAACTTTGAAGGGCCGGTCGTGGCGATTCCGCAATGGCGGGTGCTGGCCATCGGCTCGGTGGTGTTGGCACTGCTGTCGCTGACCTTGCTGATGATCGACGGCTCGTCCCTGCGCCAGCGTGGCCGTACCTTCCTGACCTTCATCGCGTTCCTGTGCGGCTCGGTGCTGGTCTGGATCGGCTATGACTACAGCCAGCAATACAGCACGTGGTTCAGCCTGACCGTGGGCTTCTTGCTCGCGCTAGGTGCCATGGGCGTGTTTATCGTGTTGCTGACCGAGGCCCATGAACTGGCGGAAGCGGTCTGGACCCACAAACGCCGGCGTGAATTCCTGCCGGTTGAAGGGGATTCGGACTACCGCCCGAAAGTCTCCATCCATGTGCCGTGCTACAACGAGCCGCCGGAAATGGTCAAACAGACCCTCGACGCCCTGGCCGCCCTCGATTACCCGGACTACGAAGTCCTGATCATCGACAACAACACCAAGGACCCGGCGGTGTGGGAACCGGTACGCGACTACTGCCTGACCCTGGGCCCGCGCTTCAAGTTCTTCCACGTCGCGCCCCTGGCTGGCTTCAAGGGTGGCGCGCTGAACTACCTGATTCCGCACACCGCCAAGGATGCCGAAGTGATCGCGGTGATCGACTCGGACTACTGTGTGTCGCCTAACTGGCTCAAGCACATGGTGCCGCACTTCGCCGACCCGAAAATCGCCGTGGTGCAATCGCCCCAGGATTACCGGGACCAGAACGAAAGCACCTTCAAGAAGCTCTGCTACGCCGAATATAAAGGCTTCTTCCATATCGGCATGGTCACCCGCAACGACCGCGACGCGATCATCCAGCACGGCACCATGACCATGACCCGCCGCTCGGTGCTCGAAGAACTGGGCTGGGCCGACTGGTGCATCTGTGAAGACGCCGAGCTGGGCCTACGGGTATTCGAGAAAGGTCTGTCGGCTGCGTACTACCACACCAGCTACGGCAAGGGCCTGATGCCCGATACCTTTATCGACTTCAAGAAACAGCGGTTCCGCTGGGCCTATGGCGCGATCCAGATCATCAAGCGCCACACCGCCAGCCTGCTGCGCGGCAAGGACACCGAGCTGACCCGTGGCCAGCGCTACCACTTCCTCGCGGGCTGGTTGCCGTGGGTAGCGGACGGCATGAACATCTTCTTCACCGTCGGTGCCCTGTTGTGGTCGGCGGCGATGATCATTGTGCCGACCCGGGTCGACCCGCCGTTGCTGATCTTCGCAATCCCGCCGTTGGCGCTGTTTGTGTTCAAGGTCGGCAAGATCATCTTCCTCTACCGCCGCGCCGTTGGTGTGAACCTCAAGGATGCGTTCTGCGCAGCCCTGGCCGGGTTAGCGTTGTCCCATACCATCGCCAAGGCAGTGCTGTATGGCTTCTTCACCACCAGTATTCCGTTCTTTCGTACACCGAAAAACGCGGATAACCACGGCTTCTGGGTAGCGATTTCCGAAGCCCGCGAAGAGATGTTCATTATGTTGCTGCTGTGGGGCGCGGCGCTGGGGATCTACCTGGTGCAGGGCCTGCCAAGCAATGACATGCGCTTCTGGGTGGTGATGCTGCTGGTGCAATCACTGCCGTATGTGGCGGCGCTGATCATGGCGTTCCTGTCGTCACTGCCGAAACCGGCAGCGGTGGCGGAGCCCGCGACGGCCGCGTAAAAACTTGCGCAATGCACTAAACGGCGGCCTCTGGTCGCCGTTTTGCTATAAGATAACGGCCCTTTATGGGTTCAGGCAGCCACTGCCCCCCCTTGTGGGAGCGGGCTTGCCCGCGATGGCATCGCTGCGGTGCAAGTGCTACACCGCGGCGCCTGCAGCGCGGGCAAGCCCGCTCCCACATTGGATATATTTCACTCTCGTCTTGCGCCCTGACACACCTTCGGAGTTTTCCCATGACGGCCCACGCCGACCTTTCGCCGACCCTCCAACTCGCTATCGACTTGATCCGCCGCCCGTCGGTGACACCGATCGACGCCGATTGCCAGAAGCTGATGATGCAGCGCCTGGGCGACGCCGGCTTTGCGCTTGAGCCGATGCGCATCGAAGATGTGGACAACTTCTGGGCCACCCACGGCAAACACGAAGGCCCGGTGCTGTGCTTCGCCGGCCACACCGACGTGGTCCCGACCGGCCCGGTGCAGGCCTGGCAGAATGACCCGTTCGACGCACTGATCGACGAACACGGCATGTTGTGCGGGCGTGGCGCGGCCGACATGAAGGGCAGCCTGGCCGCGATGCTGGTGGCCTCCGAGCGCTTTGTGAAGGACTACCCGGACCACAAGGGTTCGGTGGCGTTCCTGATCACCAGCGACGAAGAAGGCCCGGCGCACCACGGCACCAAGGCAGTGATCGAGCGCCTGGCAGCACGCAAGGAGCGCCTGGACTGGTGCATCGTCGGTGAACCGTCGAGCACCACCCTGGTGGGCGATGTGGTCAAGAACGGCCGTCGCGGCTCCCTCGGTGCGACCCTGACCGTGCGCGGTGTGCAAGGCCACGTGGCTTACCCGCACCTGGCAAAGAACCCGATCCACCTGGCCGCCCCGGCCCTGGCCGAACTGGCCGCCGAGCATTGGGACAACGGCAATACCTTCTTCCCGCCGACCAGCTTCCAGATTTCCAACCTCAATTCCGGCACCGGCGCCACCAACGTGATCCCGGGTGACCTGACGGCGGTGTTCAACTTCCGTTTCTCCACCGAGTCCACCGTCGAAGGCCTGCAACAGCGGGTCGCGGCGATTCTCGACAAGCATGGCCTGGACTGGCATGTGGAGTGGGCGCTGTCGGGCCTGCCGTTCCTGACCGAGCCGGGCGCGCTGCTCGATGCGGTGTCCGCCAGCATCAAGGCCATTACCGGCCGCGAGACCCAGGCGTCCACCAGTGGCGGCACCTCCGACGGGCGCTTTATCGCGACCCTCGGCACCCAAGTGGTGGAACTGGGCCCGGTCAACGCGACGATCCATCAGGTCAATGAGCGCATTCTGGCCAGCGACCTCGATGTGCTGACCGAAATCTACTACCAGACCCTGATCAAGTTGCTCGCCTGATGCTTGCTTGCCCCATTTGCAGTGCGCCCCTCAATGAGGTGGATAGTGGCGTGGTATGCCCGGCCGGGCACCGGTTCGACCGGGCCCGCCAGGGTTACCTGAACCTGTTGCCGGTGCAGCACAAGAACAGCCGTGACCCAGGCGATAACCTGGCCATGGTGCAAGCGCGCCGCGACTTCCTCAATGCCGGTCACTATGCGCCAGTGGCCAGGCGCCTGGCCGCCCTGGCAGCCGAACGCAAACCCCAGCGCTGGCTGGATATCGGTTGCGGCGAAGGCTACTACACCGCGCAAATCGCCGATGCCCTGCTGCGCGCCGATGGTTATGCCCTGGATATTTCCAAGGAAGCAGTCAAGCGCGCGTGCAAACGCAACCCGACGCTGACTTGGCTGATCGCCAGCATGGCCCGCGTGCCGCTGGCCGACGGCAGTTGCCAGTTCCTCGCCAGCGTGTTCAGCCCCCTGGACTGGCAGGAAGCCAAGCGTCTGCTCAGCCCGGGCGGCGGCCTGATGAAGGTCGGACCGACCAGCGGCCACCTGATGGAACTGCGCGAACGCCTGTACGACGAAGTGCGCGAGTACACCGACGACAAGCACCTGGCCCTGGTGCCAGACGGCATGAGCCTGCAACACAGCGAAGTGCTGGAGTTCAAGCTCAGCCTGGCCGACCCCGGGGACCGCGCCAATCTGCTGGCGATGACCCCCCATGGCTGGCGTGCCAGCGCCGAGCGCCGCGCCCAGGTGATCGAGCAGGCCGAACCGCTGCTGGTCACCGTGTCGATGCGCTACGACTATTTCGTGCTTCAATAACCGACTATTCCGGGCCTTTGCGCCCACCCTGAATCCGCGAATGGATTTTCGAATCCCGCAACGAGGAACATCCATGCGCCAACCCGATATCGAGATTTACCTCAAGGACGCCGACGTCGACTACAAGGCTATCGCCGCCTGGCTCGGCGCTGCCCTGGGGCCGTGCACCGACTGGGTACAGAAGGGCCAGACCTACAAGTGCAAGGCCGGCAATGTGCCAGTGACCTGGCTGCCCAAGGCCGTGGGCAAATGGAACAGCCTGTACCTGGAAAGCGACCAGACCCCGTGGGAAGACGACATCGCCTGCGCCCGTGCGGCCTTTGCCGCGCTGAACGTTGAAGTGCGCTGCGCGCCGGGGACGTGGGTCGAGGAAGAAGGTGAAGAAAGCGCCGACACCTGGATTCGGATCAGCACCGACGGTGAAGAGCAGATCACCTGGAAAACCACCTGATTCTGAACTGTGAACCCAATCAGATGTGGGAGCGGGCTTGCTCGCGAAAGCAGTCAATCAGTCAACCTCTACAGTGACTGATTCAGCGCTTTCGCGAGCAAGCCCGCTCCCACATGGGTTCAGCGGCGTTGCAGAAATCTGCTTTAAAGACCGACTACATCCTCAGCCTGCAAGCCCTTGTCGCCGGTCACCACGGCGTATTCCACCTGCTGGCCCTCGGCCAGGGAGCGGTGGCCTTCACCGCGGATAGCGCGGTAGTGCACAAACACATCCTTGCCATCCTCCCGCTGGATAAAACCATAGCCCTTGGCGTCGTTGAACCACTTCACATTGCCGGTTTCGCGCGTTGTCATCTGTTTGCTCCCACTGGTTTTTATTGTTGAGTCAGTCGCATTGAACTGCCGAGTATAAGACAGGCTCAAAAACGATCAACTCAACTTTACATCGCTGCTTTTTTGCCGATTTTCGGCGAATACGGCACACTACCCGCCCGAGCGCCTGCTCGGTTTTTTCCACTCAAAGCAGCACGCCTATGACCCGCTCCCCGTTCCGCCGTCTGGTATTTGGCACCTTGCGCCGACTGTTGTACCTCTGGGTTCGCTCGGAGACGATCAACCAGTCGTCCCTCACCCTTAACCTGGACCGCAGCCGGCCGGTGTTCTACGTCCTGCAATCGCCCTCCCTGACCGAACTGGCCGTGGTGGATGCCGAGTGCACCAAGGCCGGCTTGCCGCGCCCGGTGCTGCCGGTGTCCGTTGGCCCGTTGATGGAACCGGCGGCGTTCTTCTACCTGACCCCGGACCCGGACTGGCTCGGCCGCCAGGACAAGCGCGGCGCGCCGCCGACCCTGACCCGCCTGGTCAACACCCTGACCGAGCATGCCGAAGAAAACGCCCAGATCATTCCGGCCAGCGTGTTCTGGGGCCAGTCGCCCGCCAGCGAGTCGAGCCCCTGGAAACTGCTGTT
Organism: Pseudomonas shahriarae; assembly: GCF_014268455.2. NCBI lineage: Bacteria > Pseudomonadati > Pseudomonadota > Gammaproteobacteria > Pseudomonadales > Pseudomonadaceae > Pseudomonas > Pseudomonas shahriarae. The sequence continues at coordinate 1,492,254 of NZ_CP077085.1, read as the reverse complement.
CGCCGACAGTTGGGCAGTCACCGGGCGCCTGCGCCGGCTGTTGAGCATCCTGATCCTGGGGCGCAAGACCCGAGTGCAATTCTCTGCGCCAATCAACCTGCGTGAATTGATCGAGCACAATAAAGGTCACGAACGCACCGTACGAATGGCCCAACGCATCCTGCGGGTACACTTTCGCAACCTGAAGACTGCGGTGATCGGCCCCGACCTGTCCCACCGGCGCAACCTGGTCAAAGGCCTGGTGAATATGCCACTGGTGCGCCAGGCGATCCTCGACGAGGCCGAGCGGGAAAAGATCACCCCGGAAAAAGCCAAGGCCCAGGCCCTGCGCTATGGCAACGAAATTGCCTCGGACTACACCTACACCGCCATCCGCTTCCTCGAAGTGGTGCTGAGCTGGTTCTGGAACAAGATCTACGACGGCATCAAGGTCAACAATATCGAAGGTGTGCAAAAGGTCGCCCAGGGCTACGAAGTGATCTACGTGCCCTGCCACCGCAGCCATATCGACTACCTGCTGCTGTCTTACCTCCTATTCAAGAACGGCCTGACCCCGCCGCACATTGCTGCCGGGATTAATCTCAATATGCCGGTGATCGGCAGCCTGTTGCGCCGCGGCGGGGCGTTTTTCATGCGCCGTACCTTCAAGGGCAACCCGCTGTACACCTCGGTGTTCAACGAATACCTGCATACCCTGTTCACCAAGGGCTTCCCGGTGGAGTACTTCGTCGAAGGCGGCCGCTCGCGCACCGGGCGCATGCTGCAACCCAAGACCGGGATGCTGGCGATCACCCTGCGCAGCTTCCTGCGCTCCTCGCGCATGCCCATCGTGTTTGTGCCGGTGTATATCGGCTATGAACGGGTGCTGGAAGGCCGCACCTACCTGGGCGAACTGCGCGGGGCGACGAAAAAGAAAGAGTCGATCTTCGATATCTTCAAGGTCATTGGCGCGCTGAAGCAGCGCTTTGGCCAGGTGGCGGTCAACTTCGGCGAGCCGATCAAGCTGGCGGAATTCCTTGACCAGGAGCAACCGGACTGGCGCGCCCAGGATCTGGCACCGAACTACAAGCCGGCCTGGTTGAATGAGACCACCAACCGCCTCGGCGAGCGCGTGGCCCAGCACCTCAACGAGGCGGCCGCGATCAACCCGGTGAACCTGGTAGCGTTGGCGCTACTGTCCACTAGCCGCCTGGCCCTGGACGACCAGGCCATGGCCCGGGTGCTGGACCTGTACCTGGCGCTGCTGCGCCGGGTGCCCTACTCGCCCCACACCACGCTGCCCGAAGGTGACGGCCAGGCCTTGATCAAGCACGTCAAGGACATGAACCTGCTGTCGGAACAGAGTGATGCCCTGGGCAAGATCCTCTATCTGGACGAGCAAAACGCCGTCCTGATGACCTATTACCGCAACAACGTGCTGCATATCTTCGCCCTGCCGGCGCTGTTGGCCAGCTTCTTCCAGAGCAGCTCGCGCATGAGCCGCGAACAGATCCTGCGCTACACCCGTGCGCTCTATCCGTACCTGCAATCGGAGTTGTTCATCCGCTGGACCCTGGACGAACTTGACGCAGTGGTCGACCAGTGGCTCGAAGCCTTGGTAGAACAAGGTCTGCTGCGCTTTGAAAACAACATCTACCTGCGCCCGGCGCCCAGTTCGCGCAACTTTGTGCTGCTGACCCTGCTGTCCAAGAGCATTGCCCAGACCCTGCAACGCTTCTACATGGCCATTTCCCTGCTGCTCAACAGTGGCCAGAACAGCATCAGCGCCGAAGAGCTGGAAGACTTGTGCACGGTCATGGCCCAGCGCCTGTCGATCCTGCATGGCCTGAATGCCCCGGAGTTCTTCGATAAGAGCCTTTTCCGACATTTTATTCAGACGTTGCTCGAGCAAGATGTGCTGCGTCGCGATGAAGCCGGCAAGTTGAGTTACCACGACCTGCTCGGCGAATTGGCCGAAGGCGCAGCCAAACGGGTGTTGCCGGCGGAGATTCGCCTGTCGATCCGCCAGGTCGCGTTGCACCGCAATGAAGAAGCGCCCGCACCGGACGCCGAGGCGGACGAAACCCGCTAGATTTACCAGGGCGCCAGGGTGTTTCTGGCGCCGTTGACAAGGAGCTGTACCATGAAAAAAATCATCCTCTTGGGCCTGACCGCCCTGCTGGGAGCCTGTCACTCGATGAATCCTGCGCCCAAAGCCAGCCTTGATGGCGAAGTGTTCTACCTGCAACGCATCGCCCTGCCGCCCGCCGCGACCTTGAGCGTCAGCCTGCAGGATGTGTCCCTGGCCGATGCGCCCGCCGTCACCCTGGCCGAGCAGAAAGGCCCGGTCAACGGCCAGGTGCCGCTGCCCTTCCACCTGAGCTACGACCCGGCCCAGGTCAAGCCTGGCCACAGCTATTCGGTCAGCGCTCGCATCGAGCTGGATGGCAAGCTAATGTTTATCACCACCGAGCGCCATTCGGTGCAGTTGAACGGCCAGGATTCCCAGCCGCTGCGCCTGCGCGTTGACGCCGTTGCCCACTGATCCAGTCGATTAAAAGGAAGCGCCCATGCTCCGTAACTCTCTTCGCCTCACCACCTTGTGTGCCGGCCTGCTGCTCGGTGCCAACGCCATGGCCCTGTCCCTCGGTGACCTGTCCCAGGGCGACGCTACCGGCGGCCTCAAGGACGCCCTGACCCAAGGCGCACAGATTGCCGTCAAGCAACTGGGGGCTCCCGGTGGCTTCAGCAACAACCCCGAGGTCAAGATCGGTTTGCCGGGCAAGCTGGAGAAAGCCGCCGGCGCCCTGAAAATGCTCGGCATGGGCGATCAGATCACCCAGCTTGAAGACAGCATGAACAAGGCTGCCGAATCCGCCGTGACCCAGGCCCAGCCGATTCTGGTGAATGCCGTGAAAAACATGAGCGTGAACGACGCCAAGGGCATCCTCAGCGGTGGCCAGGATTCGGCGACCCAGTATCTGGACAAAAGCAGCCGTGAGCAGATCCGCGCCAAGTTCCTGCCGATCGTCAAGCAATCCACGGACAAGGTCGGTGTAGCCCAGCAATACAACGCGCTCGCCAAAAAGGCGCCCCTGGGTTTACTGGGTGGCAAGAGCGACAGCGTCGAAAACTACGTGACTGAGCAAGCGCTGGACGGCTTGTTCAAGATGATTGCCCAACAGGAAGAAAGCATTCGCCAGAACCCGGCAGCCGCCGCGACCAGCCTGGCGAAGAAAGTGTTCGGTGCCCTCTAGGTACACCGTCGGTAACCAACAACAACGCCCCGAATAATTGGGGCGTTGGTGTTATTGCCCAGCGGACATGCCCCTTACTACCATCAGCTGTAGCTGATTTTCCCCTCGTACTTGATGGTACTGGAGAACTGCGGCGGTTGAGCGTGGTGGTGGTGGTGGCAGGGCGGAGGCTTGCATTTGGATTTACCGCGCTTGCCCATTTTGAAGGCCATCATCGGCATCATGCCCAGACCTATACCTATACCACCCATTGCAAATAAACCCATAGGTAATTCCTCGCAGGTTGATAAAGCCTTGTTCTGTAACAACCCCGTTGCCAGAAGAAGGTACCTGTAACTCAGGTACCCCTAAGTGGCAAACACGCAGGAAAAAGTTCCTAAACCCTGTAGCCGATTCACGCAGGCTTATGCCGAGTGCGGCTTGACCCGGAACCACGCCGCATACAGCGCCGGCAAAAACAGCAGCGTCAACGCCGTCGCCACAATCAACCCGCCCATGATCGCCACCGCCATCGGCCCGAAAAACACACTGCGCGACAGCGGGATCATCGCCAACACCGCCGCCAGGGCCGTCAGCACAATCGGCCGGAAGCGCCGCACGGTGGCTTCGATAATCGCCTGCCAAGGCTCCAGGCCCGCCTTGATGTCCTGCTCGATCTGGTCCACCAGGATCACCGAGTTACGCATGATCATCCCCGACAACGCGATGGTCCCCAACATGGCCACGAAGCCAAACGGCTGGCGGAACACCAGCAGGAACAGCGTCACCCCGATCAGCCCCAGCGGCGCGGTCAGGAACACCATGGCCGTGCGCGAGAAGCTGCGCAGTTGTAGCATCAGCAAGGTCAGCACCACCACGATAAACAGCGGCACCCCGGCCTTCACCGAGTTCTGCCCTCGGGCGGAGTCTTCCACGGTGCCGCCCACGTCCAACAGGTAACCGTCCGGCAATTCGGCACGTACATCGGCCAGGGTCGGCAGGATCTGCTGGACCAGGGTCGCCGGTTGCTCCTTGCCGTAGATATCAGCACGTACAGTCACCGTTGGCAGGCGGTTGCGGTGCCAGATAATGCCCTCCTCGAAGCCATATTCCAGGGTGGCGATCTGCGACAGCGCCACGCTGGTGCCGTTGTCGGTCGGCACCGCCAGGCTCGGCAGCAGCGACAGTTCGGTGCGCTCATGCACGGTGCCGCGCAGGAGGATTTCGATCAACTCGTTGTCTTCCCGGTATTGGCTGACGCTGGAGCCGGTCAGGGAACTCTGGAGGAATTTCGACAGGTTGGCGGTGCTCACGCCCAAGGCGCGGGCGCGGTCCTGGTCGACATTGAGGTAGACGATCTTGCTCGGCTCTTCCCAGTCCAGATGCACGTTGACCACGTGGCTGTTCTCACGCACCTTGGCCGCGACCTTGCGCGCCAGGGCCCGCACTTCTTCGATGTGCTCGCCGGTCACGCGGAACTGCACCGGGTAACCAACCGGCGGGCCGTTCTCCAGGCGGGTGACCCGCGAACGCAGGTCGGGGAATTGCTCGTTGAGGGTTTCGATCAACCAGGTGCGCAGGGTTTCGCGCTCCTCGATGGTCTTGGCCAACACCACAAACTGGGCAAAGCTGGCCGCCGGCAGTTGCTGGTCCAGGGGCAGGTAGAAGCGCGGTGAGCCGGTGCCGACATAGGCCACATAGTTTTCGATCCCCTCATGCGCCTTGAGCAAGCCTTCGAGACGCTTGACCTGCTCGGCGGTGCTGCTCAGGGAGGCGCCTTCCGCCAGTTTCAGGTCGACCATCAGTTCCAGGCGCCCGGACGCCGGGAAGAATTGTTGCGGGACAAAACGGAACAGCGCCACCGAGCCGATAAACAGCAGCACGGTCAGCACAATCACGGTTTTGCGGCGGCGCACACACCACTCCACCCAGCGCCTTACGCGCTGGTAGAACGGCGTGCCGTACGGATCCGGCCCATCAGTACCGTGCTTGGCCGCATGAATTTTCGCCAGGTCCGGCAGAAGCTTTTCCCCCAGATACGGCACAAACACCACAGCGGCGACCCACGAGGCCAGCAGCGCGATGGTCACCACCTGAAAGATCGAGCGGGTGTATTCGCCGGTACTCGATTGCGCGGTGGCAATCGGCAGGAAGCCGGCTGCGGTGATCAGCGTACCGGTGAGCATCGGAAACGCCGTACTGGTCCAGGCGAAACTGGCTGCCTTGAGACGGTCGTAGCCCTGCTCCATTTTGATCGCCATCATTTCCACGGCGATGATCGCGTCGTCCACCAACAGGCCCAGGGCCAGGACCAGCGCCCCCAGGGAAATCTTGTGCAGGCCGATCCCCAGGTAATACATGCAGGCAAACGTCATCGCCAACACCAGCGGAATCGCCAATGCCACCACCATGCCGGTGCGCACACCGAGGGAGAAGAAACTCACCAGCAATACAATCGCCAAGGCCTCGGCCAAGACCTGGACGAATTCGCCCACGCTGGTCTTCACCGCAGCCGGCTGGTCCGACACCTTGCGCAGTTCCATGCCTGCCGGAAGGTTCTTCTGCAGGCGTGCGAACTCGCCCTCCAGGGCCTTGCCCAGTATCAGGATATCGCCACCATCGCGCATGGCCACGGCCAGGCCGATTGCGTCGTCCCCCATATAGCGCATACGCGGCGCCGGTGGGTCGTTGAAGCCCCGGTGAATCTCGGCCACATCGCCGATGCGGAAGGTGCGGTCGCCGACGCGGATCGGGAAATTGCGGATCTCTTCGACCGTCTTGAAGTTACCTGACACCCGCAGTTGCACGCGCTCGCTCGGGGTCTCAAAGAACCCGGCGGTGGACACCGCGTTCTGCTCCTGCAACGCCTGCTGCACCGCTGCCAGGGGCAGGCCGAGGGTGGCGAGCTTGAGGTTGGACAGCTCGATCCAGATCTTCTCGTCCTGCAACCCCAGCAGCTCGACCTTGCCCACATCCGGCACCCGTTGCAGCTGGATCTGGATACGGTCGGCGTAGTCCTTGAGCACCGCGTAGTCAAAACCCTCGCCGGTCAGGGCGTAGATATTGCCAAAGGTGGTGCCGAATTCGTCGTTGAAGAACGGGCCCTGGATGTCCGGTGGCAGGGTCTGGCGGATATCGCTGATCTTCTTGCGCACCTGGTACCACAGGTCGGGAATCTGCGCCGAGTGCATCGAGTCCCGCGCCATAAACGTGACCTGGGATTCGCCCGGGCGGGAGAACGAGACAATGCGCTCGTACTCGCCGGTTTCCATCAGTTTCTTTTCAATGCGCTCGGTGACCTGGCGCGAGACTTCCTGGGCCGTGGCCCCTGGCCAGTTGGTCTTGATGACCATGGCTTTGAAGGTGAACGGCGGGTCTTCACTTTGCCCCAGCTTGGTGTAGGACAACGTACCGACGACGGCCAACAGCAGCATCAGGAACAGGACGATCTGGCGATTACGCAACGCCCATTCGGAAAGATTGAAACCCATCGGGGACTACTCCTTGTTGGCCGCCAGATTCACCACCCGGTTGGAGCGATCCACCGGGCGTACTTGCTGGCCCTCATGGAGCACATGGACACCGGCGGCAATCACCCAGTCGGAGGGGCTCAGGCCTTCAAGCACCGGTACGCTTTTTTCGCCGAACGCGCCGATGCGCACCGCCGTGCGCTTGAGGGTGTTATCCGGCTTGACCAGCCAGACGTAGGACGCGCCGTTCTCTGCGCTGAGGGCAGACAGCGGCACCGACAACGGAATCACGCCGTCGGCCTGGATAAAGACCCTCGCGCTCTGCCCCAGCTCCGCCGGGACTTTGCCGGCGTTGAAGGCGACACGGGCGGCGAAGGTGCGCGACTTGGGATCGGCCGCCGGCGACAGCTCGCGAATGCGCCCCTCGAAGCGTTGGTCGGGCTGGCTCCACAGCTCCACGGAGACCGGCTGGCCGACCTTGAAGCGACCGAAGCTCTGCTCCGGGAAGCTGATCAACACTTCACGCTCGCCATCGGTGGCCAGGGTGAACACGGTCTGCCCGGCCGACACCACTTGCCCGACTTCCACTGCACGCTTGGCGACCACGCCATCCTGGGGGGCGCGCAGCACGGCATAGCCGGCCTGGTTATTGGCCACGTCGAATTCAGCCTTGATCTGCTGCAGGCGTGCGACACCAGAACGGTAGAGGTTTTCGGAATTGTCGTACTGGGAACGGCTGACCATCTGACGGTCCATCAGGGTCTTGTAGCGATCACGCTCGGCCCGTACCAGGCTCAGGTTGGCCTCGGCTGCCGTGACCTGGGCACGGGTGGCCTGCAGTTGCAGGCGTACATCCTGGGGGTCGAGCTCTGCCAGCGGCTGGTTGGCCTTGACGCGCTCGCCCTCCTCCACCAGCCGGCGACTGACTTTGCCACCAATGCGAAAGGCCAGGTCCGGCTCATAACGGGCGCGAACCTCGCCTGGATAACTGTCCATTGCCAGCGCCGAGGGCTGTGGCTGCACCACCATGGCCGGGCGGACGGTGGTTTGGGCCGCTTCTTCATGGCCGCAGGCAGCCAATAAAAGAGCAAGGCTGGCAGGCAACGCGAGGTGCAGAAAAATGCTGCGCATGCTGAAGGACCTTTCGCAAATGGTGCTTGGAGTAATTATACTGGCCAGTATGTTATTAATACCAAACTCACCAGTCCAGTATTAAAGTGAAAATGTCCGACAATCCTGTAAACACCAATAGCCCCGGGCGTCCCAAGGACATGGCAAAACGCCAGGCAATCCTCGACGCGGCGAAAATCCTGTTTTTGAGCAATGGTTACGCGAGTACCAGCATGGATGCCGTGGCCGTTGAGGCTGGCGTGTCGAAACTGACGGTCTACAGCCACTTCACCGACAAGGAAACGCTGTTCACCGCCGCCGTTGAGGCCAAGTGCGAAGCACAACTGCCGGTGATGTATTTCGAGTTGCCGGACGACGTGCCAGTGGAGAAGGTGCTGCTGAACATCGCCCGAGGCTTTCACCTGCTGATCAACAGCGAGGAATCGGTGAACCTGCATCGCCTGATGATGACCTCAGGCAATCAGGATCCGAAGCTGTCGCAGATCTTCTTCGAAGCCGGCCCCATGCGGATGTTGCAGGGCATGGAGCGCCTGCTGGGCAAGATCAATCAAAGTGGCGCATTGCGCATCGACAAGCCGTTTACCGCAGCCGAGCACTTCTTTTGCCTGCTCAAGGGCACGGCAAACTTCTGCTTGCTGTATGGCTGCGGCGAACGCTTGAGCGAAGCGGCCGCCGAGGAGCATGTGCAGGAAGTGGTGGGATTGTTTATGCGGGCGTACCGGCCTTGAGCGCTTTCTTCGGATAAATATCGTACCGGCTGGATTTGCCATCCAGCGCATGGCTCGGCTTGGGCCCCTCAATGCACGGCGCCTTGCGTGGGCGCTTCACCACCACCCGGTGGCTGGCCAGGGCCAAGGCCGCCGCGAGCAATGCCGGGGCATCCGGATCGTCACCCACCAGCGGGCGGAACAGGCGCATTTCCTTCTTCACCAGGGCGGTTTTCTCCCGATGGGGAAACATTGGGTCGAGGTAGATCACCTGCGGCAGCTCACCTTCCCAATTACGCATCACCTCGATGGAATTGCCCTTGAGCAGGGTCATCCGCGCAACAATCGGCGCCACTTCAAAATCCTCCGCCCCACGCGCCAGGCCATCTTCGAGCAAGGCACCGATCAACGGCTGACGTTCGATCAGGCTCATCTCGCAGCCCAGGCTGGCCAGCACGAAGGCATCCTTACCCAGGCCGGCCGTGGCATCCAGCACTCGCGGGCGCACGCCTTGGGAGACCCCCACCGCCTTGGCAATCATCTGCCCGCTGCCCCCCCCATAGAGCCGCCGATGGGCAGCACCGCCCTCGACAAAATCCACCCGCACCGGGCCAGGCGCATCCGGGCCCAGCTGTTGCAGCTGCAGGCCATGCTCACCCACTTGCAGGGCAAAATCGGCGTCCGCCAGTTGCAACGGCAGGCCGAGCTGCTCGGCCCAGTGCTGGGCACGGGCCTGAAAACCGTCGGCCAAGGCCTCGACCCGAATGCGGCTGGCCGCGGGTTGTTCGCTCATCGTTTACTACGCTCAAAAATATTAAGGATCGGCAAACAGCGGCCGATAAAAAAGGATCAGGCATTTTGCCAGACCCTGAGCGTCGACCGAGAGAAATGTCAGACATTCATTCCCTATTCACCGGTGTCCTGCCGACCCACAACCACTTCGGCCTGCGCAATACCCAAGCGCTGGCCGGCGTCAGTCATGTGTGGCAGGACTTCTTCGCCCGGGCGTTGGCCGAGCAGCTTGGCCAGGAGCCAGGTGCGCAGCTGGCCGCCGATCCGGTGCCGGTGGATGCCTCGGTCGAACCCAGCGCCGGCAGCGACCTGCTGACGCAAATCGTCACCCAGCGTCATTGCGATGTCCAGGACACCGAGATCGCCCCGCCTGAGCCACTGTTCCTGCCGATTGCCGAGTTCGAACTGGAGTTGCTGCCACCGGCGGCCGTGCCGTTCCCGGAGGATGAAATCGTTGCCCAGCAACGCCAGCAGAACTTCGAGAGTGGCTGGGTACGGCCGATCGTCCTGACCGCCGGCCAGCCATTGCCCGAGCCAGGCCCGGCGCCGCAACCCAAGCCGCTGTTCCTGCCGATTGCCGAATTCGAACTGGACCTGCTGCCACCGGCGGCCGAGCCATACCCCGACGAGGAACTGGTGCAACAGCAAAAGGCCCTGGACTTCGATTGCGGCTGGGCCCGCCCATTGATCCTCAACAACCTGCGCCTGGCGGCCTGACCCTTAGCGGCACACCCACCAACGCCCCATATCCAAATGGAAATGGTTGCGATGGGCGGCGTTGTAATCCGGGCTCAAGACCACGTTGAAATCATTGCACGCACTGTCGCGCACCTGCCGCAAAAAACGCGCGCTGGCCCCCTCTCCTGGCCAATCCTTCAACACATTGATGCTGCGTCCATCCGCCAGGCGAAACCCGGCAATGTCCAGGGCATTGGCCGAGGCATGCTGGCTGAGTCGCCCTTCAGCCCGCCCATACATATTGCGGCAGGCAAAACTGCCGAGGTGATCGACCCGCGTCACCGCCTGGCCAAACACCGCCTGGGCAGCCGGCTGCAAGCTGTGGCGCTCGAACAGGGCAAACGCCACCGCCAAGGGGCAACTGGCGAGAAAACTGCTGCTCAACCCCACCTCCGCGCCCTGAACCCGCAACGTGTTGCGCAATGGGCAAGCCGCATCCGCCGGGCTGTCCGCTTGATGGCTGACCCGCAACCCGGAGGTTTTCAGCACCTGGTCGCACAGGGCGGGATCGTCCTGCAAGCGCCCCAGTTTGAAGCGGGTCAGCAGGTTAGGCGCAGCTTGCACATCCAAGGGCGCCCAGGGGTTCCACTCAGCGGGCAGCGGCACCCAGCCGCGCCAGATGCCTACGAGTAGGCCGCCGGCGAGTAGCAGCAACACACCCAACACTTTGAAAAAAGCCACGTCTCAACCCTTGCACAACTGATTTGCCTGGCTGAACGGCATCGAGCGCTCGGTAAAGGTAAAGGTTCCCAGTTCCTGAACCTCCCGCGCGGCCCTGAAGAACTCCCCATAGGCCGCCAGGGCCATGGCCGAGCCGACGCTGATGCGCTTGACGCCCATCTCGCTCAGTTGCGCCACCGAGAGCTTGAGGCCACCTGACATCAACACATTCACCGGTTTTGGCGCCACCGCCCGCACCACCGCCAATACTTCCTCAGCACTGCGCAGGCCTGGAGCATAAAGCACGTCGGCACCCACTTCGGCGTAGGCCTGCAAACGGCGAATAGTGTCGGGAAAATCCAGGCGACCATGTAGGAGGTTTTCCGCACGGGCCGTCAGCATGAAGGGAAATGGCAAGCTGCGTGCCGCAGCGACGGCAGTCTCGATGCGTTCAACCGACAGATCAAAGGGGTAGATCGGGTCGACCGCAATCCCGGTAGCGTCTTCGATAGAACCGCCGACAATGCCGGTAGCGGCTGCCCGCAACAGGCTCTGGGCACAACCTTGAGGCGTATCGCTGAAGCCGTTTTCCAGGTCCGCCGCCACCGGCAGCGAGGTGGCCTGAACGATCATCCCGGCGTTGCCCAGAGTATCCTCCAGCGATAGCGCGCCTTCAGCATCCGGACGCCCCAGACTGAAGGCAAAACCCGCGCTGGTAGTGGCCAGGGCTTCAAAACCGAGGCTGGCGAGCATCTTGGCGGAACCGGCGTCCCACGGGTTGGGCATCACGAATGCACGATCACGCTCGTGCAGGGCTCGAAAGGATTCGGCGCGAAGGGTTTGGGCATCCATGACTGACTCCAGGCACAAAAGAACCCTAGAGTAACCCCAGTTGCTCCACCGCGGGCTCCCGATGCAACTGCGCCAACGCCGGCAACCCCGGCAACCCCGGCAACCGCTCCATCAATTGCTGATGAAAGCGTATGGCCAGTTGGGCCGCCAGGCGGTTATCCGAGGTGTGCAGGAACACATAAGGCGTGCGCCCCTCCTCAATCCAGCCTGCGACTTTCTCAAGCCACGGCACGAGGAACGGGTCGTTGGCTTCCAGGTCCGGGTGGCCGATAAAGCGTACCTGGGGAAACTGGGTCAACGCCGCTGGCCGGGGCGGTACCTTGGGCTTTTTCGATTGGGCGTGGAGCACCGCTGCCGAAGTCGACGTGCAACTGAACAAAGCTCGTGGATCCAGGCAGATACGCTCGACCCCGCGATCACGCAGCAGGCGGTTGAGGCTGCGCTCGGCGTCACCCTTGGCGAAGAACTCACGATGCCGCACCTCCACCGCCAACGGGCGCTCCAGGCCGTCGATAAACCCTGCCAGCTCCCCCAGCCGCTGCGGGGTGAAGCTGGCCGGCAGTTGCAGCCACAACGGCGACACCCGCTCGCCCAGCGGGCTCATCAACCCAAGAAAGCTTTCGGCGGCGGGCAACTGTTCGCGCAGGTCGGCACTGTGGCTGATATCACCGGGAAATTTGGCGGTAAACCGAAAGTGCGCGGGCATGATCTCGGCCCAGCGCTGCACGGTGGCCACCGAGGGCCGCGCGTAGAAGGTGGTGTTGCCTTCGCAGGCATTGAACACTTGGCAATACAGCCCGAGAAAATCCGTGGCGCGGGCGTCTTGCGGATACAGGTACTCGCGCCAGGCGTTTTCACTCCAGGACGGGCAACCGAGGAAATAAGGCAACAGCATCAGATGTGGATATCGAGACCCAGCACTTCCATATCCCATTCGACAAAGCCGGCAGTGGTCAGGTAGCTGGCCAGGGCCGTAGCGACGTTTTTGCTCATGGAGCGCGGGAAGATCATGTCTTGCTGGCGGGCCGGAACGCCGCCGATACGCGAACCGCTGGCACCTTGGGCACGGGCGGAAACTGCCGCGCCCTGGGAGGTTTCGGGCTGGACTTCAATAAAGTCGGGGGATTCTTCGACGGACTCGTCTACCGTCACGTTCGCCTTGCGTGGCTTGCGCTTGAGGGGGTAGGACTGGGTAGAAAAGCCGTCTATACGCATACATGCAGATCCGCTATCAATGATGGCAATTTAGCGGCACTTTCCTTGGCACGCAAATGCTCTGGTGATAACTAGAACACATAAACGGGCAAAGGTTTAAACCCAGGGACAAATTCTGACGATTGGCGCGAATTGCCTGCGATCAACGGTGGGGCTCGGCAGCTCCCACACTAGAGGCTGAGCGCAATAAGCCTAGAGCCCGCGCTCGGCCTTGGTCTGTGCCACTTTATCGCGCAGGTACACCGGAGCGGCCTGATCAGCCGGGATCGCCTCGCCGCGCTCCCAGGCAAAACGCGCCAGGCTCAGCAGGTCTTCGGCATGGGGCAACATCCCGGCATCCTGGCCGGCCGTGGCCACGGCGATACGTTCGCCATAACCCCACCCCGTACCAGCGCCAAACCAGTCGCCACTGGCATCGGCCGGCAACGCGGCGGCCTCGGGCGGCTGCACGGCCTCGACGCCGACCAGGCGCATCTCACCAGCGGTTTCGCGGTAGCAGCCCCAATAGACCTCATCCATCCGCGCATCAATGGCGGCCGCGACCTGGCGTGCGCCATGTTCACGCAACGCGCGCTGGGCCAACACGGCGAGGTTGGACACCGGCAGTACCGGCCGCTCCAGGGCAAACGCCAGGCCCTGCACCACACCGATGGCGATGCGCACACCGGTGAATGCACCCGGGCCGCGGCCAAAGGCGATGGCGTCTACCGCCGACAGGGCGGTGCCGGCATCGAGCAATAGCTGCTTGATCATCGGCAGCAGCTTTTGCGCGTGCAGGCGCGGGATCACCTCATAGTGGCTCGTGACCTTGCCGTTATGCAGCAGGGCAACGGAGCAAGCTTCAGTCGCGGTGTCCAGGGCCAGCAGGGTGCTCATCGGTATGGGTGTCCAAATCGAAAAAAAGTGCGCCAGTATAAACAACAACGGCCCGCAAGCGGGCCGTTGAACGTCAAGCCAATCGTCAGATCAGTTCAGCGCTTCCAGCACCTTGGCGGTGATGGCTTCCACCGAGCCAACGCCCGGGATGTGGCTGTATTTCGGCTTGCCCTGGGCAGCCGACAGCTTCTGGTAGAACTCTACCAGCGGCTTGGTCTGGGAGTGGTAGACCGACAGGCGATGACGCACGGTTTCTTCGGTGTCGTCTTTGCGCTGCACCAGGTCATCACCGGTTACATCATCCTTGCCAGCCACTTTTGGCGGGTTGTAGACGATGTGGTAGACGCGACCCGAGGCTTCGTGAACGCGGCGACCGGCGATACGCTGGACGATCTCTTCATCTTCAACGGCGATTTCAACCACAGCGTCCAGCTCGACGCCGGCTTTCACCAGGGCTTCGGCCTGGGGAATGGTGCGTGGGAAACCGTCGAACAGGAAACCGTTCTTGCAGTCGTCCTGGCTGATGCGTTCCTTGACCAGGTTGATGATCAGGTCGTCGGAGACCAGGCCACCGCTGTCCATCACGCTCTTGGCGATCAGGCCCAGCTCGGTGCCGGCCTTGACGGCAGCGCGCAGCATGTCGCCAGTGGAGATTTGTGGAATGCCGAACTTTTCAGTGATGAACTTTGCCTGAGTACCTTTACCGGCCCCGGGAGCTCCCAGCAGAATGACGCGCATCGATGTGCTCCTCAATTTTTTATAGAGATGACGCTCGGATTCGCCGCGTGGGGCCAATCTCGTAGAATATGCTCGTAAAAATACGAATCCAGGCCGCCCAACCGGCCAAAGGCTGATCAAGATACACAGCGAGCCCTAACCACACAAGCCGCCAAAAGTCGGAAGAACCCGCACCACACAAGCCTTTTGGTCGCGGTATCCCTTGGTGCAACCCGGACACAAAACCGCCGGCACAGCCCTTTCGGGTCAGCCGGCGGTTTTGTGTGCAAGCCCTTGAGAACACGCCAGAAATGTCAGCCGGTGTTACGCAGCCCGGCGGCAATACCGGCCACGGACACCAGCAGCGCCTGTTCCAGAGGGCTGTCCTGTGTCGCCTCCTGCTGGCGGGAGCGGGCCAGCAGTTCGGCCTGCAACAGGTGCAACGGGTCGAGGTAGGTGTTGCGCAGGCGGATGAACTCCAGGGTGTCGGGGCTATGGGCCAGCAGCTGCGACTGGCCGGTCAGGCCAAGCACCACGGCGCAGGCCTGCGACAATAGGTCGCGTAAATGCGCACCCAATGGCAACAGGTCGGCTTGCACCAGACGCTGGTCATAGAGCCGGGCGATATCGGCGTCAGCCTTGGCCAGGACCATTTCCAGCATGTCGATACGGGTGCGGAAGAACGGCCATTGTTCGCGCATCTGCCCCAGCAATTCACCTTCGCCGCGCTCCAGGGCCTTGCTCAATGCCGCTTCCCAGCCGAGCCAGGCCGGCAGCATCAGGCGGGTCTGGGTCCAGCCGAAGATCCACGGGATTGCACGCAGGCTCTCGATGCCGCCGGCACGGCGCTTGGCCGGGCGACTGCCCAGGGGCAAGCGGCCCAGTTCCTGCTCGGGGGTGGACTGGCGGAAATACTCGACGAACTGCGGATTTTCCCGCACCACTGCGCGATAGGCGCTGACACCATCAGCCGCCAATTCATCCATCAAATGGCGCCAGGCCGGCTCCGGTGGTGGCGGTGGCAATAAGGTCGCCTCCAGCACTGCGGCCAGGTACAGATTGAGGTTCTGCTCAGCGATATCCGGCAAGCCGAACTTGAAACGAATCATCTCGCCCTGCTCGGTGGTGCGGAAACGCCCGGCTACCGAGCCCGGTGGCTGCGACAGAATCGCCGCATGGGCCGGGCCGCCGCCACGGCCCACGGTGCCGCCGCGACCATGGAACAACAACAGTTCCACCTGCTGCTCGCGACAGATATCCACCAGGCGTTCCTGCGCCCGGTACTGGGCCCAGGCCGCAGCCGTGGTGCCGGCGTCCTTGGCCGAGTCCGAATAGCCGATCATCACTTCCTGCGGGCCTTGCAAGCGCGCGCGATAACCGGGCAGCAGCAACAGGCGCTCGATTACCGGGCCGGCGTTGTCCAGGTCGGCCAGGGTCTCGAACAACGGCACCACACGCATCGGCCGCTGCACCCCGGACTCCTTGAGCAGCAACTGCACTGCCAGCACATCGGATGCCGCGCCCGCCATGGAGATGACGTAGGAACCGAGGGAAGCCGCCGGCGCAGCGGCGATTTCCTTACAGGTATTGAGCACTTCGGCGGTATCGGCCGAAGGTTTGAAATACCCCGGCAACAACGGGCGACGATTGGCCAACTCCTTCATCAGGAAGGTGATGCGCGCGTCTTCGTCCCAGTCCTCATAGCGACCCAGACCCAGGTAATCGGTGATTTCGGTCATCGCCGCCGAATGCCGGCTGGAATCCTGGCGTACATCCAGGCGTACCAGGAACAGGCCGAATGTCACTGCACGGCGCAGGCAATCGAGGAGCGGGCCGTCGGCAATCACGCCCATGCCGCAGGCGTGCAGGGACTGGTAGCACAGCTCCAGCGGCTCCAGCAGGTCACGATTGTTTTGCAGCACATCGGCCGGCGCAGGGAGGCTGCCGGTCAACGCCGCGTGCGCCCAATTGCGGGTGGCGCGCAGGCGTTCGCGCAGTTGTTTGAGCAAGGCCCGATAAGGTTCGACGCTATCGCCGACCTTGGCCTGCAACTCAGGGCTGGCCTGCTGCATGGACAGTTCCGAGGCCAGGTGGTCGATATCCCGTAAATACAGATCTGCCGCCATCCAGCGCGCCAGCAGCAGCACTTCACGGGTCACCGGCGCCGTCACGTTGGGGTTGCCGTCACGGTCGCCACCCATCCACGAGGCGAAGCGGATCGGCGCCGCCTCCAGGGGCAGGCGCAGGCCGGTGGCAGCGTGCAAGGCTTGATCGGCCTTGCGCAGGTAGTTGGGGATCGCGTGCCACAGCGAATGCTCGATCACCGCAAAGCCCCACTTGGCCTCGTCCACCGGGGTGGGCCGGGTACGGCGGATTTCTTCGGTGTGCCAGGCTTCGGCGATCAGCCGTTGCAGGCGTTGGCGAATCTGCTCGCGCTCGGCGCTGGTCAGGTCACGGTGATCCTGCAAGGCCAGTTGTGCGGCGATGGCGTCGTATTTCTGGATCAGGGTGCGGCGCGCGACTTCGGTCGGGTGGGCAGTGAGTACCAGCTCGATCTCCAGCCGCGCCAACTGCCGGGCCAGGGATTCGCTGCTGTGGCCCTCACTCTGCAGCCGCGCCAGCAACTCGGGCAGCACCCGCGATTCGAACGGGGCCGGCTGGGACTCATCGCGCCGATGAATCAGTTGGTACTGCTCGGCGATATTGGCCAGGTTGAGGAACTGGTTGAACGCCCGTGCTACCGGCAGCAGCTCGTCTTCCTGCAACTGGTTGAGGCTGGCGCTGAGTTCTTCACCGGCCGCTGCATCCGTGGTCCCGCCCCGGCGATCGGCCTTGGCGCCCTTGCGAATCTGCTCGATCTTGGCGAGGAACTCATCACCGTACTGTTCTCGAATCGTGTTGCCCAGCAATTCACCCAACAGGTGAACATCTTCACGCAAACGTGCATCGATATCGCTCATCAGCCAATCTCCAGCCAGGAATCCGTGATGCTTTGATCTTTAAGAGTGCCGATCAAGCCTTGGTCTGACAAGGAACTTTAAACCTTAGCGGTTGCAGCTAGTCTCAAGGGTACGTCGTCGCGTTATCCACGCTACGACTGGTCACTCATCACCGCCCGCTACCCCGGGCATCACTGAGGTTGCCATGAAAATCCGAGAATTGGCCCAGCAATGGGAAGAAACCGCCAAGGGTCGCCTGACCAAGACCGAATATGCCATCCACCTGGATGTCGAGGCCGCCGCCCGGCTGGCGGCCATCCGCGAGATGTACCCCAAGCGCAGCACCGAGGAATTGCTCGGCGAGCTGATCGGCGCCGCCCTGGAAGAGCTGGAAGCCAGCTTTCCGTATATCCGGGGCCAGCATGTGGTTGCCACCGATGAAGAGGGTGACCCGCTGTATGAAGACGTCGGCCCCACGCCGCGCTTCCTGTCGCTGTCACGGCGCTACCTGCACGACATGTCAGCCACGCCTGACGATCAGAAACACTGATCCACATTCGCTGATAAAAACCATCGCCCAGCGTACCGGGCCTTTCATAGGCCCGGCATACCGCTGCAGGTGGCAAAAGTTCCGATTTTTTATCGCCGCCCCCTCAGTCAGATTTGTTCAGATATTTTTTCGGGCAAATCGCCATCTTTGGCTGAACTATTCAAAAAAGCCTCGGGTCACAGCCAGTAAGCCATCACTTGGAACAGGCGTTTGAAAAGGCACACTGAGCTTCACCGCCAAACGCAGACGCTGAACACCGTAGATGGATTTGATGTTTTTCAGGAGTTATCTAATGGAGTTGAAGACGATGAAGACCAGCACTGCCAAATCCTCGTTTAACCACCTGCGCGGGCTCAAATTGGCCGCGTTGGCAATCGGCACCAGCTTCGTCCTCGCGGGCTGCGCCGGCAACCCGCCGACCGAACAGTACGCAGTGACCCAATCGGCCGTGAACAGCGCTGTAAGCGCTGGCGGTACCGAATACGCTGCCGTGGAAATGAAAGCTGCACAGGACAAGCTCAAGCAAGCCGAGCTGGCCATGCATGACAAGAAATACGACGAAGCCCGTCGTCTGGCCGAGCAGGCTGAGTGGGACGCTCGCGTGGCAGAGCGCAAGGCCCAGGCTGCCAAGGCCGATCTGGCGCTGAAGGATTCTCAGAAGGCTATTGAGGAGCTGCGTAACGAAGGCATGCGCCCTGCTGTGATCCAGCAGAAGTAAGCACCGCCATTGTTTGCATCGCACCCGAAATCGAATTGAAAGGACGACACCACTATGCGTAAACAATTGATGATCCCTGCCCTGCTGGCGATGAGCGTTGCACTGGCGGCTTGCTCCACCCCGCCTAACGCGAACCTGGAAAACGCACGGACCAACTTCTCGGCCCTGCAAGCCAACCCGCAAGCGACCAAAATCGCCGCCCTGGAAACCAAGGACGCCAGCGAATGGCTGGACAAGGCTGACAAGGCGTACCGCGACAAGGAAGACGAGAAGAAGGTCGACCAACTGGCCTACCTGACCAACCAGCGCGTTGAAGTGGCCAAGGACACCATCGCCCTGCGCGAGTCCGAAGCCAAGCTGAAAAACGCTGGCGACCAACGTGCCCGCGCCCTGCTCGAAGCCCGTGACGCGCAGATCAAGCAACTGCAAAGCAGCTTGAACGCCAAGCAGACTGAACGCGGGACCCTGGTGACCTTTGGTGATGTGCTGTTCGCTACCAGCAAGGCTGATCTGAAATCCAGCGGCCTGGTGAACATCAACAAACTGGCGCAATTCCTCCAGGAAAACCCGGATCGTAAAGTCATCGTCGAAGGCTACACCGACAGCACCGGCAGCGATGCCTACAACCAGACCCTGTCCGAGCGCCGCGCTACTTCGGTGCAGGTTGCACTGATCAAGATGGGCGTTAACCCAAGCCGCATCGTGACTGCTGGCTACGGCAAGGCATACCCGGTTGCCGATAACGCCAGCGTTTCGGGCCGTGCCATGAACCGCCGCGTTGAAGTGACCATCTCCAACGACAACCAGCCGGTCAAGCCACGTTCTTCGGTTCAATAACCGACTGACAGCTACTGGTCTGAAAGCCCTGCCTGTGTTCCAGGCAGGGCTTTTTTGCATAAGAACTGCGGGCAGACTCTGCGGATCAGCCGAAATTGATTTGGCTGTTGTTCTCTTGAGGCATCTGCATGCCTTGCTGCTGATCGCCACTCATCTGCTTGCGCAGCGGGTCCTCTTCCTCGTTACCACCGCCACTGCCGCCACTGCCCTGGGAGCCGCCTGCACCTCCCGCACCGCCCAACAGTTGCGCCAGGAGTTTCTTCAGCGCTTCAGGATCCATACCGCCCTGCTGCTGACCGCCTTCGACGCCCTTGCCAACCATATTGCCGGAATCCCCCATGCCGGCGCTGCCGAAGTTACCGAACCCGCTGCCACCACCGCCTACTCCATTAATACTCATAGTGATACTCCACGTAATTAAGGGTTACTCGTCAGCGCTGCTGACGACCCAATCAGTGGTGTCATACGGAATATGGTTCCAAAAACTACCGGCAGGCTCACTCCTGCAGTTGCGGGGTTTCCTGGCCCATGCAACGCACCGCCTGCTTCTTGCTGTTTACCAGCACGCCCGTCAGCCCCTTTTGCTCGGTATCGAACAGCACCAGCACACCGTCGACGCATTGCGCCACTTGGGGGGCCGGGGTCAGGGAAACTTTGTAGTCCTCGCCGGGCACGGTCTTGAGCATGGTGTAGTCGCTGAGCAGCAACGCATCCTCAGGCTTGGCGAAGTGCAGGTAGCCGTAGTACCACAGGCAGCCAACGGTACCGATGATGGTGCCGATGCCGGTGAGGATCAGGGGGATCATGTTGCGTTCTTCGCTCATTGCGGGCTCTCTGATGATTCGGTTTTAGGATTGGCAGCCGCCGGATAATTGGGAATTTCCCCCAGGCGGCGCAAACCGTTGAAATGCTGCGGATCGTCAAGATAGCGCAGCATTACGGTTTGCCAGGTCTTGTCGGCAAAGGTCTGCACGTGACCGCCCCGGGTCAGTTGCAACACCCTTGGCGGCGGCGCAGCTTGATACAGACGGATGCCGTTGGAAAGCGGCACGATCGGATCATCCAGACTGTGGAACAGCAGTTTCGGCACGCCAGTCAGCTGTGGCATGCCATGGATCGCACTGTCGGCGTCTGGCACCAGCCACGACAACGGCACCTGGAACGGCCATGTTAGCCAGGAAGTGCTCAGGGCGAATTGCCCTACATCACGATAACTGGCGGGCACGCCATCGAGCACCAGCGCTTTGAGCCGGGGCTGTCGCTCGGGGTGTGCGGCCAGGTAATGCACGGCCAACGCCCCGCCCAGGCTCTGGCCGAGGACCACCAGCGGCTGCCCTTGGGTTTCAGGGGCCTGGTCGAGCCACTGGAAGGCGGCATCCAGATCCTGGTAAATGGCCGGCAACGAAGGTTTGCCTTCTGACACGCCATAGCCGCGATAGTCCAGCATCAGCACTTGATAGCCCTGGGCCGGCAACCACCAACTGCCGCCCAGGTGCCCGGAGAGGTTGCCCCCATTACCGTGCAGGTGCAGCACCGTGCCCTTGAGCGGCACGCCGGCCTTGGCTGGCAGCCACCAGGCCCGCAACTTCAGGCCATCGGCGGTGGTCAGGGTGACGTCACGGTATTCCAGGCGCGCCTGCTGTGGACTGAACGGCAGGCCGGGCTCGGGGTAGAACAGCAGCGAGCTGCAGCCATTGAGGGTGAGGAGCAGGCATAGAATGCCGAGGAGTCTCATCCGTTGAAACCTCGCAAATGGGTGGGGACACAACCCTGATAATCAATGAAGACTAACTGTGGGAGCTGGCTGTCAGTTACTCCACCGGTGGCTGACAGACCGCGATCGCAGGCAAGCCTGCTCCCACAGTTGATGGGATTTGGTCAGAGGATATTGGAGTAATCCGCCTCGATCCGGTCCAGGCTCAGGTGGTTAAGGAAGTTGGAGAAGCACATCCATGCCGACAGCGCGTTCATGTCACGGAACTGATCCGGCAGGTATTTGGGCGGCACCACCAGGCCTTCGTCCACCAACTGGCGCAAAGTACGCATGTCTTCCAGGGTGGTCTTGCCGCAGAACAACAGCGGCACCTGCTCCAGCTTGCCCTTGCGCACGGCCAGCTGGATATAGTTGTAGACCATGATAAAGCCCTTGAGGTACGACAGATCCTTGGTAAACGGCAGCCCCGTCGGCGTCGAGCCGCGGAACACCCGGCTGGCGTTGCCGTAGCTCTCGGCCATTTCAAAGCCTTGCTCGCGGAAGAACTCGAACACCTGCAGGAAATCGGCGCCCTCTTCCACCATATGGATCGCGCGGGTGCGGTTGGTCAGCTTGCGCAGGCGGCTGGGGTAAGAGGCAAAGGTGATGATCTCCATCAAGATTGCCAGGCCTTCCTGGGTCACGGTCGACGACGGTGGGCCCTTGGACAGGAAGGTGCAGATCGGCTGGTTCTGGCCATTGAGGGTGGTGCCCACATGGACCAGCCCTTCGTGCACTTCCAGGGCCCGCACATCCCGCTCGTTGAACATCGCATCGGCGCGGATCTTGATGTAGTCGGCGCCCGCCGCCGCGTCGGCAACGATGCCGTCGGACTCAAACACGCGAATGGTTTCTTCGGCTTCGCCAAACACTTTGTTCAGGCGGCTTTGCAGCAGGCCCACAGCGTCCTTGGCGGTCAGGGTCTTGGCTTCGTCCTTGAGGTCGCCACGACCGTCGATGTTATTCAGGTAGTCGGAAAGCATCAGGCCCAGGTCGGCCAGGGTCGGGTCGCCGGCATGGAACGCATCGGAGGCGGCGCCGTAAAGCTCCTGGGAAATCAGGCCGAAATCCTCGGTGCCACGGGCTTCGAGCATGCGCACCACCATGCGGTACTCCTTGCACATGCGCCGCATGATCTGCCCGACCGGGTTGAACTGGCCCAATTGGCGGGTGATATCGCGCTCGATGTTCTGGAACTCCAGCTTCACCTTGCTGGAATCGAACGACAGTGGCCGGTTCAGGTAATAGTCGCGATCCACGGCCGGCATGTGCTTGCCCTTGCCCTGGAGGAAGCCCTTGCGAATGTTGTCGTCCCACTTCACGGCGTCGAGGACGCGAATCGGTGTCTGCGCCAGCACAATGCGATCGGACAAGGTGCGTATCGTCTGCTGGTAATCGTCCACCCGGTGCTCCCTCTTTAAACGTTATTTGCCCACATGTTTATAGCGTACGGCTTCGACAAACACGTCGGCGTTGGCCGGATCATCCAGGTAAGCCAGGATCTGGCTCATGGGGCTGTCGATCAATATGCCGTCACCTTCGACGGTATCCACGTGGCTGCCAATAAGGATTTTCTGCGCGATGGCCTGGTTGATTGCCTCGGGGTCGAGGTTGTAGACCACCAATTCGCGGGCATTATTCAATTCAAAGCCGGCGAGGATAAAATGCCCACCCAGCTTGTCCGGCAGCGGTGCCGACAGGTACCAGCGGTTGCCGTGGCGGGACACGCTGAACAAATATTCGTCGCGCTTGACCGGGTTGGTTTGCGAAGTGCTCACCGCCTTGTAGCGATGCTGTCCAGCGCGGCTGATCTGCAGGTCGAGCGGTTCGCCCCAGGCGTTCCTGCTGGCCCACTTGCCCAGCAGCGCGTCAGGTGCGGCCTCACTGGCCGGAAGGGGCTCCTTGAAGGTCACCAGGCAGCCGCTCAGGAGCAGCAACACCATTGCGGTCACAACCACACGCCAGGTTTTCATCCATCACTCCACAGCTGTTTTGGGTGGCCCGGCTCCCACACGACTAGACCGAGGCCAGTACCAGGTGCATGTAACGCTTGAGAATCTCGAGCATTTCTTCGCCAGTCAGGGCCTCGGGCTCGAACAGCAGGCCCTGATATTCCATCCGACTGATAATCGCCGTCAACACTTTGGCATCTTGCTGGGGTTCGCGGGAGCCCAATACCTGGAAAAACTGGCAAGTGCCCTGCAACAGAATCTGCTGATGGGAGCGCACCAGGTCGGCCAGGCGCGGGTTCAACAAGGCCTCCTGGCGAAACGCCTGCTCGGCCATCAGGTACTCGCGACGGTTAAGCAGTTGGCGCAGGACGTAATCAGCGGTCAGCCGCGCAATATCGTCGGCCAGTTGCGAGCGCGACTCGGCGCTGCCATCACCATAAGCCACCATCTCGCGCAGCAAGCCCTCATTGCGCACCCACAACTTGCCCATGAACGCCGCACTGCGCTCCACGTACTGGGCAAAGGTGTCGGTAAGCAGGTCGTCGATATCCTTGAAGTAGTAGGTGGTGGCCGACAACGGCACACCCGCCTCCGCCGCCACCGCCCGATGGCGCACGGCGCGCACGCCGTCGCGCACGACAATGCGCATCGCTGCATCGAGGATGTCTTGCCGACGCTGCTCGCTGCCCTGGCGACTGGCCTTGCGCCCTTGGTACTGAACACTTTCAGCCACGGCGGCAGCAATGCCAGCGGCGCCTTCTTGAGCCATTACGCGCTTCACGAAAGATCGTCCTCTCCTATCAACAGAAGCCTGGCGCCGTTTGCTTGACGTTAGTTCAGGCCCCACAAAAAAGCCGCCTTATAAAAGGCGGCTTGATGATTTACTGCGGTTACGCTTGCGGCCGCATATGCGGGAACAAGATGACATCGCGGATCGACGGTGAGTTGGTGAGCAACATCACCAGACGGTCGATACCGATCCCTTCACCAGCCGTTGGCGGCATGCCGTACTCCAGCGCGCGCACGAAGTCGGCGTCGTAGTGCATGGCTTCGTCGTCACCGGCGTCCTTGTCGGCCACCTGGGCCATGAAACGCTCGGCCTGGTCTTCCGCGTCGTTAAGCTCGGAGTAGGCGTTGGCGATTTCGCGACCACCGATAAACAGCTCGAAACGGTCGGTGACGTTCGGGTTGTCGTCGTTGCGACGGGCCAGCGGCGACACTTCGAACGGGTACTGGGTGATGAAGTGCGGCTGCTCCAGCTTGTGCTCCACCAGCTCTTCGAAAATCATCACCTGCAGCTTGCCCAGGCCTTCGAAGCCCAGGACCTTGGCCCCGGCTTTCTTGGCGATGGCGCGAGCCTTGTCGATGTCGTTCAGGTCGTCAGCGGTCAGCTCAGGGTTGTACTTGAGGATCGAGTCGAACACCGACAGGCGCACGAACGGCTCGCCGAAATGGAACACCTTGTCGCCGTAAGGCACGTCGGTGCTGCCCAGGACCAGTTGCGCCAGCTCGCGGAACAGTTCTTCGGTCAGGTCCATGTTGTCTTCGTAGTCGGCGTAGGCCTGGTAGAACTCCAACATGGTGAATTCCGGGTTGTGACGGGTCGAGACACCTTCGTTACGGAAGTTGCGGTTGATCTCGAACACCTTCTCAAAACCACCCACCACCAGGCGCTTGAGGTACAGCTCCGGCGCGATACGCAGGAACATTTCCAGGTCCAGGGCATTGTGGTGGGTTTCGAACGGCTTGGCTGCGGCGCCGCCCGGGATGGTCTGCAGCATCGGCGTCTCGACTTCGAGGAAGTCACGCGCCATCAGGAAGCTGCGGATGTGCGCGATTACTTGCGAACGCACGCGGAAGGTCTGGCGCACTTCTTCGTTGACGATCAGGTCAACGTAGCGCTGGCGATAGCGCTGCTCGGTGTCGGTCAGGCCGTGGTGCTTGTCCGGCAGCGGGCGCAGCGACTTGGTCAGCAGGCGCACGTTGGTCATTTCGACGTACAGGTCGCCCTTGCCGGAACGGGCCAGGGTGCCTTCGGCGGCAATGATGTCGCCCATGTCCCAGGTTTTCACCGAGGCCAGGGTTTCTTCCGGGAGGGTCTTGCGGTTGACGTAGACCTGGATGCGCCCGGTCATGTCCTGGATCACCATGAACGAGCCACGGTTGAGCATGATGCGACCTGCCACCTTGACCGGGATCGCCGCTTCAGCCAGCTCTTCCTTGGTCTTGTCCGCGTACTGCTTCTGCAAGGCATCGCAGTAGTTTTCGCGGCGGAAGTCATTGGGGAAGGCATTGCCCTTGGCGCGCTCGGCAGCAAGCTTTTCCTTGCGCAGGGCGATCAGGGAGTTTTCTTCCTGTTGCAGGGCCTGGTCGAGTTGTTGGTCGCTCATGTCTTTAAATTTTCCATCACAGGTTCGTTGCCCCCAGGCCTTCGGCCTGGGGATCGCGGGCAAGCCCGCTCCCACAGAGGGTGTTACAGGCCGGACTTCAGGCTCGCTTCCAGGTATTCGTCGATATCGCCGTCGAGTACCTTGTCGCAGTCGCTGCGTTCGATGTTAGTGCGCAGATCCTTGATCCGCGAAGCATCAAGCACATACGAACGGATCTGGTGACCCCAGCCGATATCCGACTTGGTGTCTTCCAGCGCCTGGGAAGCGGCGTTGCGCTTCTGCATTTCCTGCTCGTACAACTTGGCCCGCAGCATTTTCATGGCGGTGTCCTTGTTGGCGTGCTGGGAACGTTCGTTCTGGCAGCTGACCACGGTATTGGTCGGAACGTGGGTGATACGTACGGCCGAGTCAGTGGTGTTTACGTGCTGACCACCGGCACCGGAGGAACGGTAGGTGTCGATCCGCAGGTCGGCCGGGTTGATCTCGATTTCCACCTTGTCGTCGATCTCTGGGGAGACGAAAACGGCGGAGAACGAAGTGTGGCGACGGTTGCCGGAGTCGAACGGACTCTTGCGCACCAGACGGTGTACGCCGATCTCGGTCCGCAGCCAGCCAAAGGCGTATTCACCCTTGATATGCACGGTCGCGCCCTTGATACCGGCGACTTCACCGGCGGACAGCTCCATGATGGTCGCTTCGAAACCGCGTTTGTCAGCCCAGCGCAGGTACATGCGCAGCAGGATGTTGGCCCAGTCCTGGGCTTCGGTGCCACCGGAACCGGCCTGGATATCCAGGTAGGCGTTGTTCGGGTCCATTTCGTGGCTGAACATGCGGCGGAATTCAAGCTTGGCGAGGTTGTCCTCGAGACGGGCCAGCTCGGCGACGACATCGCCCACTGCGCCTTCGTCGTTTTCTTCGACGGCCATGTCCAGCAGGTCGCGGCAATCGCCCAGACCGGTGTTCAACTCGTCGAGGGTGTCGACGATCTGCGCCAGCGCAGCGCGCTCGCGGCCCAGTTCCTGGGCGTATTCAGGTTTGTTCCAGACAGCCGGATCTTCAAGCTCGCGATTGACTTCGGTCAGACGCTCATGCTTTTGATCGTAGTCAAAGATACCCCCGAATAGTTTCGGAGCGCTCGGACAGGTCCTTGATGGTGTTCAGGATCGGGTTGATTTCCATGGCGGGCAGCACTCGTTGGCGAACTTTTGAAAGCCGGCGAGTATAACGGCAAAAGGCTGGAAACGGCAGTCCGCTTGGCCGAAAAGGCCGGGTTTGTGTGATATCTACAGGCCGATAACGATCAAAGTTGGGAGCGGGCTCCCACATTGGGTTGGCGGTGTCCTGCAGGCTATTCGATCCCCACCTGGTTGCGCCCATTATGCTTGGCCAGATACAACCCCTTGTCCGCCGCCGAGATCAATTGCCGGCAATCAGTCCCCAGCAGCGGCGTCATGGTCGCCAGGCCAATGCTGATGGTCAGGCTCGCCCCTTCAGAGGGTGCGATATGCGGGATTTTCAACGCGGCAACAGCCTGGCGCAGTTTCTCCGCCACCAACCGCGCACCGCCCGGCGAGGTGTTGGGCAACACCAGGGCAAACTCCTCGCCCCCGTAGCGCGCCGGCAGGTCCGAAGGACGGCTGCTGGCGTCACGGATGCTCGCCGCCACCTTACGCAGCGCCTCGTCTCCTTCCAGGTGGCCAAAGCTGTCGTTGTAGGTCTTGAAGAAGTCCACGTCGATCATCAACAACGACAACTGGGTCTGGTCCCGCATGGCGCGCCGCCATTCCAGCTCCAGGTATTCGTCGAAATGCCGGCGGTTGGACAGCCCGGTCAAACCGTCGGAGTTCATCAACCGCTGCAGCACCAGGTTGGTGTCCAGCAGTTGTTGCTGGCTGACCCGCAATGCACGGTAGGCCGCATCCCGCTGCAACAGGGTCATGTAGGAGCGCGAGTGGTAGCGGATACGCGCCACCAGTTCGATGTTGTCCGGCAGTTTCACCAGGTAATCATTGGCCCCGGCGGCAAACGCGGCGCTCTTGATCAGCGGGTCTTCCTTGGTCGAGAGCACGATGATCGGGATGTTCTGCGTCGCCGGGTGGTTGCGGTATTCGCGCACCAGGGTCAGGCCGTCCAGCCCGGGCATGACCAGGTCCTGGAGAATCACCGTCGGCTTGATGCGGATCGCCTGGGAGATGGCCTGGTGGGGGTCGGCACAGAAGTGGAAGTCGATATTCTCCTCATGGGCCAGACCGCGTCGCACGGCTTCGCCGATCATCGCCTGGTCGTCCACCAGCAACACCATGGCGGCGTTTTCGTCGGTCTTGAAGTCGTCGAGCTGTAAATCATTCATTTGCGGTCACCTGAATTACTACGTGCAGGCCAGGACAGCGAGTTATATCGGTCATTTTGCGAATACCTCCAGCAATCGTGGCGCAATTCTGTCCAACGGGCGAATCTCAACAGCGGCATCAATCGCCGCCGCCGCTTTGGGCATGCCGTAAACCGCACAGCTCTGCTGATCCTGAGCGATGGTCAGATAGCCCTGCTGACGCATCAATTTGAGTCCCTGGGCTCCGTCACGTCCCATGCCGGTCAGTAATACGCCGACGGCATCGCCGTTCCAATGGCTGGCGACGCTCTCGAAAAACACGTCGATGGACGGCCGATAAATCTCGTTCACGGGTTCCGCCGTGTAGGCCAACGTGCCGTTTTTCAGCAGCCGGATATGATGATTGGTGCCGGCCAGCAATACCACGCCGCTTTGCGGTGGCTCACCTTCGCGTGCCAGGCGCACCGGCAGGCCCGAGGCGCTGCTCAGCCACTCGGCCATGCCGGCGGCGAACACCTGGTCCACATGCTGCACCAGCACAATGGCTGCCGCAAAGTTCCGAGGCAAGCCCTTGAGCAGGGTTTCCAGCGCCGCCGGGCCGCCCGCCGAAGAGCCGATCGCGACCAGGCTCTGGCGCTTGCCCGTCCCCCGCGGATGCACAGGTTCGGCCCGCACCCGGCTGCCCCGCTGGCCGATCAGCCAGCCAATATTGAGGATCTTGCGCAACAGGGGCGCGGCCGCCTCCTTGGCATCGCCAACCCCCAATGCCGGGGTGTCCACCACATCCAGGGCACCATGGCCCATGGCTTCAAACACGCGGCTGACATTCTGCTGGCGATCCACCGTAACGATAACGATAGCGCATGGCGTCTCGGCCATGATCTGCCGGGTGGCCTCGACGCCATCCATCACCGGCATGATCAGGTCCATCAGGATCAGGTCCGGGGTCAGCTCGGCACAGCGCTGCACCGCTTCCAGGCCATTGGTGGCAACCCACACTACTTGATGGGCCGGTTCGAAGCTCAAGGCCCGGCGCAAGGCCTCGACCGCCAGGGGCATGTCATTGACGATGGCGATCTTCATGCCCGGGCGCCTCCAATCAGTTCCACCACCGCATCGAGCAGGGCGTCATCATGGAAACTGGCCTTGGCCAGGTAATAGTCGGCGCCGGCATCCAGGCCGCGCCGCCGGTCTTCTTCACGATCCTTGTAGGACACCACCATCACCGGCAGCGACTGCAGGCGAGTGTCACGGCGTAAAAGTGTGACCAATTCGATACCGTCCATGCGTGGCATATCAATGTCAGTAATCAGCAGGTCGAAGTCTTCGGAACGCAGAGCATTCCAGCCATCCATGCCATCGACGGCGACCGCCACCTCATATCCACGATTAAGTAATAGCTTGCGCTGCAGTTCACGCACGGTAAGCGAGTCATCCACCACCAGGATGCGCTTGCGCGTGGCCTCGACGGTTTGCTGCGCGCGGCGGGCAATGCGTTCCAGGCGGCCGGTGTTGAGCAGCTTGTCCACCGAGCGCAGCATGTCTTCGACATCGACGATCAACACCACCGAGCCGTCATCCAGCAGCGCACCGGCAGAAATGTCCTGCACCTTGCCCAGGCGATCGTCCAGCGGCAGCACCACCAGGGTGCGCTCGCCGATAAACCGCTCTACGGCAATCCCGTACACCGCATCGCGCTCGCGGATTACCACGACCTTGAGGGTATCCTGGCTGGTCTGCCCGGGCGGGCGCTGCAACAACTGGCTGGCCGCGACCAGGCCGACATGCCGGCCTTCGTGCCAGAAATGCTGGCGGCCTTCCAGTTGCACGATTTCGTCGGGTTCCAGGTCGCACATACGCTCGATATGGGCCAGGGGGAAGGCGTAGGCTTCTTCGCCAACCTCCACCACCAGGCTGCGCACCACCGACAAGGTCAGCGGCACTTCCAGATGGAAGCGGCTGCCCTGCCCTGCCGTCTGCTCCAGTACCACCGCACCGCGCAGTTGGCGGACCATGTGTTGCACCGCATCCAGGCCGACACCGCGCCCGGAGACTTCGGTCACCTTGTCGCGCAGGCTGAAGCCCGGCAGGAACAGGAAGGTCAGCAATTCCTCTTCGCTCAGGCGCAAGGCGGTTTCCAGTGGCGACAGATTGCGCTCGACAATACTGTCGCGCAGGCGCGCAAGGTCCACGCCGTTACCGTCATCACTCAATTCCAGTACCAACAGGCCAGCCTGGTGCGAGGCACGCAGGCGGATCAGGCCTTCGGCCGGCTTGCCCGCCAGCAGGCGCTGCTCGGGCATCTCAATGCCGTGATCGACGGCATTGCGCAACAAATGGGTCAGCGGCGCTTCGAGTTTTTCCAGGACATCACGGTCAACCTGAGTCTTCTCGCCTTCGATTTCCAGGCGCACCTGCTTGCCCAGGCTGCGGCCCAGGTCGCGCACCATGCGCGCCTGTCCCGCCAGCACATCGGCAAACGGGCGCATGCGGCACGCCAGCGCGGTGTCATACAACACCTGGGCGCGCTGCCCGGCCTGCCAGCCGAACTCATCCAGTTCGGCGGACTTTTCCGCCAGCAGCAACTGCGCTTCGCTCAACAGGCGGCGGGCATCGGCCAGGGCTTCCTGGGCTTCAAGGCTCAGGTCGACGGTCTTGAGCTGGCCATCCAGGTTGTCCAGGGCCCGGGCGCTATTGCTTTGGATGCGCTTGAGGCGTTGCAGGCTGGACAGGTAAGGCTTGAGCCGCTGGGTTTCCACCAGGGATTTGCTGGACAGGTCCAACAGGCTGTTCAAGCGCTCGGCGGTGACCCGCAACACCCGCTCGCCACCTTCGGTCATACGTTTGTTGTGGCGCGGCGCATCACTGCTGACCGGCGGCGCGACCTCCGGCTCCGGGGGCAATAGCAGCGATTCTTCAAGGGACGGCAGCGGCTGCGCGAGCGGCGCAGCCACGGGCGGCGGCGGCGGCGGTGCAACCACCTTGGCCATGGGTTGCGACGGGTCCAGCAAGCGTTCCATCAGCGCCACATACGCCTGGATATCGGCCGGGCCCACGGTGTTGCCCGGTGTGGCGATGCGCATCAGCAGGTCGGTGCCCTGCAACAACGCGTCGATATGTTCGGGTTGCAGAAACAGCCGGCTTTCCTGGGCGCTGACCAGGCAGTCTTCCATCACGTGAGCCACGCTGACGCCGGCATCGACCCCGACAATCCGCGCCGCGCCTTTGAGCGAATGCGCCGCACGCATGCACGCCTCAAGTTGGTCGGCCTGGGTCGGGTTGCGTTCCAGGGCCAGCAGGCCGGCACTCAGGACCTGGGTCTGGGCATCGGCTTCCAGGCTGAACAGCTCCAGCAGCGAGGCGTCGCGCATCTGGTCGGGGGTCATGACAGGCTCCGGGTCACGGCAGACAGCAGTTGCGTCTCGTCCAGCCAGCGCAGGCTGCGGCCCTTGAACGGCAACACACCCTGGGTGTAGCGCGCACTGGCCTGGGTGCCGGAGGCAGACGCGGCTTTCAGGGTGCGCTCATCAATGGCATGGATGCCATCCACTTCATCCACCGGCACCACTACCGGGCCATCCTGCGCGGCGATGATCAGCATGCGCGGCATGATCCGCCCGCCACTGGCGCCGCCGCTGCTGTCGAGCCCGAGCAGCTCCACCAGGGACAGGCAGGCCACCAGAGCACCGCGCACATTGGCGACCCCGAGCAAGGCCCGCGAGCGCTGGTGGGGCAAGGAATGGATCGGCTGCAGGGGCGCCACTTCCACCAGGCAGCGAGTGGCGATGCCCAGCCATTCCTCGCCCAGGCGGAACATCAGCAAGGACCGGGTGGCCACCTCGTCGTCCGCCTGTGTCGCAGCGCCAGGGTGACGATCCTCTTGCTGCAATGCATAGCGATCCAGCAGGCGAGTGGCCGCTGCCGAATACACCGCACAATTGCGGCAGTGGATATGCTCGGCCAGCAACGGGCAGGATTTATCGCCGTGGATCCCGATGCGGTTCCAGCAATCGTCAATGGCCTGGGTATCGGCGACCGTCAGGTTCAGGCCGGTGTCCGGGGATGCGGAGCTACTCATCGTTTACGCTCACTGTCAGCGGCTCGCTCGCTACGGGCAGCACGGGCTTGCAAGCGCCGCGCCCCCGCCGTATCGCCCTGGGATTCCAGCAGTGCGGCCAGGTGCATCAAGGCCTGCGGATGCTGGGGTTCCAGGTACAAGGCTTTTCGATAATACCCCTGGGCTTCCAGGGCGCTACCCGCCACATCGCTGAGCAGGCCCAGCCAGTAAAACACCTGGGCCGCCGGCGGATGACTCTGCAGGTACAGCTCACAGGCAGCACGGGCCTCAAGGCTCTTGCCTTCATTGGCCAGGGTTGCGATCTGCCCGAGCAGATCGGCAGCATCCGAATGCACTGGCGCAGGCTTGATCGGCGCCACCGGCGCTGCGAATGCACTGAAGGCTCGCGGTTTACTCGCAATCGGCGCTGCGCTGCGTTGCGGCAGCGGCGCCGGTATGGTGGTGAAGACCGGCTCAGGCGGCGCGGCTTCGGCGTGGCGACTGAAGGCAAACGACTGCGGCACACCAATCGAGCGCATGCCCAGGCGCCCCAACAGGCTGCCTTCGGCCGGGCCGATAAACAGCACGCCGTCGACATGGGTCAGGCCCTTGAGCACTTCAAAGACCTGCTTCTGGGTCGGCTGGTCGAAGTAGATCAGCAGGTTGCGGCAGAACACAAAGTCATAAGTCGGCTCATTGGCCAGCAACTGCGGGTCCAGCAGGTTGCCCACTTGCAGGCGCACTTGCTCACGCACCCGGTCGGCGACGCGATAGCCGTCGCTCTCGGCGCTGAAATGCCGCTCACGAAACTCGAGGTCCTGGCCACGGAAGGAGTTCTTGCCATACACCCCGCGCCGCGCGCGCTCCACCGACAATGGGCTGACGTCCATGCCTTGCACCTTGAACTGGTGGGGCGAAAGGCCCGCATCGAGCAGGGCCATGGCGATGGAATAGGGTTCCTCGCCGGTGGAACACGGCAGGCTGAGAATGCGCAAGGCGCGCATATGCTTGATTTCGCCCAGCCGTGTCACCGCCAGCCGCGCCAGGGTGGCAAAGGATTCGGGATAACGGAAAAACCAGGTTTCGGGGACGATCACCGCTTCGATCAGCGCCTGCTGTTCCTCGCTGCTGGTTTGCAGGCGTTGCCAGTACTGATCGGCACTCAGCCCCTG
Source organism: Pseudomonas shahriarae (assembly GCF_014268455.2). Classification (NCBI taxonomy): domain Bacteria; kingdom Pseudomonadati; phylum Pseudomonadota; class Gammaproteobacteria; order Pseudomonadales; family Pseudomonadaceae; genus Pseudomonas; species Pseudomonas shahriarae. Next base: position 1,459,184 of record NZ_CP077085.1, on the reverse strand, counting down.
CAACGCCTGGCTGCGCTGGCGCACGGCGCGCTCGATGATGGCTTCGCCCACCGAGGCGACATCCAGGCCGATGCGTTCCTTGAGGAAGTCGAAGAAGCGTTGATCATTGCTCATCACGCCTCCCCAACGGTCAGGTCGGGGGCAAACAGCAAAGCGCAGACCTCGGGGGTCAGCAGGTCGGCGACGCCGATCCACTGCATCAGCCCCCGCTCGTCTTCGCGCACCGGCCCCAGGTAGGGCGCCTGGCGATTGTCCAGGCCGTAGGGCTGGAAGTCCGCCGGGTCGCAGCGCAGGGTGTCAGTGGCCTGTTCGAGGATCAGCCCCAGCCAGCGCGGCTCCAGCCAGGTTTCTGGCCGATAGTTGACCAATACCAGACGCGTACTGGTGCGGGCCTGGGCCGATGTACCAAAGGTCAGGGCGCTGAGGTCGATCACCGGCACCATGTTGCCGCGATGGGCAAAGATCCCGGCGACCCACACCGGCGCATGGGCAATCGGCTTGAGTGGCAGGCGCGGCAGCACCTCGGCCACTTCCGTGGCCTTGAGGGCGTAGCGCTCGCTGCCGATATGAAACACCAGGAACAAGGCTTTTTTGGCTGCTGTCATCGCGCCGCGTTTCGCCGCTGGATCGCTCATCAGACTTTAAAACGCGACACGCCGCTGCGCAGACCCACCGCAACCTGGCTCAGTTCATCAATGGCAAAACTGGCCTGGCGCAGGGACTCCACGGTCTGGCTGCTGGCATCGCCCAATTGCACCAAGGCATGGTTGATCTGCTCGGCCCCCGTGGCCTGGGCCTGCATGCCCTCGTTGACCATCAGCACCCGCGGCGCCAGGGCCTGGACCTGATGGATGATCTGCGACAGTTGCTCGCCGACCTGCTGCACCTCGAACATCCCGCGACGGACCTCTTCGGAGAACTTGTCCATGCCCATCACGCCGGCCGATACCGCCGATTGGATCTCGCGCACCATCTGCTCGATATCGTAGGTGGCCACGGCGGTCTGGTCGGCCAGACGCCGTACTTCGGTGGCGACCACGGCAAAGCCGCGCCCGTACTCACCGGCCTTTTCGGCCTCGATGGCGGCGTTGAGGGACAGCAGGTTGGTCTGGTCGGCCACCTTGACGATGGTCACGACCACCTGGTTGATGTTGCCGGCCTTCTCGTTGAGGATCGCCAGCTTGGCGTTGACCAGATCGGCGGCCCCCATCACCGAGTGCATGGTTTCTTCCATTCGGGCCAGGCCTTGCTGGCCGGAACCGGCGGCCACCGAGGCCTGGTCGGCGGCGGTAGACACTTCGGTCATGGTGCGCACCAGGTCCTTGGACGTGGCGGCAATTTCCCGCGAGGTGGCGCCGATTTCGGTGGTAGTGGCGGCCGTTTCGGTAGCCGTGGCCTGTTGCTGCTTGGAGGTGGCCGCAATCTCGGTCACCGAGGTGGTGACCTGCACCGACGAACGCTGGGCCTGGGATACCAGAGCGGTCAGCTCGGTCATCATGTCATTGAAGCCGGTTTCCACGGCACCGAACTCGTCCTTGCGGTCCAGGTTCAGGCGCTTGCTCAGATCACCGGTGCGCATGGTTTCGAGGATATCGACGATGCGGTTCATCGGCGCCATGATCGCGCGCATCAGCAGCAGCCCGCACAGGCCGGCGGCGAGGATCGCCAGGAGCAGCGACACGCCCATACCGATTTTCGCTGCAGCCACGGCATCATCAATGGCCGCGGTGGCGTTGTCCGCGACTGCTTTGTTCTCGTTGATGATGTCATTGAGCTTCAAGCGCCCGGCGATCCAGGCCGGGGTCAGTCGCTCGTCGAACATCTTGACCGCTTCGGCTTCCTTGTTGGCCGCATGCAGCTCCAGGACCTGGGCAAGTACTTGGTTGTACTTCTGGTGCAGGGCTTCAAAGGTGTCGAACTCAGTACGATCCTGGCCGATATTGACCGTCTTGGCGTAACTGGCCATATGCTGCTCCAGCTGCGCCTCGAACGTCTTGTAATCCTGCCTATCCTCGTCGGAAATGCCCTGGTGCTCGCGCAACCCGATCAATTCCTGGGTCTGCAGGTAGCTGTCGACCCAGGCGCTACGGATCATCGAGCTGAAAAACACCCCCGGTACGGCGTCGTCGCGTACTACGTTTTCGCTCGCTTCGATCTTCAGCAACCGTGAATACGAGACCACAACCATCAGCAGCATGATGGCGATAATCACCGCAAAGCTCGCCAAGATGCGTTGGCGCAAGGTCCAGTTCTTCACAGTAATTCCTCGAAGGCCGATCAAATGCCGGGGAGTATAGCTGAGGCCGTGCCATCATTTATCAATGGGTTGTGGGCCAAGTCTCACGAAATATAAAAACACCCCGCAACCTGGACGGTGACGGGGTAGTTTTCTGTACGGGGCGAGTCAGAGCGTGGCTTGGCGTACCTGTTTTTCCAGTTCGATCTTGAGGCCCGGCTCCAGCTTGAGTTGGCGGGCCAATTCGTCGAGGTAGGACTTCTCCATGAAGTTCTCCTCGTCCACCAGCATGACGCTGGCGATGTACATTTCGGCGGCCATCTCCGGGGTGCTGGCAGCCCGGGCGACATCGGTGGGATCCAGGGGCTTGTTGAGTTCGGCATGCAGCCAGCGTTGCAGTTCCTGGTCGTTGTCCAGCTTGACGAATTCGCCTTCGATCAACGCACGCTCGCGCTCGTCCACATGGCCGTCGGCCTTGGCAGCGGCCACCAGGGCCTTGAGGATGGCCTGGCTATGCAGTTCGACCTGGGCCGGTGGCAGGCGATCGAGGGTCTGCGGTTCGCCTTTGGGCGCGCCGGCCTGTTGTGCCTGCCAGTTGCCGTAGGCCTTGTAGGCAATCACGCCTAATGCGGCAAGACCACCATAGGTGAGGGCTTTGCCACCAAAGTTGCGGGCCTTTTTGTTGCCCAATAGCAGGCCCATGGCCCCGGCGGCCAATGCCCCGCCACCTGCGCCACCGAGCAGGCTGCCGAGCCCGCCACCGCCGAGCAGGCCGCCCAAGGCACCTTTGTCATCGCCTTTGCGTTGACCGCCAGTTTTGTTTTGCAGCATGTCCTGGCCGGACTTGAGCAACTGATCAAGCAATCCACGGGTATTCATTCATAGCCTCCAGAGACTTGGGTTCATAGGGTTGATAGGCCTTCAGCGTAAAACTAAGTGCCAATAATCCTGGATATAGAGTGCTTCCAGATGTAACTCAACTGCGATGGTTTTGGGTCGGTGTACATATCCATTGCTGCGGTCACGGCGGCTATTGGTTCCGCTCTTACAGCGGGTCACTTTTGGAAAAGAGCCCGGAGTGCCGGCCCAGCCAAAAGTAACCAAAAGGGCTCTTGCCCCACCACTCGGCACCTCGCCCAGGCTCGGTGTGCCCGTCATCCGACATTAATTTGGGGGGCCGCCGCGATGGGCCATCCATGGCCCAGCGCGGCTAAACCGGCGTCCTGCCGGTTTACCCCCCAAATCAATATCGGATGACGGCCAGCGTGGTTTAACGGGGCGCCTCAGATCAAAATCAAAAGCAAAGCGAGGCGGCCTGACAGCCGACCTGATCGTCGAGATGTACGCATATACCTGTGGGAGCTGGCCTTGCTGTTGCTCTGCTTTTGATCTGGCTTTTGATCTTAGGCGCCCCGTTAAACCACGATGGCCGCAGGCAGGTATTGCGCAGTGGGCACCCCGGCATGGATGCCGGGGTAGCCGCGACACGGCCATGGATGGCCGATCGCGGCGGGCCCACGGAGCAATGCCTGACTGCGGGCATGCCGAGCCTAGGCGAGGCACCGAGTGGTGGGGCAGGAGCCCTTTTGGTTACTTTTGGCTGGGCCGGCACTCCGGGCTCTTTTCCAAAAGTGACCCGCTGTAAGAGCGGAACCAATAGCCGCCGTGACCGCAGCAATGGATATACACACCGACCCAAAGCCATCCCCAGCAAATCCCCCCTGCTGACACGTCTTGTTTCATATGCAACGCCATCATCCCGCTATCAATCAATTTTCCTTCCCCACCGAACCCCTTAAGCTATTCAGCATCTGTTTAATGTCCGTTGCGTTTGGCCGAAGGCATGTCCGAACCGTAATTTCTGATCCAGCACGCGCCAGGAACGGCACGGGATTGCTCACCACAGGTTGTATTTATGCACCGCAGGAATTTGCTCAAAGCGTCCATGGCCATCGCGGCCTACACCGGGCTGTCAGCCAGTGGTCTGCTGGCCGCCCAGGCCTGGGCCGGGAATCGTGCAGCCGATGGCGACGCCAAGGCGTTCGACTTCGACTGGCTCAAGCTGCAGGCCAAGCAACTGGCTGGTAAGCAGTATCAGGACACCCGCCAGGTGCTGCCGCCGACCCTGGCGACCATGACCCCGCAGAATTTCAATGCCATCGGCTACGACGGTAATCATTCGCTGTGGAAAGACCTCAAAGGCCAGCTGGACGTGCAGTTTTTCCACGTCGGCATGGGTTTCAAGACCCCGGTGCGCATGCACAGTGTCGACCCCAAGACCCGCCAGGCGCGGGAGGTGCATTTCCGTCCGTCGCTGTTCAATTATGAAAAAACCACGGTCGATACCAAGCAGCTCAAGGGCGACTTGGGTTTTTCCGGCTTCAAGCTGTTCAAGGCCCCGGAACTGGACCGCCACGACGTGGTGTCTTTCCTTGGCGCCAGCTATTTCCGTGCGGTGGATAACACCGGCCAGTACGGTCTTTCGGCACGCGGCCTGGCCATCGACACCTACGCCAATAAACGCGAAGAGTTCCCCGATTTCACCCAGTTCTGGTTCGAGACGCCGGACAAGGACAGCACCCGTTTCGTGGTCTACGCCCTGCTCGACTCGCCGAGCGCCACCGGTGCCTATCGTTTTGATATCGACTGCCAGGCCACCCAGGTGGTGATGGCCATCGACGCCCATATCAATGCGCGCACGGCAATCCAGCAGATGGGCATCGCGCCGATGACCAGCATGTTCAGTTGCGGCACCCATGAGCGGCGCATGTGCGACACCATCCACCCGCAGATCCACGACTCCGATCGCCTGGCGATGTGGCGCGGCAACGGCGAGTGGATCTGCCGCCCGCTGAACAACCCAGCCACTCTGCAGTTCAATGCCTTCGCCGATAAAGACCCGAAAGGTTTCGGCCTGGTGCAGACCGACCATGAGTTCGCCAGTTACCAGGACACCGTCGACTGGTACAGCAAGCGCCCAAGCCTGTGGGTGGAGCCGACCACCGCGTGGGGCGAAGGCTCTGTCGATCTGCTGGAAATTCCTACGACCGGCGAGACCATGGACAACATCGTCGCCTTCTGGACCCCGAAAAAACCGGTGGCCGCCGGCGACTCCCTGACCTTTGGCTACAAGCTCTACTGGAGCGCCCTGCCCCCGGTCAGCACACCGTTGGCACAAGTCAACGCCACCCGCTCCGGCATGGGCGGCTTCACCGAAGGCTGGGCGCCGGGTGAGCATTACCCACCGGTCTGGGCCCGCCGTTTTGCCGTGGACTTCAAGGGCGGTGGCCTCGACCGCCTGCCCGCAGGCACCGGGATCGAGCCTGTGGTCACCTGCTCCCATGGCGAAGTGAAAGACTTCAGCGTGCTGGTGCTCGACGACATCAAGGGCTACCGCATTCTCTTCGACTGGTACCCGACCAGCGACAGCGTTGCGCCGGTGGAGATGCGCCTGTTCATCCGCACCAATGACCGGACCTTGAGTGAAACCTGGTTGTACCAGTACTTCCCGCCCGCACCGGACAAGCGCAAGTACAGCTGATGCCCAACGTTCCCACGCTCATTGCGGCGTGGGAACGCCCCCACCCGGTTCAAAAACGCGAAATACTCCTCATCGCACCAATCAAATAACGCATTGCAATTTGATCGTTTTCGGTCAAGGCACGGTACTGCTCTAGCAACTGCGCCTCGTCCGAGCTCAACCGGCGGCCATGCAACGACAGCTTGCGGCTGAAAAAAAGCACCAGAACCCCTGCGACACCAATGGACTTGACCATGGACTGTTTCTCCGTGTGATAAACAACAACTCCCGATGCCCATAACCCTGTCCGCGAAGTGCAATGCCTCAGCGCGTAAACAGACTGACTTCCTGGGCCAGAAGCCGTCTTACTTCAAGCGTAGAAACTATCCTGGCGCTTGTGAGATTTTTTTAGAGTATTCACTTAAATAATGATCTCGAAGCAAAAAGCTTGCAGGTAATTCTTACGCCTTATAAATTGAGTGACCACTCAATTAATGAATGAGGCAGGCATGCGCACCCCTGACCCCCAGCAACGCGAAAGCAAACGCATGGCCCTGCTGGATGCCGCGTCCCAGTGTTTTGCCGAGGCCGGTTTTGTCGCCACGCGCACCGCTGATATCTGTGCCCGGGCCGGTATGAGCGCGGGCAATTTGTTCCACTATTTCGCCAGCAAGCACGAGGTGCTGCTGGCGCTGGTGGCCCGTGAAGGCGCACAGATCCAACAGGCCATGGCGCCGTTGGCCAAGGCGGCTAATCCGATGGCGCAGTTACTGGCTTTCCTCGATCAGGTCTGCCAATTGGCCTGCGACCGCCACTACGCCGGCCTGGCGCTGGAGATCTCGGCCCTGGGCCATCGTGACGAAGCCGTGGCGCGCCTGGTGAAGGCCAATGACCGCACCTTGCGTGACGGCCTGGAAGCCCTGGTACGGGCGGCTGACCAGGCCGGGCAATTGCACACCGCGCTGAGCGTGCCCGAAGCAGCCAACTGGCTGGCGGCCTTGATCGATGGCATGTTCGCCCGGGTGGCGGCCGACCCGGACTTTCACCCCGAGCAGCAGACCACGGTCCTGCGGGGCCTGGTGGTTCACCTACTGCAGGGGCGTTGAGCATGCCAGCCACGGCCAACGCGCGCTTGGTCCAGGTCGATGCGCTGCGCGGGTTTGCCTTGTTCGGCATTCTCAGCGTCAATATCTGGGCCTTTGCCGATCCCTACTACGCTTCGACCTCCAGCAACCCGACCTACGCCAGCGTGCTCGATCACGGGGTGCGGCTGCTGGTGGCGTGGTTGTTCGAGACCAAGTTCTACCTGCTGTTTTCCTTTCTGTTTGGCTACAGCTTCACCCTGCAAATGGCCGCCGCCGAACGTGCCGAAGCAGCATTCGTCCCACGCATGCTGCGCCGGCAACTGGCCCTGTTGATACTCGGCCTGGCCCATGGCGCGCTGTTGTATTACGGCGAGATTCTCTCGACTTATGCCCTGTTGGGCCTGGTGCTGCTGGCCGCCCGCAACCTGTCAGCGGCCCGCGCCCGGCGGTGGGCTATCGGTCTGGTGGTGGTCGCTTGTTCATTGTGGATGGTGCTGGGTGTCTTACAGGGCCTGGAAGGGCAATGGATCGGCACTGGCCATGGCGAGGCCCAGGCAAAACTCGCGGCATTTTCCGCCGGAGCCCTGCAGACCGTGCAATTTCACAGCCGGGAAGTATGGGCCACGGTGCCTGCGTTATGGCTATTGCAAGGGCCCAGCGCCCTGGCGATGTTCCTGTTCGGTTACGCCGCCGGGCGCCAGCAGTGGCTGGCCTCTTCACAGGCCTGGGCACCCCGTACCCGGCGTCTGCTGCTAATGACCGCCCCACTGGGCCTGCTCGGTGCGCTGGTCTACGCCCTGACCGCCGCTTACAGACCAGGCGGCGGCCTGGAAACCTTTGCCTTCGGCCTCGGCCAACTGACAGCACCGCTGCTGACTGCCACCTATTGCCTAGGGATGCTGGCGCTGTTCAACACCGCCACTGGCGCAAGGCTGTGTGCGTGCCTGGCGCCGCTGGGCAAGATGGCCTTGAGCAATTACCTCATGCAATCCATGGTCCTCGGGCTGTTATTCACCGGCTACGGTGCGGGCTGGGTCAATCAGGTCGAGCCCTGGTTGCTGCTCCCCATGGCGGCCGCGATTTTTATCCTGCAAATGGGGTTGAGCGCGCACTGGCTACGCCGCCATCCCTATGGGCCATTCGAGTGGTTGTTGCGGGCCGCGACGTTGCTGGCCTGGCCACAGTGGCGACGTGAGGCCCGCTGACCCGGCGGGCCAGCGGCTGGAGGGGTTACTTGTTGCGCAAATCCGACTCATGGATCGGCTGGTCGCGGTGGGTAGCCCGCTGGTACTGCGCCGGCCAGGTCGCCTTGCGGCCGCCCAGGTCGTCATCGGCGTGCAGCGGCCAGTACGGATCACGCAGCAGTTCCCGGGCCAGGAAGATGATATCGGCCTGGCAGGTGCGCAGAATATGCTCGGCCTGGGCCGGTTCGGTAATCATCCCGACCGTGCCGGTGGCCATGCCGGATTCCTTGCGCACGCGCTCGGCAAAGCGCGTTTGATAACCGGGGCCGATGGGGATTTCGGCATTGGCGGCGGTGCCACCGGAGGACACGTCGATCAGGTCCACGCCCAGGTCTTTCAGGCGGCGCGCCAGTTCCACGGTTTCGTCGGGGTTCCAGCCGTCTTCCACCCAGTCGGTGGCCGAGACGCGTACAAACAGCGGCAGCTCTTGCGGCCACACATCGCGCACCGCCTGGGTGACTTGCAGCACCAGGCGGATGCGGTTTTCAAAGGAACCGCCATATTGATCCTGGCGCTGATTGCTCAGAGGCGAAAGAAATTGATGCAGCAGATAACCATGGGCCGCATGGATTTCCACCACTTCGAAACCGGCGGTCAGGGCACGCTTGGCGGCCGCCACAAAGTCGCTGATCACCTGCTGGATTTGCCCCTCATCGAGCTGCCGGGGGGCGGTGTGCTGAGGGTCGAAGGCTATCGGCGAAGGGCCAACAGGCACCCAGCCACCGTCTTCGGGCTTGACGCTGCCATGCTTGCCGATCCACGGCCGATGGGTGCTGGCCTTGCGCCCGGCGTGGGCCAGTTGAATACCCGCCACCGCGCCCTGGGCGCTGATAAAGCGTGTGATGCGCTGCAGCGGCTCAATCTGGGCATCGTTCCACAGGCCCAGGTCCTGGGCGGTGATGCGGCCATCGGCAGTAACGGCGGTGGCTTCGCTGAAAATCAGCCCGGCGCCGCCAACGGCGCGGCTGCCCAGGTGCACCAGGTGCCAGTCGTTGGCCAGCCCATCGACGGCGGAGTACTGGCACATCGGCGATACGGCAATGCGGTTGAGCAGGGTCAATTGGCGCAGGGTATAGGGTTCAAGCAACAGACTCATGGGGCACCTCTTCTCGTATCCGGTGGGCATTGGCTCCAGGGTTCTGTCTGACCGGTACGCGTGACGAGAAGATGAAAGGCCCGTCCCCTTCGGGCTAAAAAACAGACAAGGTCACAAGACCAATCACACAGTGCTTAGAGACTAGTCGACAACCGGGGATTGCACAGGGTTCAGCGCGGTTCGATGTGGGCAATCATCAATTGCACGGTTTCCTGGCCGCGGAACTCATTGACGTCGAGCTTGTAGGCCAACTCCACCCAGCGAATGGTCGGGTTCGGCCACACCTCGCGGTCGATGCCAAAGGCAATGCCATCGAGCTTCACCGCGCCGCACTCACTCTTGAGCACTACCTTGAGGTGCCGCTCGCCCACCACCCGCTGCTCCACCAGTTGAAACACCCCATGAAACAACGGCTCGGGAAAGTGCTGGCCCCAGGGCCCGGCGTTGCGCAGGGCACGGGCCAGTTCCAGGTGGAACTCTTCCACCGCCAGGGTGCCATCGGACAACAGGCGCCCCGTCAGGTCTTCTTCACGCAGTTGCCGGCGCACTTCGGCGTCGAAGGCTTCGGCGAACAACGGGAAGTTGGCTTCAGGCAAGGTCAGGCCCGCCGCCATGGCGTGGCCGCCGTACTTGGCGATCAGGTTCGGGTGCTGGCTGGCCACCACTGCCAGGGCATCACGGATATGAAAGCCCGGCACCGAACGCCCGGAGCCCTTGAGCAGGCCATCACCGGCATCGGCAAAGGCAATGGTCGGGCGGAAATAGCGCTCTTTCATACGCGAGGCGAGAATCCCGATCACACCCTGGTGCCATTCCGGGTCGAACAGGCACAGACCAAATGGCATCGACTCCACCGGCAAGTCCTTGAGCTGGGCCAGGGCCTCGCGCTGCATGCCCTGCTCGATGGCTTTGCGGTCCTGGTTCATGCCGTCCAACTGCGCGGCCATTTCCCGGGCCAGGGCGAAGTCGCTGGTGAGCAGGCATTCGATGCCCAGGCTCATGTCATCCAGGCGCCCGGCCGCATTCAGCCGTGGGCCGAGGATAAAACCCAGGTCGGTTGAGGTGATACGTGCGTGGTCGCGCTTGGCCACTTCCAGGATCGCCTTGATCCCCGGCCGCGCACGCCCGGCGCGGATCCGCTCCAGGCCTTGATGGACCAGGATGCGGTTGTTGGCATCCAGCGGCACCACGTCGGCCACGCTGCCCAGGGCCACCAGGTCGAGCAACTCGCCGATATTGGGCTGCGGCTGCTTGTCGTACCAGCCCAGGCTGCGCAGGCGCGCGCGCAGGGCCATCAGCACGTAGAAAATCACCCCGACGCCCGCCAGGGCCTTGCTGGGGAACCCGCAACCGGGCTGGTTCGGGTTGACGATGGCATCGGCTGCCGGCAGTTCATCGCCGGGCAAGTGGTGGTCGGTGACCAGCACCTTGAGACCCGCCGCCTTCGCCGCCGCCACACCCTCGACACTGGAGATGCCGTTGTCCACGGTAATCAGCAAGTGCGGCTCGCGCTGCAAGGCCACGGCGACGATTTCCGGGGTCAGGCCGTAGCCGTATTCGAAGCGGTTGGGCACCAGGTAATCCACATGGGCCGCCCCGAGCAGGCGCAGGCCGAGGGTGCCCACGGTGCTGGCGGTGGCGCCATCGGCGTCGAAGTCGCCGACGATCAGGATGCGCTGGCGCTGCTCCAGGGCCGTCACCAGCAAATCCACGGCAGCCTCAATCCCTTTGAGCTGCTGATAGGGAATCAGCCGCGCCAGGCTTTTATCCAGCTCATCCTGCGAGGTCACGCCACGGGCGGCGTAGAGACGGGTCAGCAACGGTGGCAATTCACCGAGGAACGGCAGGACAGCGGGCAATGGGCGGGGATCGATGCGCATGGGGTGATGGGGGCTTCTGTGCAATACAACGGTTAAAAAACACTATGAGTAACGACAAACATCAAATGTGGGAGCGGGCTTGTGTGGGAGCGGGCTTGCTCGCGAAAGCAGTGGGTCAGTCAACATCAATGCTTGCTGGGCCGACGTCTTCGCGAGCAAGCCCGCTCCCACATGTGATCTTCGCTGCTTTGAAGATTGCCTTCGCTTAACTGGGCAAGCCAGCTCCCACACAAACCCGTCCTGACAGGATCAGCCGCGTTCGCCGACCAGCCACTGCAGTTGCACTTCGTGCTGGCCGCGGTCATCGGTGACGAAAATCGTGCCTTCGCTGATCATCACATCCCACTTGATCACCCGGGGCATGTCCTTGGCCAGGGTTTCCAGAATTTCCTGGGGCACGGCGGCGATATGCACGTTTTTCAGGTTGTTGGCCACCGGCACCACCTTGCCTTCCCACACCCGCAGGCTGCCGTAGGCCAGCAAGCTGGTACGTTCGGTACGGCGCGAACACCAGGTCAGGCGGTCGGCATCGGGCTGGCCGACTTCGATCCAGTGCAAAACCCGATCATCCAGGCTTTTTTCCCACAGGGCTGGTTCGTCTACATCTGACAGTCCGCGACCAAACGACAACTGCTCGTTGTACCAAAGGGCGTAGGCCAGCAAACGCACGGTCATGCGTTCTTCGGTTTCCGAGGGGTGACGGGCGATGGTTTGCTTGACGCTCTCGTACACCGAACGATCGAGGTCGGTCAGGTTGAGTTCAAACTTGTAGGTCGTGGACGGCTGGGCCATGAACGGACTTCTAGAGACAGGGAAAGGCGGCCAGTCTAACCGATGGCGGGGTCATTCAACGAATCCTGCGCTGCATCATCCTTATCCCTGCAGCACTCGCCTATGTTAAAAGGCAATACATACCTTCCTGCGTTAGTAAGGATCCTCATGTCGTTTACCGCCAAACCGCTCGCCGGCCTGAAAGTCATCGAACTGGGCACCCTGATCGCCGGTCCGTTCGCCTCGCGCATCTGCGCCGAGTTCGGTGCCCAAGTGATCAAGGTCGAATCCCCCGACGGCGGCGACCCGCTGCGCAAATGGCGCAAGCTGTATGAAGGCACGTCGCTGTGGTGGTTTGTCCAGGCACGCAATAAACAGTCCCTGACCCTCAACCTCAAGCATCCCGAGGGGCTGGCGATCCTCAAGCAGTTGCTGGCAGACGCCGACATCCTGATCGAGAATTTCCGCCCCGGCGTCCTGGAAAAACTCGGCCTGAGCTGGGACACCCTGCACGCCCTCAACCCCAAGCTGGTAATGGTACGGCTCTCGGGCTTTGGCCAGACCGGGCCGATGAAGGATCAACCGGGCTTCGGCGCGGTCGGTGAATCCATGGGTGGCCTGCGCTACATCACCGGCTTCGAAGACCGCCCGCCGGTGCGCACCGGGATTTCCATCGGCGACTCCATCGCCGCGCTGTGGGCGGTGATTGGCGCGCTCATGGCCCTGCGCCATCGCGAGGTCAACGGCGGCCTCGGTCAAGTGGTGGATGTGGCGCTGTATGAAGCGATCTTCGCGATGATGGAAAGCATGATCCCCGAGTTCGATGTGTTCGGGTTTATCCGCGAGCGCACCGGCAACATCATGCCGGGCATTACCCCGTCATCAATCCATACCACCGCCGATGGCAAGCATGTGCAGATTGGCGCCAATGGCGATGCAATCTTCAAGCGCTTCATGCTGACCATTGGCCGTGAAGACCTGGCCAATGACCCACAACTGGCCAGCAATGATGGCCGCGATAGCCGGCGCGACGAGCTGTACGGCGTAATCGACCGCTGGGTCAACAGCTTGCCACTGGCCCAGGTGGTGGCGCAGTTGAACCAGGCCGAAGTGCCTGCCAGCCGGATTTACAGCGCCGAAGATATGCTGGGCGACCCGCAATACCTCGCCCGGGAAATGTTCCTCAAGGCCCAGTTGCCCGACGGCAAGGATTTCAAGATGCCCGGCATCGTGCCCAAGCTCTCGGACACCCCAGGCAGTTGCGAGTGGGTCGGGCCAGAGCTGGGCGAACACAATGCCGTGGTTCTGCAATCCCTGGGCTACGACAGCGACGCCGTGGCCCGTTTGCGCAAGGATGGCGCGATCTGATGCCCCGTGGAGCACTCTCAAGATAATGGCCGGCCGTTTTATCAGGGCGTTGCGGCGCCTATGGCTCATCGCCCCGCTGCTGGGGATGCTGCCGCTCTCGAGCCAGGCACAGGACACCCTGACCTGGCTGGTGCGTGACCTGCCACCGATGACCATTTTCGATGGCCCGCAAAAGGGCCAGGGCAGCGTCGATAAACTGCTGCCGCTGTTGATCGAGCGCCTGCCGCAGTATCGCCACCAGATCCTGCACGTCAATCGCGCCCGAGGCCTGCAAATGCTCAACACGCCCTCCTTCACCTGCGATCCATCGTTGGTATGGACCCCCGTGCGGGCCAGGAACATTGTGTTTTCCGCACCGGCGTTCGCCGTACTGAGCAATGGCATTGCGATTCGCCGCAACCAGCAGGACGCCCTGGCAAGCTATGTGGTGGATGGCCAGTTCGATCTGGTGAGGTTCCTCGATGTGCAGCAGATGCGTCTTGGAATCGTCGCCGAGCGTAGCTACGGACCTGGGGTTGACGAACAGTTGAATCACGCCGATCCGCTCAAGCTGACCCCCCATTACGGTAACGATGCACTGGGCAGCTTGCTGCAGATGCAGCGCCTGGGGCGGCTGGAAGCCGTGTTGGGCTACTGGACGGAAATCCGATACCAGGCAGCGCAACAGGGTATTGATCCGCAAGACCTGGTGTTCTATCCGATCAAGGGCACGGCGCGCTATCAGCGGATTCATATCGGTTGCTCGGACACCCCGATGGGGCGCGAGGCCATTAGCCATATCAATCGCGAGTTGCAGAATATTCCCCAGGAGACGTTGCGCCAGACCTACGCCAACGGGCTGGACCCGCTGATGCGCGAGCGGTACCTCAAGGACAACCCGAGGTTTTTCAGCGAAACGCCGCTGCCCTGATAAATCCCGGGCAAAAAGAAACCCCGAGCAGTGGGGAGACAACTCGGGGTTAAACGTGGCCTACAAAGACCAGTACAACAAGCTACAAGCACCGGAGCACAATGCTTGATCCTGCTGTTACATGGTCTGACTGGCCTTCCTGTAGGAAGGTTCCGAAGATAAAAATTTCTTCACGCCTGGACGCTGATGCGCGTCTGGGCGGCATTGCGCAAGGCCGCGATTACCGAAGGTTCCAGGCGCCCTTCGGCGATTTTCAGGTCGCGGAGCAGGCAGTCCACCACGTCCACCAAGGCGCGTTTGTCGGTCAATTGCGCACGATCCACTTCGCGTTCGACCACGATTGCGCCCGTGGGGCTCTTCACTGTCACCAGGCTCTCGCCGTGTACACCCGAGGTAGTCAGCGTGACCTGATAAGGGCTCAGCGCTTCACCGAGCAATAGGCTGATACTTTCCATCTCGATCACCACTCAATCATGAGAAAAATAAATAACCAGTGTAGGCGCGAGCTTGCTTGCGAAAAACCTGAGAGCGCCACGTTCGTTCAGGATGCCCTACATTATCGTTGACGTTTTTCGCGAGCAAGCTCGCGCCTACAGATAAGTGACCTACGCCAAAAGCACAAAGTTCGCCTTTGAGCTGAGCTTATCGAGCATGCATGGCCAATATGACAGAGAGAAAACAGCCGCCGACAGGCTAGAATCCCCTGATTATTGCCGGAGTCCGCCGTGAGAGACGCGTCTGAACAGCCCTTGCGTATTGTCATCGCCGACGATCATCCGATTTTCCTGATCGGTTTGCGGGCAGTGCTGGAGCGCGACGAGCAGGTGCGCATCGTCGGTGAGGCCACCTCGCCCCAGGCCCTGGCCGCCCTGCTGCAACGCTGCCCCTGCGATGTACTGGTCACCGATTTCATGATGCCCGCCGAACCCCAGGCCGACGGCCTGCGCCTGATCGAACACCTGCGCCGGCATTACCCGGACCTGCCGATTGTGGTGGTGACCATGCTCAACAACGCCGGCCTGTTCCACTCGATCCTGGAACTGGGGGTCATGGGTCTGTTGAGCAAGGCCAGCCTGGCCGACGAGTTGCCCGAAGCCATCGACAAGGTGCGCCAGCAGCGGCCCTATGTGGCCCGCACCATTGAACAGGCGCTCGCCCTGGCCGGTGCAGTGGGGGCTGATCGCCTGCACTCGCAGCACCAGTTGTCACCCCGGGAACTGGAGGTGATCCGCCTGCTGGCAGGTGGCAAGACGGTGGGCGAGATTGCCGCGCACCTCAATCGCAGCAAGCAGACCGTCAGCGCGCAGAAAGTCAGTGCCATGCGCAAGCTGGGGTTGATCAGCGATGCCGCGTTGTTCATCTATGTGCAGGAACACGGGTTGGCCTAGGTTTGTGCAGCGGCCGGCTTGCCGGCTCCTACAAGGCAATCGCCGTAGATTTCGCCAGCCAGTGTTGCAGCGCCTGGGCACTCATCGGATGAGCGATCAGGCAACCCTGCAGCCAGGCCGGCCCCAGCGCGCGCACCGCGTCACGGTCGGCGGGGGTTTCAATTCCGGTCACGACCACGCCAACCCCCAGGTGCTGGGCCATGCTCATGGCCCCGGCGACCACCGCACACTTGCGTTCGTCACCCGCCATCCCGCTGGCAAACGCCGGGGGAATCTTCAGCTCGGTGAACGGCAGCTCCAGCAACCGCTGCAGGCTGGTACCGCCGATGCCGAAATCGCCAATGGACAACTTGCAACCGATCATCCGCAGGCGCAGCAAACCGGTGACATGGGCGCTGTCGGTCTTCAGGCGCGAGGTTTCCACCAGTTCCAGGGTGAGGTTGCGCGCCGGGACGGCAAAGCGCTGCAGCAGGCCTTGCAGCGTGAGCGCGAAGTGTTCCTGATCCAGCAACCGCCCGGGAATGTTGACTGACACCGGCAGTTCCAGGCCCGTGTCCCGGGTCACCTGGGCGCATAGGCGCAACACCTGGTCCAGCACGTACCAGGTAAAGGCCTGCTCCAGGCCGGCCAACTCCAGCAGCGGCAGAAACTCGCTGGGCATCAACTGGCCATGCTCCGGGTCTTGCCAGCGCGCCAACGCCTCCACGCCTTGCAGATCACCGGCCTGGCTGACGATGGGTTGGTAGCAGACACGGGCGTAACGCTCAAAGGCGGCCTCGCCGACCTCAGCGCAAAGTTTCTCGGTCGCGAATTCACTCACTCCCAGCATCTGGTGCACACGCTCCCAGGACAGCGCTTGCGGGCTCGGCCGCAAGCGTTGCCGGCAGGCATCGAGCATCTGCCCGATGGAAGTGGCGGAAGCCGGCTTGGGCATGCACCCCAATACGTTCAACCCCGCATGACGCGCCATGCTCGCCACGCCTTCCAGTACATCCGGTTCGGCGTCGCTCAACAGGACCAGGACCTGGGCCTGGCTGTGCTCAGCCATTTCGCGGATCAGCCCCAGTGAGTCGCCATGCTCCAGGTACAGATCGCAGATGGCGATATCCACCGGCCCCTTGCTCGCCAGCGACTGGCGGGCGACCTCGACGCTGTCGGCCGTAAGCACGTTGAACACGCCGTTGGCGTTGAGCATCTGGTGCAGGGCCATCAGCTGGAACGGGTGATCTTCGAGAATCAGGACTTTGAGTGAGCGCATGGAAAACTCTGGGGCTGCGTGCAGGATGGCCCACATTAGCCAAAACCCGGACGCGACCACATAGGACGCGTCCTATTCTTGCTCCAGATAAGGCTGAATCTCCTCTCGCAGTGCCAGCAATGCCTGCGACAAGGCTTGCCAGCGCACTGGCAGCTCAGCGTCGCGGTGTTCCCGCGCACTGCTTTCAAGGGCGATGCAGGCCTTGGCCAGCGGCAGCGCATCCACCAGGCAACAAATGCCCTTGAGGCGATGCAGGCTGGCCCGCACCTGCACCAGGTCGTGCTCGGCCATGGCGTTGCCCAACAGATGGTGCTCGTGCTCCAAATTGTTCGCCAACTCCTGCAACATGCTTTGCAGAATCGGCCCGTCGGCCTGGGTCATCTTGCGCAGGGCCTGCAGGTCGAAGGCCGGCACCGCCGTGACCCGGGCCAGCACCCGCGCCCACTGCTCCAGGGTCACCGGCTTGACCAGCAGCACATCCATACCCGCCTGCTGGTCGCGCTGGCTTTCGTCCTCCTGGGCCGCAGCGGTGCAGCCAATCAACGCGCAGCGCGGGCGCTGCTCCTGGGTTTCGATCTGGCGAATAGCCTCGGCCAGGGCATAACCGGACATGCCCGGCATATGACAATCAGTCACCAGCACGTCGAACGCCTCGCTGCGCCAACGCTGCAATGCGGCCTCGGCACTATTGAGGGCCACCACCTGGTGCCCGAGGAATTGCAACTGCTGGACCAGCACCAAGCGGTTGGCCGGCAGGTCGTCGACAATCAGCACCGACAGCACCCGGCCCGCAGCCAGCACCGGCGCGGCGGCCACCGGCGCCGGCAGGTCGTCACTGCCGACCCGGTCCAGGCGCAGGTCGATACACACGGTGGTGCCTTCGCCCAGGGTGCTGCGCAGGGTGATTTGCCCGCCCATCAGGTCCACCAGTTGCTGGCAGATACTCAAACCCAGCCCGGTGCCGCCATGTTCGGCGGCCGTCAGCGGGCTGCCCTGGATAAACGGCCGGAACACTCGTGCCTGCTGTTCGACGCTGATGCCGGGGCCAGTATCTTCGACGCACAGGTGCAAGTATTCGTGACCCTCACCATCCACCTGGCAGGCGACACGCATACGCACATCTCCGCTTTGCGTGAACTTCAGCGCATTGCCCAAAAGGTTATGCATGACCTGGCGCAGGCGCAGCGGGTCGAACCAGTAAAAGCCTTGGGCCTGGGGATCGAACGCCAGGGTCAGGTGCAGGCCCTTTTTCTGCGCAGTGGCTTCAAACAGGCGCTGGATACCTTCGAAGAAACCTTTCAGGTCAGTGGTCTGTGGCGCCAATTGCAGATGGCCGGCTTCGATCTTCGCCAGATCAAGGCTATCGCCCATCAGGGCAATCAACTCCCGTGCCGAGCGATGGGCCACCTGCAACGCCTCGGAAACAGGGGCGCCCGAGGCCAGGGCGCGCTCCTGTTCCAGCTCCAGCAGGCCGATAATCGCCGTCATCGGCGTACGAATCTCATGACTGAGGTTCGACACAAAGGCACTCTTGGCGTAGTTCGCTTCATCGGCAGCGCGACGCGCGTCCATCAGTTGGGTTTCCAGGACCTTGCGCTCGTTGATATCGACCCAGCCCCCGAGCAAACCCCGCAACTGGCCCTCGGCATCGTAAAACGGCACGGTCCATTGATAGACATGGGCGATACCGCCGTTGAACTCCAGTTGGCGGTCGATAAACAACGATTGCTGCGTCTCCAGTTGCTCCATGTGCCCCACATGCAGGCGCAAGGCGGTGGCGGCCGGCAAAATTCCACTCTCCGGCAGGGTCAGGCCCTGGATCAGTTCAAGCCGGGTGGCCAACTGCTGTTCATAGCTTTTGTTGCAGGTGACCAAACGGCCAGCGAGGTCACGCACAAACACCGGGTTGGGCATGCCATCGAGCAGGGCGCGCTTGAACGCCAGTTGGTCATTGAGCCGTCGCTCGGCCTCCACACGCTGGCGAATCTGACGCTTGAGCCGGCTGTTCCAGACCAGAGATACCAGCACAAACAGCAACGCCGTGGCGACCGTCCAATAGGCCCATGGCGGCACACGCTGCCAGGCGGGCACCGGGACCGCCACCGCGCCCATCCAGCGCAGGCGCAACGCGCTCAGTTCGGCTACCGGCAAGGCTTCCAGGGCCTTGTTCAAAATACTCAGCAGCTCGGGATGGTCCTTGCGCACTGCCAGGTTGTCACTGGACCACTTGCCATCGACACTGCGACCGACCCGCAACTCATCGTTCGGATAACTCTGCACCTCGACTTCACTCTGGATGGTCGCAGCCGCTTCTCCCCGGGCTACCAGAGCGCGGGCCTCGGTGTAGTTGGCCACCGAGCGCAGGCGGATCTGCGGGTATTCACGCCGGATGTCGCCTTCGAGCACATGCCGCGCCGGCAGCGCCAACACCTCGCCCGAAAGCTGGCTGAGGCTGGTCAGCGGTGGCGTATCAAGACGCTCGACAAACACCCAGCCGGCACCGCCAAAGCCGTGGCTGAAATCCAGAAACCGCCGGCGTTCGGTGCTTTCCACCAGGGTAGTGCTCATATCCGCACTGCCCTTTTCCAGGATAGCCAGGGTCTGCGCGGTGGAAAACACTTCCTCCATGACGAACTGCAAACCGGTCATGCGCGACAGGCGATTGAGCAGATCGACATTCAGCCCGACCCAGCGCCCGTCCTTGTCTTTGAACACATAGGGCGAGTATTGCTGGGACGCCACCACCACATGGGGATGCTGCAGCACCCAGGCCTGCTCGGCGGCCGACAGGGGAATACGCTCACCGACGACGTCCACCCCCAGCCCGGTGGTCCAACGGGCCAGGATCTCACGGCGCACCGAGTCATCAATGCTCTGCAACGCCCGGTCCATCATCTTGCCCAGCAAGGGATCGGCCTGGCGCGTGGCGAAGGCAAAACCAATCGGCGCCAGGCGGCTTTGCTCCTTGATCTGCATGCTCAGGTAAGGACGCAGGGACTTGTAGGCGCGCACGATCACTTCATTGCCGATAAACGCATCCACATCACCCTGCTCCAGGGCTTCGAGGCCGCTATAGAGATTGGGCGCCAGCATGATGTGGCTTTGCGGGTAGGCGGCATGCACGTTCTTGACGTTGGCGTAGCCATCGAGCAACACCACCTTCTTGTCCTGGAGTGCGTCGTTTGGCGTGGCGTCGGCACCGCGCGTCACCACCACCGAACGGTCGGGCATATAGTCCGCCGTAAAGGCCAGGCCGGGCACGTCACGTTCATAGCCGTTGGCGCTGGTGAGGATATCAATCGTCCCGGCGCGCAGGGCCTCCACGGCCTGGGCCCGCTCGGCGAAGCCCATCACCTGCATCGACACGCCGAGTCGCGCCCCCACCAGGCTCAAGTAGTCGGCACTGATGCCCTGGTAGCGATTACGATCGCGGGTGATGTCGATGGGTTGGTAGTCATCAATGGAAATCCCCACCCTCAGGGTTCGGTGTTGCGCCAGCCACTGGCGCTCGGCGGGTGCCAGGGGGATGGGCGCCAGGGTGATAAACGCCGGCACCAGATTGAACGGCAGGCTGACGGCGGCCAGGCTTGCAGGCAGGTGGCCGAGCAGCAGCGCGCTCAGTAGGCACAGGTGCCATCGGGTCGTGAACCGCACCGTAGGGGTTTCCTTGTGGGTTATTTTTGGTTCGGTGGACATATCCGTTGCAGGGGTAACGGGGCGCCCCGGATCAAAAACAGGGTGCGATACCCGCCAAGAAAAACGGCGCTTCCCCATCTCTGGACAAGCGCCGTTTGCCTTATTCGTGCAGCCTTTCAGAACTCAGAGCGGCTTACCACGATTGCCATGCTGGCTGACGAACGCCTGAATAGCCTTCAGGTCATTAGGCAATACCGTGCAACGCTCTTCCCGCTCAAACAGGTCAGCCAGGTGCGGCGGCAGTTCCAGAGCCTTGCCGACACCGGCCTTCTGCACCGCCTCAGGGAATTTCACCGGGTGGGCCGTGCCGAGGATCACCATCGGGATGTCCAGGCTGCGCCGGCATTCGCGCGCGGCCTTGACGCCAATGGCGGTGTGCGGGTCCAGCAGCTCGCCGGTCTGGGCATAGACTTCAGCGATGGTCTCGCAGGTCTGGGCATCGTCCACGGCCAGGGAGTCGAACAGCTTGCGGGTTTCGGTCCAGCGCTCCTGATCGACGCTGAAACCACCACCCTGCTTGAAGCTGTCCATCAGGCCGGCCAGGGCCGCGCCGTTACGACCGTGCATGTCGAACAGCAGGCGTTCGAAGTTCGACGAGACCATGATGTCCATCGACGGCGACAGGGTCGCGTGCAGGGTTTCCTTGACGTACTGGTTGCCGCTCATGAAGCGGTGCAGGATGTCGTTGCGGTTGGTGGCGACGATCAACTGGTTGATCGGCAGGCCCATGTTGCGTGCCAGGTAACCGGCGAAGATATCGCCAAAGTTGCCGGTCGGCACCGAGAACGACACCGAACGTGCCGGCCCGCCCAGCTGCAGCGAGGCGTGGAAGTAGTAGACGATCTGGGCCATGATCCGCGCCCAGTTGATCGAGTTCACCGCAACCAGACGCGTGCCTTTGAGGAAGCTCTGGTCAGCAAAGCTGGCCTTGACCATTTCCTGGCAGTCGTCGAAGTTGCCTTCGACCGCGATATTGTGGATGTTCTCGCCGAAGATGGTCGTCATCTGCCGGCGCTGCACCTCCGATACGCGGTTGTGCGGGTGCAGGATGAAGATGTCGACGTTTTCGCAGTGCTTGCAGCCTTCGATGGCCGCCGAGCCGGTATCACCGGAGGTGGCACCGATGATCACCACGCGCTCGCCGCGTTTCTCCAGCACGTAATCCAGCAGGCGACCGAGCAGTTGCAGGGCGAAATCCTTGAACGCCAGGGTCGGGCCGTGGAACAGCTCCAGCACCCATTCGTTGCCGTTCAGCTGACGCAGCGGGGCGATGGCGTTGTGCGAGAACACGCCGTAGGTTTCTTCGAGGATCTTCTTGAAATCGGCATCGGGGATGCTGCCGGTAACGAACGGGCGCATGACCCGGAACGCCAGCTCGTGGTACGGCAGGCCAGCCCAGGAGGCGATTTCTTCCTGGGTGAAGCGTGGCAGGTTTTCCGGCACGTACAGGCCACCGTCAGTGGCGAGGCCTGCGAGCAGGACGTCTTCGAAATTCAGGGCCGGTGCCTGGCCGCGGGTGCTGATGTAACGCATGACTGGCTCCTCTACAACATTCTTGAACAGAGGCCGCCGAACCTGCGGGGCCTCTGCAACCTATCGTTAGTTCAGGTGTTCGACGCGGATCCGCACCACCGGCCCGACCACGCCCTGCAGGGCTTCCAGCGCGGCAATGGCATCGTTCATGTGCTGTTCCAGCACACGGTGAGTCAGCAGGATCATGGGCACCAGGCCGTCGTGTTCTTCGACTTCCTTCTGCATGATCGACTCAATGTTGATGCCGCGCTCCGAGAGGATGCTGGCCACCTGGGCCAACACGCCCGGGTGGTCCTTGGCCTGGATCCGCAGGTAGTAGGAGCTTTCGCAGGCTTCGATCGGCAGGATCGGGTGGGCCGACAGCGAATCCGGCTGGAAGGCCAGGTGCGGCACGCGGTTTTCCGGGTCGCTGGTCATGGCGCGGACCACGTCCACCAGGTCGGCGATCACCGACGAAGCCGTCGGCTCCATGCCGGCACCGGCGCCGTAGAACAGGGTCGAACCGGCCGCATCACCATTGACCATCACCGCGTTCATCACGCCATTGACGTTGGCGATCAGGCGGTCGGCCGGAATCAGGGTCGGGTGCACGCGCAATTCGATACCGGCAGCGGTGCTGCGCGCCACGCCCAGGTGCTTGATGCGGTAGCCCAGGGCTTCGGCGTAGTTCACGTCGGCGGTGGTCAGCTTGGTTATGCCTTCGGTATAGGCCTTGTCGAACTGCAGCGGGATACCAAAGGCGATGGACGCCAGGATGGTCAGCTTGTGCGCCGCGTCGATACCTTCTACGTCAAACGTCGGGTCGGCTTCGGCGTAACCCAGGGCCTGGGCCTCGGCCAGCACGTCTTCGAAGGTACGGCCCTTCTCGCGCATTTCGGTAAGGATGAAGTTACCGGTGCCGTTGATGATGCCCGCAACCCAGTTGATACGGTTGGCCGACAGGCCTTCGCGGATCGCCTTGATCACCGGGATACCGCCAGCGACGGCGGCTTCGAACGCCACGATCACGCCCTTCTCGCGGGCCTTGGCGAAGATTTCGTTGCCGTGCACGGCAATCAGCGCCTTGTTGGCGGTAACCACGTGCTTGCCGTTTTCGATGGCCTTGAGCACCAACTCACGGGCGACGGTGTAGCCGCCGACCAACTCGATGACGATGTCGATTTCAGGGTTCGTGGCCACATCGAAGACATCGTTGGTAATCGCAATACCGGTCGTTTGGTACTGAGGCTTTGGCGTACGCATGGCAATTTGTGCCACTTCAATCCCGCGCCCTGCACGGCGGGAAATCTCCTCAGCGTTACGCTGAAGTACGTTCAAGGTGCCGCCACCGACGGTCCCTAACCCACAGATGCCTACTTTGACCGGTTTCACTGAAGAACTCCCCATGAAACGGCCGACTCAAGGTCGGCCGTGAAAAACAGCCGCACAACTGCGGCTCTCTGTTAACGACCCGTCGACGTGTCGGCGGGCCTGATCGTCAAAGGCTCGACAATACTGTTTATTTGGCACCCAGTGCCAGTTTGGCGACTTGTGGCGCAGGCTGGTAGCCCGGAATCACCTGGCCGTCGGCCAAGACGATGGCCGGCGTACCGTTCACCCCGATGGACTGACCCAGAGCGTACTGCTTGGAAACCGGATTGGCACACTTGGCGGACTTGATTTCTTTGCCATCGACCATCTTGTCCATGGCTGCTTTCTTGTCGGTTGCGCACCATACCGCTTGCAGTTGCTCGTCGCCCGGCGAACCGAGGCCCTGGCGCGGGAACGCTACGTAACGCACTTCGACACCCATCTTGTTCAGCGCAGGTATCTCGGCGTGCAGCTTGTGGCAGTACGGGCAAGTGGTGTCGGTGAAGACGGTGATGTGGGTCTTGGTTTCGCCAATCGCGGGGTAGACCACGGTCTCGGCCACCGGGATACCGTTGATCAGCTTGGAGATCCCAACGCGCTCGGCCTTCTCGGTGAGGTTGACCGGCTTGCCGTCTTTCAACTGGAACAGGTAGCCCTGGACGATGTACTGACCGTCGGCGCTGGCATACAGCACGCGGCTGCCCTTGAGCTTGACCTCATACAGGCCGGCCATCGGGCTGGCGCTGATGCTTTCGACCGGAGTTTCGAGCTGGAGGCTTTCCAGACTCTTACGGATTGTCTTCTCGGCGGCGTCATCGGCGACGGCAAAGGTTGAAACCAACGCAATGGCTGCGGCGGCAAAAATCTGGGTCAAGCGCATGGGAACTCCTGAAGGCAGATGCAGGGACGAAGGCCAGGACGCCGATCTGGAAACACGGCTCGGGACCGTCCCCTTTGCAAACCGGCAAAGCCTACCACAATTGGGCGCCAGGGCAGACGCTGGCGGCCAAATTGGGGCCTGTCAGCCCCTTGGGTGATGTTTGGCATGCAGGTCCTGCAACCTTGCCCGCGCCACATGGGTATAAATCTGCGTGGTGGACAGGTCGCTATGGCCCAGCAGCATCTGCACCACGCGCAAATCCGCGCCATGGTTGAGCAGATGGGTGGCAAATGCATGGCGCAGGGTGTGGGGGGACAGCGACTTACCGATCCCGGCGACCTTGGCCTGGTGCTTGATGCGATGCCAGAAGGTCTGGCGGGTCATCTGCTCGCCGCGCAGGCTGGGGAACAGCACGTCACTGGGGCGCCCGCCGAGCAGCTCGCTGCGGGCATCGCGCATATAGCGCTCGACCCACACGATTGCCTCTTCGCCCATGGGCACCAGGCGCTCCTTGCTGCCCTTGCCCATCACCCGCAACACACCCTGGCGCAGATTGACCTGCTCCAGGGTCAGGCTGATCAGCTCGGTGACGCGCAGGCCGCAGGCATACAAGACTTCCAGCATCGCGCGGTCGCGCTGACCGATGGCTTCGCTCAGGTCGGGCGCAGCCAGCAGGGCTTCGACGTCGGCTTCTGACAGGGACTTGGGCAAGGGCCTGCCGAGTTGCGGCATATCGACTTGCAGGGTCGGGTCAACAGCAATCAGCTTTTCCCGCAGCAAATAGCGATAAAACCCACGCACTCCCGAGAGGAATCGCGCAGTGGAGCGCGGCTTGTAGTTCTGCTCAAGGCGCCAGGCCAGGTGATCGAGGATCAACTCACGCCCGGCGTGGCTCAGCTCGAGGTTTCTCTCCAGCAACCAGCCATTGAACAGGGCCAGGTCGCTGCGGTAGGACTGGCGCGTGTTGTCCGACAGGCCTTTTTCCAGCCAGAGGGCGTCGAGGAAGCGGTCGATCAGGGGATGGTCAATGGCGGGCATGGGGGCTCAGGCTGAGTACTTTAGTGTCTGGTAGATCCTATCGCAGGCAAGCCCGCGCCCCCAGGGAAATGCATGGCTAATGTGGGAGATGGCTGGCCTGCGATAGCGGCGACGCGGTCTCGGATCAGTCTACAAACCCAGGCAGCACTGGCACCGGGCGCTTATCGTCATCAATTGCGACAAAGCTGAACACACCCTGGATCGCCTTCTCGCGGCCATCGGCACTCATGCTCTCGACAAACACCTCCACTTCCACCTTGAGGCTGGTGTTACCGACTTTGATCACGCGGCCAATCAGCTCGACGATGGAACCGGCCGGGATCGCGTGATTGAAGTCGATACGGTCGGTAGACACCGTCACCAGCGGCAAACGGCAAAACCGCGTGGCGGTGATGAACGACACTTCATCCATCCAGGCCAATGCAGTACCGCCAAACAGCGTGTTGTGGTGGTTGGTGGTCGGCGGAAATACGGCTTTGGTTACATGGGTCACGGACAGGTCGGTGCGGCGCTGGATTTCTTCGAGGCGGGTAGTCATGAACGGGTTCCGGGCAAGGGGCAAATTTCAGGCACAAAAAAGCAGCCCGTAGGCTGCTTTTTTCTGCATCGGGAAGCTGGACTTAAGCCAGTTTTTCCTTGATGCGAGCTGCTTTACCGGACAGGTCACGCAGGTAGTACAGCTTGGCTTTACGTACGTCACCGCGACGTTTAACGGCCATGCTGTCGATTTGCGGGCTGTAGGTCTGGAAAGTACGCTCTACGCCAACACCGTTGGAGATTTTACGAACAGTGAAAGCACTGTTCACACCACGGTTACGCTTGGCGATTACGACGCCTTCGAACGCTTGCAGACGCGAACGGTCGCCTTCCTTCACTTTCACCTGAACGACAATGGTGTCGCCCGGGGCAAAGGTAGGGATCTCTTTGGTCATCTGCTCTGCTTCGAGTGCAAGGATGATTTTGTTAGTCATGCTGTGCTCCTAAGGTAGATCGTCGGATCTACCATCGATACGTTGTTAACTATCGTCCCGCGCGAGGATGTATTCCTCGAGCAGCTTCTTCTCTTCTCCAGAAAGCGAGCGGCTTTCCAGAAGATCGGCGCGTCGTTCATAGGTCCGACCAAGGGACTGCTGTAAACGCCAACGCCGGATGTGTGCGTGATTGCCACTTAGCAACACGTCGGGAACACGCTGATCCGCATACACCTCCGGTCGGGTGTAGTGCGGGCAATCCAGCAAACCATCCGTGAAGGAATCTTCCTCCGCGGAGTCCGCATGCCCTAAAGCTCCAGGCAGCAGTCGTGTAACCGCATCTATCAGGACCATCGCCGGCAGCTCACCGCCAGACAGGACATAGTCCCCAATCGACCACTCTTCATCGACATGAGCTTCAATAAAACGCTCGTCAATGCCTTCATAGCGACCGGCAATCAGGATCAGTGCTTCCTCATTCGCCAGTTCGCGTACCGCCGCCTGTTTCAGCTGACGGCCTTGAGGGGACAGGTAAATTACCTTCGCCTTCTCCCCTGCTGCTGCCTTGGCCTGAACCAGGGCGTCTTCCAGGGGCTTGATCTTCATCACCATGCCCGGGCCACCGCCAAATGGGCGATCGTCCACAGTGTGATGTCGATCCGTCGTGTAGTCTCGCGGGTTCCAACAAGTGAGCTGCAAGAGCCCTTGTTTCACCGCCCGACTGGTGATGCCGTACTCGCTGATGGCAGAAAACATCTCGGGAAACAAACTGATCACTTCAATGCGCAAATTAGCCACGCTTAGAAGTCCGCGTCCCATTCCACCTTCATCTCGCCCGCTGCCAGGTCGACAGCCAACACGCATTGCTCGGTATAGGGCAACAGGCGTTCGCGATCATCCAGGCTGCCAGCGCAAGGCTTGACCACCATTACATCATTGGCGCCGGTTTCCAGAAGATGGTCGATTTTCCCGAGCAATTGCCCGAGTTGATCAATAACCTTCAGACCTTCCAGCTGGTACCAGTAGTACTCGCCGTCGGTCAATTCAGGGAACAGGTTGCGCGGCACGCAGATCTCATAACCGGCCAGAAGACGCGCTTCTTCACGATCATCGAGACCCTTGAGCTTTGCGACCAGGAACTTATCGTTCCCGCGTCCACTGACCAGCTCGACCTGTTTCACACTACCTTCGCGCTTGAGCGTCCAGGTCTTGTACTGCAACAGGTTTTCAGTCGGATCAGTAAAGGAATACACCTTCACTTCGCCGCGAACGCCATGAACAGAGTAAATCTTGCCGATAACGATCAAATCATCAGCAACAGCTGGCGTCGCGTTCATATTGCTCAGGCTGCGGCCTTAGCCGAGTCCTTCAACAACTTGGCAACACGCTCGGAAGGCTGTGCACCAACGCTCAGCCAGTAGGCTACGCGCTCTTGGTTCACGGACAGACGAACTTCTTGACCACGAGCAACAGGGTTGAAGAAACCAACCTGTTCCTTGTGCGAACCGTCGCGCGGGTTGCGGCTGTCGGTTACGGTCAAGTGGTAAAACGGGCGCTTTTTGGAGCCGCCAAGGGCAAGACGGATTGTTAGCATGTGAACATCGTTCCTGTAGTCGGTGCTGCAAATCTAAATGCACAGCGGGCATGGGTGCCCGAAAGGCCGCATATTCTAAGGAATATCCGGACTTTTGCAAATGTCTTTTTCCGGCGCCTGACCGCGTGCCATTCAGATCTGCTATAGAGCCGTCGGTTAAAACGGCGAGTCAGCTCCCGCCAACGGCGGGTTTGCTGGAGATCCCACATCCTTGTGGGTCTGCGCAAGAGCAAGCCCTTGCGCGAATTCTTTACATCTTCGGCATGCCACGGCCGGGCATCATACCGCCCATGCCGCGCATCATTTTGGCCATGCCGCCTTTGGCGGAGAATTTCTTCATCATCTTTTGCATCTGCTTGTGCTGCTTGATCAAGCGACCGATGTCCTGCACCTGGGTGCCGGAACCCATGGCGATCCGACGTTTGCGCGAACCGCTGATCAGCTCAGGGTCGCGGCGCTCGGCCGGGGTCATGGAGTTGATGATGGCTTCCATCTGCTTGAACTGCTTCTCTGCCGCACCCTGGGCATTGCCTATTTGCGCCAGG
This sequence comes from Pseudomonas shahriarae, assembly GCF_014268455.2. Lineage (NCBI taxonomy): Bacteria > Pseudomonadati > Pseudomonadota > Gammaproteobacteria > Pseudomonadales > Pseudomonadaceae > Pseudomonas > Pseudomonas shahriarae. The sequence goes on along the minus strand of NZ_CP077085.1, from coordinate 1,430,821 downwards.
TTCACACCGCCGATGTTCGGCAGCTTGTCCATCAGGCCGCCGAGGCCGCCCATGTTCTTCATCTGTTGCAACTGATCGCGGAAGTCTTCGAGGTCGAAGCCCTTGCCCTTTTTCAGCTTCTTGGCCAGTTTGTCGGCCTTGTCCTTGTCGAGGGTCTGCTCGGCCTGCTCGATCAGGCTGAGCACGTCGCCCATGCCGAGGATCCGCGAGGCAATCCGCTCAGGGTGGAACGGCTCGAGCGCTTCGGTCTTCTCGCCCATACCGATGAACTTGATCGGCTTGCCGGTGATTGCGCGCACCGACAGTGCGGCACCGCCACGGGCATCACCGTCGACCTTGGTCAGGATCACGCCGGTCAGCGGCAGGGCATCACCAAAGGCCTTGGCGGTGTTCGCCGCGTCCTGGCCGGTCATGGCATCGACCACGAACAGGGTTTCTACCGGGTTGATCGCGGCATGCAGCGCCTTGATCTCGCCCATCATCTCTTCGTCGATGTGCAGGCGACCGGCGGTATCGACGATCACCACGTCGATGAACTTGAGCTTGGCTTCTTTAATGGCAGCGTTGGCGATGTCGACCGGCTTCTGGCTCAGGTCGGACGGGAAAAAGGTCACGCCGATTTCACCGGCGAGCATTTCCAGCTGCTTGATCGCGGCCGGACGGTACACGTCCGCCGACACCACCATCACGGATTTTTTCTTGCGCTCTTTAAGGAAGCGCGCCAGCTTGGCAGCGGTGGTGGTCTTGCCCGCCCCCTGCAAACCGGCCATCAACACCACGGCCGGCGGCACGGCGCTGAGGTTCAGGTCTTCGTTGGCCGCACCCATCAGGCTTTCGAGCTCGGCCTGGACGACCTTCACAAAGGCCTGGCCCGGCGTCAGGCTGCGGGACACTTCAGTGCCGACCGCACGCTCCTTGACCGAGTTGACGAAATCCTTGACCACAGGCAAGGCAACGTCGGCTTCGAGCAACGCCATGCGCACTTCGCGCAGGGTGTCTTTAATATTGTCCTCGGTCAGCTTGGCCTTGCCGGTGACATGGCGCAGCGTCTGCGAGAGACGGTCAGTCAAGTTTTCAAACATGCGCGATCCTTTCAGGCCCTATTCATCGAAGTGCATCGGTAGACCGAGGTAATGGCGGCCCAGGCTGTGTAAATCGCTATTAAAAACAGCGCTTGGCGAGCCTGCGGCGTGGGCAGGTCGCGGATTATAGCGAAGACTGCCGTCATGCACACCCGCTGTCTGGCCCGCTGGTCTTTCGTGGAACGCAGGTGTGTGCCAAACTCATCGGCTTTCGGGCTTGCCTAACAGGATTTATGCTCCCTTTGTCACCCAGTTTGCTACCCAGTCTCGCCGCCGCACTCTTGTATGCCGCTGCGACCCTCTACCAGGGCACCCGTCTGGCCCAACGCGCCAGGGCGGACAAACGCCTGCTGGCCGGCCTCGGCGTGTTCGCCTTGCTGGCCCACGCTGCCAGCCTGTTCACCCACCTGATGACACCAGTGGGCCTGGGCCTGGATTTTTTCAGCGCCGCCAGCCTGATTGCCGCTGCGGTCATTGCCTTGACGCTGCTGGCCTGCGCGCGGATCCCGGTGGAGAACCTGCTGTTGCTGCTCTTCCCCCTGGGGATGCTGACAGTGCTGCTGGCGCAATTTGCCCCCACCGGCACGGTGCAGGTGATCGACGAGGAGCCGGGCATCCTCGCGCATATCCTGCTGTCGATCCTCGCCTACGGCATGTTCACCATCGCCGTGTTCCAGGCGTTGCTGCTGCTCTTGCAGGACCACCAGCTCAAGCACAAGCACCCTTCCGGGCTGATCAAGAACTTCCCGCCGCTGCAGACCATGGAAAGCCTGCTGTTCGGTTTCCTCTGGGCCGGCTGGACGCTGCTGTCGCTGTCGCTGATTTCCGGCTGGCTGTTCGTCGAGAACCTGTTCGCCCAGCACCTGGTGCACAAAACCCTGCTGGCGTGCCTGGCCTGGGTGGTGTTCAGCGTGCTGCTGTGGGGCCGCAATCGCCTGGGCTGGCGCGGGCACAAGGCGATCCGCTGGACCCTGGCCGGCTTCTGCCTGCTGATGCTGGCGTATTTCGGCAGCAAGCTGGTTCGCGAATTCATCCTGCATATCTGACGGGCGGCAATCATGCACAACTTGCCCCTTGAGCCGATGCTCGCGGTAGTCGCGCTGCTGGTCTTGTGGTCGGCGCTGTTTACCGCCATCGAGGCGGCCCAGCTCCATTTGCTGGCCCTGCGCCCCGGTACGCGGCAGGGCGACAAGGCCGCCGCCCGCCTCAACTTCCCGCGCAACAGCCTGATCCTGTGCAACACCCTGTGCCGCGCGGTGGTGGTGATTCTGTGCACCCTGCTGGCGATCTATGCCTGGGCCGAAAACGGTCCCTGGCTGGGTTGGCTGGTCTCCAGCGGGCTGTTGCTGGTGCTGGCCGACTACCTGCCGCGCACCCTCGCCACCCGCTATCCGCACGCGGTGCTGGGGTTTGGCAATACGCTGCTGGGTGTGCCGCTGAAAATCCTCTATCCCCTGGCCTGGCTGCTCAATGGCCTCAGCCTGCTGTTGCTGCGCCCTTTCGAACGCAAGTCGGGGATCGTCAAGAAAAGCGACGAGCCACAGAGCGACCCGTCCGACGAGCAAGCCTCAGACGCGAACGACGACCCTCGGCCGGGTATGCCGGGTATCCACGCCCTGGACAACATTACCGTCAATGACATCCTGGTGCCGCGCAGCGAAGTCGATGGCATCAACCTCGACGACCCTATCGAGGAGATCATCGAACAACTGCGCAGCTCCAAGCGCACGCGGCTGCCGGTGTTCCACAGCGATATCAACCAGGTCGAGGCGGTGCTCAACACCCGGCAGATCCAGCACCTGCTGCCCGATGCCAGCCTGACCAAGGAAGCCCTGCTCGCAGCCTGCCACGAGCCGTACTTCGTCCCGGAAAGCACGCCGCTGCAGCTGCAATTGCTCAACTTCCACAAGCAGCAACGCCGCCTGGGCATGGTGGTGGACGAATACGGCGAAGTGCTGGGCATCGTCACCCTGGAAGACATTCTGGAAGAGATCGTCGGCGAATTCGAAAGCGAGCAGAGCCTGGATAACCCGCTGATCCAGCCCCAGCCTGACGGCCGCTATGTGATCGACGGTGCCGTATCGATCCGCGAGCTGAACAAGTGCCTGGGCTGGCACCTGCCCAGCGACGGCCCCAAGACCCTCAACGGCCTGGTGACCGAAGCACTGGAGACCATTCCCGATTGCTCGGTGTGCGTGAAGATCGGCCGTTATCGCCTGGAAATCCTCGAAACTGAAGACAATCGGGTGAGCAAGGTGCTGATCTGGCATATCGGCTCAGCGCCGATTGCCACCTGACTCACGGTGGACAAGCCCGTGTGGAAGCGGGCTTGCCCGCGATAGCCTCACCTCAGTGTCACTGATACACCGAGGCGCCCGCTTCTCCCACATTTGATCTTTTCAGCCCCTAAGACCGCGCTCCAGCCCTTGTTTGCAGCGCAACCCCCTTCCTATAATCAATCGCGCTTACCCAAGCCCCGCCCGACCGCGTGCTATCCGCACTGAGCGTGTCCAGGCACCGCAACCCCGTGTCTGACCGGTACCCGCTCCCATCCCGAGCCAACGCCGCGCACTGCCCTGATCCATGGGTGCAAGACCAATAATAATCCGCGCCAAGCGCGCAATGACCATCAGGGATACCTCAATGAGCACCACCTATAACGAGGCCGCTCCCGCCGCCCCGACCAACTCGACCAGCCGGGTCGCCACCGCGAGCATCATCGGCACCGCCATCGAGTTCTACGACTTCTATATCTACGCCACGGCCGCCGCGCTGGTGATCGGCCCGGTGTTCTTCCCGCAGAATTCCGGCACCGCGCAGATGCTGGCGGCGTTCCTGACCTTCGGTATCGCCTTTATCGCGCGGCCACTGGGTTCGGCGCTGTTCGGCCACTTCGGTGACCGCATCGGGCGCAAGTCGACGCTGGTGGCCTCCTTGCTGCTGATGGGCGTGTGCACCACCCTGATCGGCCTGTTGCCGGGTTACGACACCATTGGTGCCTGGGCCCCGATCCTGCTGTGCGTGCTGCGTTTCGGCCAGGGCCTGGGGCTGGGCGGGGAATGGGGCGGCGCCGCGCTGCTGGCCACCGAAAACGCGCCCAAGGGCAAGCGTGCCTGGTTCGGCATGTTCCCGCAGTTGGGGCCTTCCATTGGCTTTTTGGCGGCCAATGGGCTGTTCCTGATCCTGGCGATGAACCTGGACGATGAACAATTCCGTAGCTGGGGCTGGCGCATTCCGTTCCTGCTCAGCGCCGCGCTGGTGATGGTGGGCCTGTATGCGCGCCTCAAACTGCATGAAACCCCGGTGTTCGCCAACGCCGTGGCCAAGGAAAAACCAGTAAAAGTGCCGCTGGTGGAGCTGTTCAGCCAGCATTGGTTGCAGGTGCTGCTGGGCGCGGCCGCGATGGTGGTGTGCTATGCGCTGTTCTATATCACTACGGCGTTTTCCCTGAGCTATGGCGTGAGCACCCTGGGCTACAGCCGCGAAACCTTCCTCGCCCTGCTGTGCTTTGCCGTGTTGTTCATGGGCGCGGCCACACCGCTGGCAGCCCTGGCCAGTGACCGCTATGGGCGCAAGCCGGTGTTGATCGTCGGTGCGGTGCTGGCGATTCTGTCGGGTTTCACCATGGAACCATTGCTGACCCACGGCTCGACCTGGGCCGTGGCGCTGTTCCTGTGCCTGGAACTGTTCCTGATGGGCGTGACCTTTGCGCCGATGGGGGCTTTGTTACCGGAACTGTTTCCGACACGCGTGCGTTATACCGGGGCGTCGGCGGCGTATAACCTGGGCGGGATTGTCGGGGCTTCGGCCGCACCGTTTTTCGCGACCAAACTGGTGGCGATGGGTGGGCTGAGTTATGTCGGCGGGTATGTGTCGGCGGCAGCGTTGCTCAGTTTGATTGCGGTGCTGTGCCTGAAAGAGACGCGGGATAACGATTTGAACAAGGTCGCCTGATAGACCGCTATCGCGGGTAACCCCGCCCCCACACTGGAACGCCTTCCACATGTGGGAGCGGGCTTGCCCGCGATGCTTTTACAGCTCTACAACCACCGCTTGAGAAGCACGGGTCGCCTTGGCCCGGGCAGCCTCGATCGACTCATCCCGCGCCAACGCCACGCCCATGCGGCGCTGACCATTCACTTCTGGCTTGCCGAACAGACGCAGTGCGGTATCCGGCTCGCTCAGGGCCGCGCCGAGGTTGGCGAACGCCGTCCGGGTCGATTGCCCCTCCACCAGAATCACCGCCGAAGCCGAAGGCCCGAACTGGCGGATCAATGGGATCGGCAGGCCAAGAATCGCCCGCGCGTGCAGGGCAAACTGCGACAAGTCCTGGGAAATCAGGGTCACCAGCCCGGTGTCGTGAGGGCGCGGCGAGACTTCGCTGAACCACACCTGGTCGCCCTTGATAAACAGCTCGACCCCAAACAGACCACGACCACCCAGGGCCTCGGTCACGGCTTTGGCGACGCGCTCGGATTCGGCCAGGGCCGCCGGGCTCATGGCCTGGGGCTGCCAGGATTCCTGGTAGTCGCCCTTCTCCTGACGATGACCCACAGGCGCGCAGAAGGTGGTGCCACCGACGTGACGCACGGTCAGCAGGGTGATTTCGTAGTCGAAGTCGATAAACCCTTCGATGATCACCCGACCTTTACCTGCACGCCCGCCTTCCTGGGCGTAGTCCCAGGCTTTCTGCACGTCATCGGCGCTACGCAACAGGCTTTGGCCCTTGCCCGACGAACTCATCACCGGCTTGACCACGCAGGGGAAGCCGAGGTCTTCGACGGCCTTGCGGTAGTCTTCCACGGTGTCGGCAAAATGGTACGGCGAGGTCGGCAGGTCCAGCTCTTCAGCGGCCAGGCGGCGGATGCCTTCACGGTTCATGGTCAACAGCGCCGCACGGGCGGTGGGGATCACGGTAAAGCCTTCAGCCTCCAGTTCCACCAGGGTGCCGGTGGCAATGGCTTCGATTTCCGGGACGATGAAGTGCGGCTTTTCCGCCTCGATCACCGCACGCAGGGCTGCGCCGTCGAGCATGTTGATCACGTGGCTGCGATGCGCCACCTGCATGGCCGGCGCGTTGGCGTAGCGATCCACGGCAATCACTTCAACGCCCAGGCGCTGCAGCTCAATTACCACTTCCTTGCCCAGCTCACCGCAGCCACACATCAATACGCGGGTCGCGGTTGGCGACAATGGAGTTCCGATTCGGGTCATCTCAGGTCCTCAGGGGAGCGGATCAGGGGGAGAAAGGCCGGCATTTTACATGAACGGCGGGCATTGGCCTCAGTTGGCGACACGCTGGCGCCGCAAACGCCAGGCCATGGCCAGCCACACCACGGTGACCCCGGCAAATTTCGAGGCCAGGGCGGTACCGACCACCGCCGGCGTCAACGCGCCGATCAGGCCAAAAAAGATAAAGGTATCGAGGGGAATGCTCAGCGCCGAGCTGATCCACAGCCGGTCATGCAACGGGCGCTTGGTGATGCTGAAGACCAGCCAGTCGATGCACTCGGAGACCGCGAACGCCGTGGCGCTGGCCAGGGCGATGGACGGATCGGAGGTGATGTAGGACAGCACCAGCGCCGCGAGCATGGCGATAATCGCCCCGTGGCCGAAGCGCGTTTGCACCATGTCCCGCAGGATAAACACCAGGCCACCCCAGGCGGACCAGATGACATCCAGGTGCGGGGCGGTGGAAAAGGCGAAGTTGATCAGCACGACGCTGCTGATATAGGCGATCAGGAAGAGCATGGGGCGAGGGACCTGTGGGTAATGCGCACAGGGTACACAATTAAAGGGATGTCGTCTGGAGGGGCCTCATCGCAGGCAAGCCAGCTCCCACATTGGAATGCATTTCAAAATGAGGGAGCTGGCTTGCCTGCGATAGCGCCCTGTCAGGCGCCAGATTTCCCAGGAATCATCCACAACACCCCACTGGCTTTCGCCCGCTCATGACATAACCCCAGCACCACCCGGCGCTCGGCGTTGTCCATGCGGCTCCAACGGGTGATTTCGTCGACATTGCGCTGGCAACCGGTGCAGATATCGTCGTCATCCAGCGCACAAATGCTCACGCAGGGCGAGGCGACGGGGCGTTCAACCGGGTTCATTCCGGCTGCTCGACCAGGTCACGGGCGTAGCGCTGAGAGTTATGCACATAGTGCGCAGCACTGGCCTCCAGCATGTTCTTCTGTTGCTCGGTCAATTCCCGCACCACCTTGCCGGGGGAGCCCATTACCAGCGAGCCATCAGGGATTTCCTTGCCTTCGCCGATCAACGAATTGGCGCCGATGATGCAGTGCCGGCCAATCTTGGCGCCGTTGAGGATCACCGCATTGATGCCAATCAGGCTGTAGTCGCCGACGGTACAGCCATGCAGCATGGCGTTATGCCCCACCGTCACACCGGTGCCCAGGGTCAGCGGGTAGCCCATGTCTGTGTGCATCACGCTGCCGTCCTGCACGTTGCTGTTCTTGCCGATCAGGATCAGTTCGTTGTCGCCACGCAACACCGCGTTGAACCAGACGTTGGCGCCCTCCTCCAGCTTGACCTTACCCACCAGCGTGGCATTGGGGGCTACCCAGCTGTGTGGATGTGTCTCGACGCGGGCATCGCCCAGGCGGTATTTCATGGTCTTCCCTCACGGCTTGCCATTCAAACGATGGCTTAAGTATTGATAAAGCTTTTCGGCGGACGGTGCAGGCTGATGTCGGCATCGTCATAGAGCAGGTTGATCAACTCGACGATCATGATCGCCGTCAGGCCCCAGATCTTGTATTCACCAAAGCGATAGCTGGGCACGTACCAACTGCGGCCCTGGTAGTCGATACGGTGGGTGTGCTCACGCGGGTCCTGGCGGAAAAACTCCAGGGGCACGCTGAATACGGCGGCAATCTCGGCATCGTTGGCCAGGTATTCGACATAGTCGGGGATCACACCCACATACGGGGTCACGCGGATGCCGTGCAGGGAGATCAGGGGGCTCAAGGGCCCGATCACTTCCACCAGGCCCGGTGGCAGGCCGATTTCCTCTTCGGCCTCGCGCAGCGCGGTGAACACCAGGTCCGGGTCTTCGGGGTCACGGCGCCCACCCGGAAACGCCACTTCGCCGCCATGGGTCGACAGGCCGCTGGCACGCAGGGTCAGGATCAGCTCGGGTTCGTCACTGCGGGTAATCGGCACCAGCACGGCGGCCTCGGGGAAACGGCTGTCAGTTTCCAGCGTGCGTGGCGTGTGATTGGTTACCCGGCGAAGTAGCTCGTCCAGCATGAGTCATCTCGATCTGTTGGCTACCTTGCATCATGCACCAAAGCGTACGGGTGCCCAACCCCAAAACCCCGGCCGTGTCGCTAAACGACAACTTGCAGGCCACTGCCCTGCACGCCAAGATAGGCGCAGTCCCCAGGAACCCAAGCATGAACTTCTGCAGCCAGTGCGGTAAACCGGTCATCCAGCGCATTCCCGAAGGCGACGCGCGCCTGCGTTATGTGTGTGACCACTGTCAGACCATTCACTATCAGAATCCCAATATCGTCGCCGGCACCCTGCCCGTCTGGGGCAACCAAGTGCTGCTGTGCCGGCGCGCCATCGAGCCGCGCCTGGGCTACTGGACCCTGCCGGCAGGTTTTATGGAAAACGGCGAGACCGTGGAACAGGGCGCAATGCGCGAAACCCTCGAAGAAGCCTGCGCCAGGGTGCGCAACCTGACGATCTACACGCTGATCGACGTACCGCACATCAGCCAGGTGCATATCTTCTACCGCGCCGAACTGATCGACCTGGACTTTGCCGCCGGCCCCGAGAGCCTGGAAGTCAAACTGTTCGATGAAGCGGACATCCCTTGGTCCGACCTGGCTTTCCGCACGGTACGGCGTACCCTAGAATGCTTTTTCGCCGACCGTCGGCAACAGGTGTTTCCCGTGCGCAGCGAATCGGTGCCACCCTTGACTCACCCTGCACAATAACAATCGAAGGTCACCGTCAAAGGGATACCGCTGCAATGCGTTGGTTGCTTGCTCTGCTCTGCCTGTCGTTCGTCACCCTGTCGTCAGCCACCACCCTGCAAACCCTGGGCGGTAAAACCGTCGATAAGATCCTGGTGCTCAAGTCCGCCCATCAGTTGCAACTGATCCACGACGGCAAACCGCTGAAGACCTACCGCATCTCCCTGGGCAAGAACCCCAAGGGCCACAAGCTGATCGAAGGCGACCGCCGCACCCCGGAAGGCTTCTACTGGATCGACTGGCGCAAGACCAGCGACCGTTTCAACCTGTCCATGCATATCTCCTACCCCAATATCAGCGATGCCGCCCGCGCCCGCCGCGAAGGGGTCAAGCCCGGCAGCATGATCATGATCCACGGCACGCCAGACAGTGAGGAGTATCCGGAACAGTGGTTCCACACCCTGGACTGGACCGACGGCTGCATCGGCATGCGCAATGTCGACATGCGCGAAGTGTGGAACCTGGTCAAGGACGGCACGATGATCGAGATCCGTCCGTAACTTCGACCGTTGGTAAAATAATTCAAAAAAAACCTGCCTCTGCCACAGCCCCTGCCGGTGAATACCATTTCATCGGCGGGGGCTGTGCGTTTCTGCGCGCGACAAAGACCTCTCTAATACCACTTGATACCACCCCCTGAAAAAGTGCCCTGCAAGCCGGTTCCGCACGCTTTTGGCGGCATTGACATGGTATTTAAGTGGTATTAATTTCCGGCCATTACCGGGCGACAACACTCCAATAACGCATCGGAAACCCTACAGATGAATCCCATCCAGACCCTGCGTCCTGACGACCGACAATCCACGCCGTTGTACCTGCAACTGGCCCGCAACCTCGAAGCGGCGATCCATGCTGGCCAGTGGAAATCCGAGCAGGCCTTGCCCTCGGAGCGTGTGCTCAGCGAGCAGTTGGGTATTTCCCGGGTCACCGCCCGTAAAGCGCTGGAAGTGTTGTTTGCCCAAGGCCTGATCCGCCGCAGCCAGGGCTCTGGCACGTTTATTACGCCACGCCTGGAACAGCCGCTGTCACGCCTCTCGGGGTTCAGCGAAATGCTGCGGCTCAAGGGGTTTGCCCCCAGCTCCCAGTGGCTGGTGCGCGAGATCACCCCGCCGACCCACGAAGAGCTGATCCGCCTGTGCCTGTCGCCCACCGACAAAGTGGCGCGGCTCAAGCGCCTGCGCAAGGCAGATGACACCGTGATGGCCATTGAAATGAGCGCCCTGCCCGCCTCGATCGTGCCCACCCCCCAGGCCATCGGCAGCTCGCTCTACGAATACCTGGAAGGCATCGGCAAACCGGTGGTGCGGGCCCTGCAACATATCCAGGCCATCAACGCCTCGGATGAGTTCGCCGCCCTGGTGGGCATCGCCCCCGGCACCGCCATGCTGCTGATGACCCGAGTCGGCTACACCGCCGACAACACGCCGATCGAAATCACCGACACCTACTGCCGCAACGACTACTACGACTTTGTCGCTGAGCTGCGTAGGTACGACTTTTCCGCCGAACTGCGGCCTTAGAGAACTGCCATGTCCGAAGACAATATCCTCACGCCCCACGGCTGGATGCGCGGCCGCCTGGTGCACCACGAAGGCCGGGTCAGCGCCGTCGAAGGTGTGCCTTGCGACCCGGCCGACAACGACCTGCCCTACCTGCTGCCGGGTTTTATCGACCTGCATGTACACGGCGGCGGCGGCAAGGACATCATGGAAGGCCGCAGTGCCTTCGAGACCATCACCCGCACCCATGTGCGCTTCGGCACCACTTCGCTGCTGGCCACCACCATGACTGCACCGGTCGAGGAAATCTCCCGCGTGCTCGGCGAACTCGGCCAGTTCTGCGAAAACCGTCCAAGCGGCAGCGCCCGGGTGCTGGGGGTGCATCTGGAAGGCCCCTACATCAACCCAGGAAAGCTCGGCGCACAGCCCAACTTTGCCCACACGGCATTGATGGCCGAGGTCGAGGAGTACCTGCGCCTGGCACCGATCCGGGTCATCACCATTGCCCCGGAAATCGCCGGGCATGACGGTCTGATCCGCACCCTCAGCCAACGCGGCGTGCGCATGCAGATCGGCCATACCCTGGGCAGCTATGAAGAAGGCGTCGCAGCGCTGGCCGCCGGCGCCACCAGCTTCACCCACCTGTACAACGCCATGAGCCCGCTGCATCACCGCGAGCCGGGCATCGTCGGTGCCGCACTGGCCCACGCGCAATACGCCGAGCTGATCCCGGACCTGTTGCACGTACACCCCGGGGCCATGCGCGTGGCCCTGCGTTCGATTCCCTGCCTGTACTGCGTCACCGACTCCACCGCCGCCGCCGGCATGCCCGACGGCGAATACAAGCTGGGCAGCCACACCGTGACCAAATGCCTGGGCGGTGTACGCCTGGCCGACGGCACCCTGGCCGGCAGCACCCTGACCATGGATCAGGCGCTGCGCAACCTGGTGAAGATCGGCCTGCCCATCAGCGAAGCCTCACAGCGCCTGTCGCAATTTCCTGCGGATTACCTGGGCCTGGAACAACGCGGCCGCCTGCAACCCGGCAGCTTTGCCGACTGCGTGCGCCTGGACCGCTCCCTGCACCTCACCGACGTAATGGTCGAAGGAGAAACCATTGACTTCAAAAATGCTTGAAGAGGCCCTGTCCTCCTGTGAGGCCGTCGCGGCCCAACTGCAATGCCTCGACCCGCTGCTGGCCGAGGTCGCCGGCCGCCTGCGCCGCCAGCCGCCGCAAGTGGCGATGACCGTCGCCCGTGGCAGTTCGGACCACGCCGCCAGTTACTTCGCCTACCTGACCATGCAGCATGTGGGCGTTCCCGTGGCGTCGCTGCCGATGTCGGTGGTGACCCTGGCGCAGGCGCCGCTGAAAGTCAGCGGCCAGGCGGCCTTCGGCTTCTCTCAGTCGGGGCAGAGCCCGGACCTGGTCAACAGCCTGCGCCTGCTGCGCAAGCGCGGGGCCTTGAGTGTGTCGATGGTCAACGCTGAAGACTCGCCCCTGGAAGCCGCCTGCGAATTCCATGTGCCGCTGTGCGCCGGCCCCGAGCGTAGCGTGGCCGCGACCAAGAGTTTTATCGCCACCTTGAGCGCCAGCGCCCAACTGGTCGGGCACTGGAATCAGGAAGACGGCCTGCTCGAAGCTTGCCACGCCCTGCCTGCCGGCCTGCGCGAAGCGGCGACCCAGGATTGGAGCCTGGCCATCGACGCCCTGCGCGACTGCCAGCGCCTGATGGTCATCGGCCGTGGCGCCGGGTTTGCCATCGCTCAGGAAGCCGCGCTCAAGCTCAAGGAAACCTCGGCGATCCAGGCCGAAGCCTTCAGCAGCGCCGAAGTGCGCCACGGGCCGATGGCCTTGATCGACGATAACTACCCGTTGCTGGTGTTCGCCCCGCGCGGCGCCGAACAGCCGGGCCTGCTGAGCCTGGCCACGGAAATGCGCCAGCGCGGGGCTCGGGTGCTGCTGGCCGCGCCCGACGATATCGCCGAACGCGACCTGACCCTCAGCCGCGCCGAACACCCGGCCCTGGACCCGATCCTGGCAATCCAGAGCTTCTACGTGATGGCCGCCGGCCTGGCGCAGGCCCGGGGCATGGACCCGGACCAGCCCCGCCACCTGAGCAAAGTCACTCGCACCCACTGAGTTGATTTCTGTCGTTTCCTGATGAGTACCGTGCCCATGCCCGACAATAATAATGACCTCACCCTCAGCGCCCCCCTCAGCGGGCCAGTGCTGACCCTGGGCAATGTGCCTGACGACGTGTTCGCCAGTGGCGCCATGGGCGACGGGATTGCCATCGACCCCCTCAACGATTGCCTGCATGCGCCGTGTGCCGGGGTCGTGATCCACGTTGCCCGTACCGGCCACGCCCTGACTATCCGCGCCGACAATGGCGCCGAGGTGCTGCTGCATGTGGGCATCGACACCGTCGAACTGCAAGGCGAAGGCTTTGCCTTGCTGGTCCAGCAAGGCGCACGGGTCAGCAATGGGCAGCCCCTGGTGCGCTTTGACCTGGATCGCATCGCCCGCCAGTGCAAAAGCCTGGTCAGCCTGATCATCCTCACTAACGGTGAGCAGTTCGAACTGCGCCCCGTGGCCGTGAACGCCGTCAAGGTCGGCGAAGCCCTGCTGCGCATCGTTGCGCGTCAGGCTGGCGTCGTGCAGCCCGTGATGGCCGACACCGCCGAGGCGCACGCCAGTGCCAGCGTGCGCATCACCCATCGCGGCGGCCTGCATGCGCGGCCCGCAGCGCTGATCCGCAAGACCGCCCAGGGTTTCAGCAGCCTGTCGCAGCTGCATTTCGCCGGCAAATCGGCGTCGTGCGCCAGCCTGATCGGCTTGATGGGGCTGGGCATTGGTGAACAGGATGAAGTGCAGGTCACGTGCCGTGGCCAGGATTGCGACGCGGCGCTGCAGGCACTGGTCGCCGCCCTTTCGCTCACCACTGCCGAAGCCGTACAGGCCCCGGTGATAGCCGCTGCGCGTCCAGTCAACCGTGAAGCAGGCGTATTGCAAGGGGTGTGCGCCGCGCCGGGCCTGGTCTGCGGGCCGTTGTTCCGGCTCAACAGCATCGAGTTGCCAGAAGACCCACGTAACCATGCGCGCCATGAGCAGTTGCAGCACCTGGACAGCGCCCTGGAACAGGTGCGCGGCGAAATCCGCAATACCCTGGAGCACGCCCGCCAGCGCCAGGCCGTCGAGGAAGAAGAGATCTTCGCCGCCCACCTGGCGCTGCTGGAAGACCCGACCCTGCTGGAGGCCGCCACCGCTGCCATCGAGCACGGCAGCGCCGCCACCCATGCCTGGCGCGATGCGATCCAGGCCCAATGCGCGGTGTTGCTGGGCTTGGGCAAGCCGTTGTTTGCCGAACGTGCCAACGACCTGCGGGACTTGCAGCAACGGGTGCTGCGCGCACTGCTGGGCGAAGCCTGGCAGTTCGAATTGCCCGCCGGCGCGATTGTTGTCGCCCACGAGCTGACGCCTTCGGACCTGCTGCAACTGAGCGCGCAAAACGCGGCCGGTATCTGCATGGCCGAAGGCGGCGCCACGTCCCATGTGGCGATCCTGGCCAGGGGCAAAGACTTGCCCTGCGTGGTGGCGCTGGGCAGTGAAGTATTGGCAATAACCCAAGGGCAACGGGTGGTGCTGGACGCCGCCAATGGGCGCCTGGAACTCAACCCGGACGATGCCCGCCACGCCCAGGTCCACCAGATCCGCGATGCGCAGAAACAGCGGCGCCAGCTGCAACAGGCCCAGGCCCATGCTGCCGCCAGCACCCTGGATGGCGTGGGCATTGAAGTGGCCGCCAATGTCGCCTCCAGCAGCGAGGCGCAGATCGCCTATGACAACGGCGCCGATGGCGTGGGTCTGTTGCGCACCGAGTTTCTGTTTGTCGACCGCCGCACCGCGCCCGATGAACAGGAACAGCGCCAGGCCTATCAAGCGGTAATGGACGCCATGGGCGACAAATCGGTGATCATCCGCACCATTGATGTCGGCGGCGACAAGCAACTCGACTACCTGCCCTTGCCCGCCGAAGCCAATCCGGTACTGGGCCTGCGCGGTATTCGCATGGCCCAGGTGCGCCCGGAACTGCTCGACCAGCAACTGCGTGCCCTGCTGCAGGTCAGCCCGTTGCAACGTTGCCGGATCCTGTTGCCGATGGTCAGTGAAGTCGACGAGTTGCTGCACATTCGCCAGCGCCTCGATGAACTGTGCGCCGAACTGCAACTGACCCAGCGCCCGGAACTGGGGGTGATGATCGAAGTCCCGGCCGCCGCGCTGATGGCTGAGCAACTGGCCGAGCACGCGGACTTTTTGTCGATCGGCACCAATGACCTGTCCCAGTACACCCTGGCCATGGACCGCGACCACGCCGGCCTCGCCGCGCGGGTCGATGCGTTGCACCCGGCGCTGCTGCGCCTGATCGCCCAGACCTGCAGCGGCGCGGCTAAACACGGGCGCTGGGTCGGTGTGTGCGGTGCCCTCGCTTCCGACCCGCTGGCCACCCCCGTGCTGGTGGGCCTGGGGGTGCGGGAGCTGTCCGTCAGCCCGCCGCAGATTGCCGCCATCAAAGACCGCGTGCGTCACCTCGACGCCGCGCAATGCCGGCAACTGAGCCAGGCCCTGCTCAACCTGAGCAGCGCCGGCGCCGTGCGCCAAGCCTGCCAACACCATTGGCCGTTGAGCTGACAACAACAAGAAAAAGGAGACTCGCCATGTACCAATTGTTTATCGAAGGCCTGCAACGCCTGGGCCGTGCGCTGATGCTACCCATCGCCATCCTGCCGATTGCCGGCCTGCTGCTGCGCCTGGGTGACACCGACCTGTTGAACATCGCGGTGATGCACGACGCCGGGCAAGCGATCTTTGCCAACCTGGCGCTGATCTTCGCCATCGGCATCGCCGTGGGCTTTGCCCGCGACAACAACGGCACCGCCGGACTGGCCGGAGCCATTGGCTACCTGGTGATGGTCTCCACCCTCAAGGTCATGGACAGCACCATCAACATGGGCATGCTCGCCGGGATCGTCAGCGGGCTGATGGCCGGGGCCCTGTACAACCGCTTCAAGGACATCAAGCTGCCGGAGTACCTGGCGTTCTTTGGCGGGCGACGCTTTGTGCCGATTGTCACCGGGTTCTCGGCGGTGGGCCTGGGGGTGATCTTCGGCCTGATCTGGCCGCCGGTGCAGCACGGCATCAACAGTTTTGGCGTGCTGCTGATGGAAAGCGGCAGCCTCGGCGCCTTTGTGTTCGGCGTGTTCAACCGCTTGCTGATCGTCACCGGGCTGCACCATATCCTCAACAACATGGCCTGGTTTGTGTTTGGCAGCTTCACTGATCCGGCCACCGGCGCAGTGGTCACCGGCGACCTGACCCGCTACTTTGCCGGCGACCCCAAAGGCGGCCAGTTCATGACCGGCATGTTCCCGGTGATGCTCTTCGGCCTGCCCGCCGCGTGCCTGGCGATGTACCGCAACGCCCTGCCGGAGCGGCGCAAGATCATGGGCGGGATCTTCCTGTCGATGGCCCTGACCTCATTCCTCACCGGGGTCACCGAGCCGATCGAATTCGCCTTTATGTTCCTCGCGCCGTTCCTGTACCTGCTGCATGCGCTGCTCACCGGCCTGTCGATGGCGGTCACCAACCTGCTGGATATTCACCTGGGCTTTACCTTCTCCGGTGGGTTCATCGACATGGTCCTGGGCTGGGGCAAATCCACCAATGGCTGGCTGGTGATCCCGGTGGGCCTCGCCTACGCGGTGATCTACTACAGCGTGTTCAACTACTGCATCCGTCGCTTCAACCTGAAGACCCCTGGCCGTGAAGACATCCAGGTGGTACAGGCCGAAGCGATGAGTGATAACCAGCGGGCCAGTGCCTACATCCGCGCCCTGGGCGGTGCCGACAACCTGCTCAGCGTCGGCGCCTGCACCACCCGTCTGCGCCTGGACATGGTCGACCGTAACAAGGCCGTGGACGCCGAGCTCAAGGCCCTGGGGGCGATGGCCGTGGTGCGCCCCGGCAATGGCGGCAGCTTGCAGGTGGTGGTGGGGCCGATGGCCGACAGCATTGCCGATGAGATTCGCTTGGCCATGCCGACAGCCGGCCAGCCCTCGCCCTCATCTCCCAGCCCTCAGCCCGCGGTGGCCAACGTTGCCCCGCCCCAGGCCGAACAATGGCTGAACGCACTGGGCGGCGGCGACAATGTGCTGCAGCTCGATTGCGTGGCCATGACCCGTCTGCGCCTGCGCCTGGCCGATGACCGGGCATTGTCGGAATCCCAGCTCAAGACCCTTGGTTGCCAGGGCATCAGCCGGCTCGACGGCGGTATCTGGCACCTGCTGGTGGGCGAGTCGGCCCAAGGCTTGAGCACTGCCCTCAAGGCCCTTGCCAGCCGCGACCCGGTGCGTACCGGGGCCTGAGCCCGCTACTTATCTACCGCCCTGCCCAGGGCACGGCTGCCCATGCTGAGGGTTCTTATCCTCAGCATGGAGAGCGTGCCTGTGAGCACCACATCCCCAACCTTTGAAGGCATCAAAGGCAACCTCAATCAGATCGGTCATCACCTGCTTCAAGTCGATGCGCCGCTAGTGCCCGAACACAAACCCTCTGCTGCACTGGCCTATCTGGAAAAACTCAACGGCATGCTGATGTCCTATCGGCAGCTGTATCTGAACAAGAGCCGGCCGCTCTACCGAGGGCTTACCCAGAGCAACCTGGCCAGCCGCGTGGCAACGCTCAAGACCACGCTCAACGCCCATCTGCAGCACCTCGACCGCTATGAGCAGATAGATGGCAAGCCACGCAAATCCTTTATGACCTTTGAAGCCGGGTACGTCGCCCTGGCCCATGCAACAACCCTCAGTGCCGAGGACCGCCTGTTGCACCCGCAACAGCAGGCCTTGCTTGGGCGTATAGCGCAGGGCATAACCCTGCGCCCGGGGCTGTATGCGCTGACCTTGCGTTATCAGGAACAGAGCGTCGAGCTGGCGGGGGCCTTCGTGGTGACCGAGAAGTCCAGCCCGGTGCCCAGCGATCTGAGTTCTGCACTGCCCCTGGGTGAGGTAATGCTGTTTACCCCCACCCGCGGGATCGAGTGCCTGGGCTCCCTGGCGCAATTGAATACGCACTTGCGCCAAGGCATGGACGATGCCGAGCAACGGCGCGACTTCATGCAACTGCTGCCCGTGCGTTATCGCGATATAACACCGGCCGCGATCTGGCCGCTGGAATTGACGCCGATCGACAAGACCCCGCTGTTTGAACACACCGACGCCGCCCTGATCGCCAAGCGCACCCAGGACATCGAGCGGGCGCTGAGCCTGGTCGACAATCCGCAGCCGTCAGCCGCTCAACTGATCAGTGACCTGGATCGCGCCATCAGCGCCTCTGTGCCGGACATCAGCCCACGCCTGGCATGGCGCGCCCGCCGCTTGCTGGAGCGCTACCTGCGCCAGAGCGCACCGGACTGGTACCGCAGCGCCAGTGCAGACCGTCGGGCCACACTCGCCACCCACTTGGCGAGCTACAACGAGGCACGCCAGCATCTGCTCGACCTGCTGAGTCCGGTCACCAGCCCCGAGGCACTGGCCCGCTACCAACTGCTCGAACGCCTGAGCGATGAGCTGGACATCCAAGACCTGATGCCCGAGCACCTGGTGATCAACACCCGGCGCTACGTGGACCCCATCGGCGAGTACGAACATGACCGCAACCTGATCGACCTGGCCCTGCGCGGCCTGCAAACCGGCGATGCACTGGCGGGCTCGGACTTTCTCAACAAAACCACACTCACCTACCGGGATGCCGTGTTGCCCAAGGCCTATCGGGACCTGACACCCGCCTGGCTGGCGCAGACGCTGAGCACCCTGCAGCCACGTATCGACTTTGCCGACGCCCAGCAGCAGATGCACGGCAAACCCGCCGTCAGCCGGGCAATCGAACAGATGCTCGACCAGCGGATCAACGCGCTGGCCTACACGGCCTTGCTTCAGGGGCACCTCACTGAAGAGGACTTCCAGTTGGTGCAGAGCCTGCGCCAAGACACCGACCCGCGCCTGAGCGCCGCCACCCTGTCGCTGCACGAAGCCCAGTTGCAGGATATGTGGGTGCTGTGCCAGACCGATGCCAACGGCAGCGTGATCCGTGTGCTGTTATGCACCCCCGAGGCACCGCGCGAGCAGCAGTTTCAGGCATTCGACAGTGAGATCGCGTGCCAGAACCATATCCTCGGCTGGAGCCAGGACAGCGGCGGCCTCACCGACTACCTGATCAAGCGGGTTGCCCTGCGTTTTCGCGATGCAATGAAACAGGTATTGACGGGCCTGAGCTTCAAGTTTCACGCCCGGGAATACACACAGATCCGCTTTGGCAATATCGGCAAGCATGCCGACTGCCTCCAGGCCATGTCGGCCCATGTCCTGGCAACCCGGGTCGATGACTATGAATTCGGCACCCCGAACTGGTATCGCTCCACCAGCGTCGACAACCGCCAGAAACTGCTGAAACTGGCGCAAGACAGCGAAGGCGCACTGCAGGCCTACAACGACTTCCCGCTGTCCGATGCACAGGTTCCCAGCTTCTCCACCTACGTGCACGAACGGGCCAGAAAACGCCTGAACGAACTGCTCGGACGCCGTCAGAACGACATCGACCCCGATACGGTCTGGGCCTTCTCGCCCCCGGCGCTGCTCGCCTCATGGACCCCCACCCCCCTGACCTACACCCAGCTGTACCGCGATGGCTACGCCGACGGCGTAGGCTTTCTTGACGAGAAATTTTCGCGCGCCGCTCGCTTCAAAGGCCCGCCCGGTGTTGACCTGAGCCCGCTGACCGCTGAAAAGGTCGCCCGCTCGATCACCGGCACCTGGGTTGGCCAACACTACATCAACGAAGTCAAACGCCGGCTGCTCAACGCCGGCAGTGCCGACTATGCCTTGCGGCGCAATGCCACCCTGAGCATTACACAACGGCAGATGCAGAACGCCGCCCTGGAATGCCGCCTGCAAGGGCATATCGCCGGGGTCGATGGCGACTGGCTGGAACGCAGCATTGCCAGCATGGGCGATACCCGCACCGAGGTCCGTGGCACCTACGCCCTCCACCGCTTGCTGGTAGACGGCGAATGGGTGATCGATAACTTCCTCTTCAGCCACGCCGGTTTCCCGACGTTGCTTTACACCCCAAACGCCCCCGATGGCATCAGCTTTCGTGAGGCGCGACAGTTCAACTATCTGCTGAAAAAGACTCCCGGCATGGTCGGCTATTTCACCCTGCGGGTCGGTGCTCAATCCCAGGCGCGCGTACGCAACTTCCTGGAAGAGGCCAAGGCGCAATTACCCGAGGACTTGAACAAAACCTCCGTGAGTCCGCCGCGCTACGACTCGACCCACGGGCAAACCCCATTACTGGATCTGCGCCAGGCGCTGTACGACATGAAGCAGCAGCGCAAGATTGACGACGTTGAAGGCACCACGGCGAATCGCAGCCAGATGATCAGCAGTATTCTGTGGACCTGCGTGGAGTGGGTCAGCGGTATCGCTACCGCGCCGTTCCCCACCCTCAGCCTGAGCCTGGGCATGCTGTTGGCATTCAAGGACGGCATGCTGGCGCTGCACGCCTATCAGCAGGGCGATACGGGGGCGGCCGTGGAACACTTGATCGGTTACGTGCTCAACAGCGCCGGGGCGGCTTTTACCGATCTGCGCCCGGCCCTGGTGTCGCTCAAACAACTGGTAAAACCGGCCGTGCGCCCGGCCACCGAGGCTGCGGCGGCGCTGAACGAGGTCTTGAAGCTGATCCAGCCACTAGAGCCCAAGCCGCTGGCGCTTGAGGACATGCAAGCCGTGCTGTTCGGTGGCGAAGGCCTGTGGGCAAAAAAGACCCCCGACCCGATCGGCCGTTATTTGCTGTACCGCCTGGACCCGGCGACCGGCAGACTGGTTTCCACTACCCGCCTCGCCGCCCCCGATGCGCAAGGCGTCTGGCGGCGTACCGGGGTGACTGGCGGCGCGCCGAAATATGAAAAGCTGCCCGAGCCACCCGAGCCATTGAAGAACTATGAAATCCCGGCGAAGTACGCGGGCAAACTGGAGCTGGCCCTGAACCCGGATGTACGGGCCGGGATAGTGCAGCGAACCGAATGGGAGTTCGGCTCCCGGGACGTCGCACTGGAGAATGCTGCCCGAGACTTGAAAGCGGTGCGCGCCGCCTACTTGCAACAGGCCGAGCAACTGACAGCCGACGCCCGCCACTTTTTCAAACATCTCGCCCCACTACCAGCCCGCACCGATGTGCCGGCCATCGGCGCCGACACGTCCTTCTCGCAATGGATCGCCAGCAATGCCTTTGCCGGGAACAAGCCCCTGGTCATCGGCGCGATACCCGGCTCCATTGCCGCTAAACAACTGCTGATCACGCAGATGGACAGCTTGCTCAACCAAGGCTTCAAACACCTGTACATCGAGCACCTGCCAGCCGATATATTCCGGGCGAAACTGGAGAAGCTGAACAGCGGGAAATCCTGGCAACATATCCAACGGCACCTGAAAACCATCGATACCGCCTTGGGTTTTGCCGAGAATGCCGAATACTCCTACGTGGCCCTGGTGCGCAAGGCCCAGGAAAAGGGCATGAAGATCAGGGCCCTGGACGCATCCACCTCCTATCTACTGGATGACGTCCTGCAAATGGCCGACACCCCGACCACCACGCCCCGGGACAACGGGATCAGGAACTTCTACTCCCACAAAGCCCTCGAGACCGACGCCATCGACACACCCGGTGAGCGCTGGGTGGCCCTGGTGGATTCATCGCGCCTGCGCACTTTCGATGACACCCCCGGCCTGGCCGACTTGCAAGGTGCCGTTGCCCTGCGGGTGGACGACGTGGCCCCGGGCCAACCCGTGGGGATCTGGCTCGACACCGCCGGTGCCATTGCGGGCGATCCCTTGGCCAAGGGCGATTACCGCCTGGCCCTGCAGACCGCGTACAAGGCACCCGAACCCGCAGCGTCGTCCAGTGCGGCGACTGCCGCGGTCGTGGCGCATTACAGCGACTACGACATTCCCCTACCGCTCAGGGACAACCTTGCGCAACAGATCGTCGCCCACCGCGGGTTGGACAGCCGCTACTTTGCGCTGAATCCGCACGAGCGCGAAGCATTCCAGGCCTTCCAGAGCGCCAGGGATCGCCTGAGTAGCGATGCCCAGGCCTACCTGGCCAGCCAGGTACCGCCGGCAAGACCAGACCCGGCCGAACTGGCCGCCCACACGACCCCAGAGGCATTTCTGGAAAAACTGCGTCAAAGCGAGTTCCCGGGGCTGATCCTTGGTGAAGGGCACCAGGAGCAATCCAGCAAGCGCTGGCTGCGCGACCACATGAAAAAACTCAAGGAACTGGAGTTCAAGACGCTGTACGTCGAACACCTGCTGACCGATATGCATCAGGCGGACCTGGACATGTTCCTCAGCACGCAGCGGCTGCCGGACACACTCAAGCGCTACCTCACACGGCTGGATCGCGGCCATATGCCAGGCTACAACGGCGACGATACCTACACCGAAGTCATCCAGGTGGCGGCCAGGCATGGCCTGCGCATCCGGGCCCTGGACTGCACGGCCAGTTACCACGTCAAGGGGCTGCGGGACACGGTGCAGTCGCGCAACCAGATGTTCAGCTACTTCGCATCGCAGGTGATCAAGGCCGACCAGGCGGCCCACGGGCCGCATAAATGGCTGGCCTTCATCGGCAGCGCCCACACCAACATCAACCTGGGGGTGCCCGGCCTGGCGGAGCTGCAAGGCGCCGTCAGCCTGCAAATCCGGGACACGGCCCCGGCACTGGCGCAGAACATTCGCCCCGGTACTTGGGAGACGTTTGCCGAAGGCCTGACGCCTTACACCCGAGCCCTGCGCAGCGATTTCATCCTGGACGCCGGCGTAGAAGGCATCAAGGCCCCCTCCCCCTTCGTCCCCGCGGACAGGACACGCCTGAACCGTCCCGGCCTGTTCCTGATCGAACGCCCGTCGCCGGCGCAGAGCAACCTGCTGCATCGTTCCCGCAGCGGGGAAATCGTCTCGACACCGATCAAGGTCGACCACAACGGCCTGTTTTATGTCGAGCGCTGGGAGCCGATGCAGGGCAAGCGGTTCGGCTACGAAAACCTGTTGATCAGCGCCTTGAAGGCTGAAGTGGGGCTGGTGCCCGCACCGTGAGTGATTGAGGCTTGCCCATGGCGGCATGATCGCCCACAAAAAAACCCGCTGGCCAAGTCGGCCCAGCGGGTTTTCTGTCTACAGCCGGCCGATCAGAAATCCGCCAGCTGCCACACCTCATAAGCCGGTGTTTCATAGGGGTGGCTGAGCTTCAACGCAGCGACAACTGCCTTGATCAACTCATCAGCCACCACCAGCTCGACCTTCCATTCTTCAACCACTTCGACCTGGCCCACCTGCCCGATAAACGGCTGGCTGCCGTCCATCGGGCGGAATTGGCCCTGGCCCAGCACTTGCCAGGCACAGCTGTCGTAGTCGCCGATGCGCCCGCCACCGGCCGCGAAGACGGCGCTTTTCACCGCCTCCACATGGCTGTCGGGCACAAAGAAGCTGAGCTTGTACACGGCCTTAGTTCACCCACACACGAGCGTTACGGAACATGCGCATCCACGCACCGTCTTCGTTCCACTCTTCCGGGCGCCACGAGTTCTGCACCGCGCGGAACACACGCTCCGGGTGCGGCATCATGATGGTCACACGACCGTCGCGGCTGGTCAGCCCGGTGATCCCGCGCGGCGAGCCGTTCGGGTTGGCCGGGTAGTTTTCGGTGACCTTGCCGTGGTTGTCGACAAAGCGCAGGGCCACGGTGCCGGACAGGTCGGCTTCGAGCAGCGCTTCTTCGCTGGCGAACTCGGCATGGCCTTCACCGTGGGCAATGGCGATTGGCATGCGCGAACCGGCCATGCCTTGCAGGAAGATCGAGTTCGATTCCTGCACCTGCACCATGGCCACACGGGCCTCGAACTGCTCGGAACGGTTACGCACAAAGTGCGGCCAGAACTCGCTGCCCGGGATCAGTTCGTGGAGGTTGGACATCATCTGGCAACCGTTGCACACACCCAGGGTGAAGCTGTCGTTACGCTCGAAGAACCCCTGGAACGCATCGCGGGCACGGCTGTTGAACAGGGCCGACTTGGCCCAGCCTTCACCGGCACCCAGCACGTCGCCATAGGAGAAACCGCCGCAGGCCACCAGGCCCTTGAACTCATTGAGGTCAACACGACCGGCGAGGATATCGCTCATGTGCACGTCAATCGCATTGAAGCCGGCACGGTCGAACGCGGCCGCCATTTCCACCTGGCCGTTGACGCCCTGCTCACGCAGCACGGCAACCTGTGGGCGGATGCCTTTCTTGATGTACGGCGCGGCGATGTCCTGGTTGACGTCGAAGCTGAGCTTGGTGCTCAGGCCCGGGTTGTCTTCTTCCAGGATCACGTCGAATTCCTGCTCGGCACAGGCGACGTTATCGCGCAGGCGCTGGATCTGGTAGCTGGTCTCGGCCCACTGGCGTTGCAGCAGGCGGCGCTGGCCTTCAAACACGGTGTCGCCGTTGAACACGATGTTGATCACACCGTTGTTGATCGGCTGGCCGACCACGGCCACGCAGTCGCCCAGGCCAGCGGCGCTGAACTGTGCAAGCACGTCCGGGGTGGCGTCCTGGCGCACCTGGATGACCGCGCCCAATTCTTCGTTGAACAGGATGGCAGCGATGTCAGCGGAAGTTTCCGCCAGGCCGTCGAGGTTCAGGCTCAGGCCGCAGTGACCGGCGAAAGCCATTTCCACGACGCTGGTCAGCAAACCACCGTCGGAACGGTCGTGGTAAGCCAGCAGGTGGCCATCGGCATTCAGGCCCTGGATCACGGCGAAGAAGGCTTTGAGGTCTTCGGCGTCATCGACGTCCGGCGCCTGCTTGCCGAGCTTGCCGTGGGTCTGGGCAAGGATCGAGGCGCCCATGCGGTTCTGGCCACGACCGAGGTCGATCAGGATCAGGTCGGTGGTGCCCTTGTCCATGCGCAGTTGCGGGGTCAGGGTCTGGCGGACATCGGTGACTGGCGCAAAGCCGGTGACGATCAGCGACAGCGGCGAGGTAACGCTCTTGTCGGTGCCTTCATCGTTCCAACGGGTGGCCATGGACATGGAGTCCTTGCCCACCGGAATGGTGATCCCCAGTTCCGGGCACAGCTCCATGCCGACTGCCTTGACGGTGTCGTACAGGCGCGCATCTTCACCGGGGTGGCCGGCAGCGGACATCCAGTTGGCCGACAGCTTGATATCGGACAGCTTGCCAATACGCGATGCGGCGATGTTGGTGATGGTTTCACCAATGGCCATGCGGCCCGACGCCGGGGCGTCCAGCAGGGCCAGCGGGGTACGCTCGCCCATGGCCATGGCTTCACCGGTGTACACATCAAAGCTGGTGGCGGTCACGGCAACGTCAGCCACCGGTACCTGCCATGGGCCGACCATCTGGTCACGGGCAACCAGACCGGTGATGGTGCGGTCGCCGATGGTGATCAGGAAGCTTTTGCTCGCCACGGCCGGGTGGTGCAGCACGCGCTCGATGCTGTCGGTCAGGTCCAGGCTGCTTGGGTCGAAATCATCGCCCAGCTCGGCTTCACGTACCGCCGAACGGTGCATGCGCGGGGCCTTGCCCAGCAGCACTTCGAGGGGCATGTCCACCGGGCTGTTGCCGAAGTGGCTGTCGGTCACGGTCAATTGCGGCTCGGCAGTCGCTTCGCCGACCACGGCAAACGGGCAACGCTCCCGTTCGCAGATGGCCTGGAAGCGCGCGAAGTCTTCAGGGCCGACCGCCAGTACGTAACGTTCCTGGGATTCGTTGCTCCAGATTTCGTGCGGGGCCATGCCCGGCTCGTCGTTTGGAATATTGCGCAGTTCGAAACGGCCGCCACGGTCGCCGTCATTGACCAGTTCCGGGAAGGCGTTGGACAAACCGCCGGCGCCGACGTCGTGGATAAAGCTGATGGGGTTCTTGTCACCCAACTGCCAGCAACGGTCGATGACTTCCTGGCAACGGCGTTCCATCTCAGGGTTTTCGCGCTGAACAGAAGCAAAGTCCAGGTCCGCCGAGCTGG
This sequence comes from Pseudomonas shahriarae, assembly GCF_014268455.2. Lineage (NCBI taxonomy): Bacteria > Pseudomonadati > Pseudomonadota > Gammaproteobacteria > Pseudomonadales > Pseudomonadaceae > Pseudomonas > Pseudomonas shahriarae. The sequence goes on along the minus strand of NZ_CP077085.1, from coordinate 1,405,088 downwards.
TGCCGGTGGCCATGGAGGAAGCCGCGCCGCCGCCAAGGCCGATCAACATGGCCGGGCCGCCGAGCACGATCAGCTTCGAGCCGACGAGGATCTCGCCCTTCTGCACGTGGTCTTCACGGATGTTGCCCATACCGCCGGCCAACATGATCGGCTTGTGGTAACCGCGCACTTCATCGCCACGGGGGGTGGTGATGGACTGCTCGAAGGTACGGAAATAACCGGTCAGGGCCGGACGCCCGAATTCGTTGTTGAACGCGGCGCCGCCCAGCGGGCCTTCGATCATGATGTCGAGTGCGGTAACGATGCGCTCAGGCTTGCCGTATGGCACTTCCCACGGCTGTTCGAAGCCTGGGATCTGCAGGTTGGACACGGTGAAACCGGTCAGGCCCGCCTTGGGCTTGGCGCCACGGCCGGTGGCGCCCTCGTCGCGGATCTCGCCGCCCGAGCCGGTGGCTGCGCCCGGGAACGGGGCAATCGCGGTCGGGTGGTTGTGGGTTTCAACCTTCATCAGGATGTGCACCGGCTCCTGCACCGCGCCGTACTGGCGGGTTTCCGGGTCCGGGAAGAAACGGCCGGCGACAGAGCCGACGATCACCGAGGCGTTGTCTTTATAAGCCGACAGAACGCCTTCGCTGTGCATCACGTAGGTGTTCTTGATCATGCCGAACAGGCTTTTTTCCTGGCTCTGGCCGTCGATATCCCAACTGGCGTTGAAAATCTTGTGGCGGCAGTGCTCGGAGTTGGCCTGGGCGAACATCATCAGTTCGATGTCGTGGGGGTTGCGCTGCAAACCGTTGAAGGCGTTGACCAGGTAGTCGATCTCGTCTTCGGCCAGGGCCAGGCCCAGCTCGGTGTTGGCCTTCTCGAGGGCGGCGCGGCCACCGCCGAGCACGTCAATCGCGGTCAGCGGCTTGGGCTCGGCATGGCTGAACAGGCCGGCAGCCTGTTCCAGTTGGCTGACGATGATCTGGGTCATGCGGTCGTGCAGGCTGCTGGCAATCAGCTCGGCTTCGGCATCGCTGAACTGGCCAGCCACGTAGAAGGCGATCCCGCGTTCCAGGCGCTGGATTTTTTCCAGGCCACAGTTGCGGGCGATATCGCTGGCCTTGCTCGACCAGGGCGAGATGGTGCCGAACCGTGGCAGAACCAGGAACAAGCGGCCAGTCGGCTCTTGAACGGGAACGCTGGGGCCGTACTTCAGAAGGCGTGCCAGCACTTGCTGTTCGTCGGCGGTCAAAACGCCGTTAACGTCGGCGAAGTGAGCAAATTCAGCATACAAGCCAGTGACAGCTGGAACCTTCTGGCTCAGTTGCTCAAGGAGTTTGCTGTGGCGAAAGGCAGAAAGGGCAGGAGCGCCGCGCAGGATCAACATCTTCGGGACAGCCTCGGGAAGGGGGTGTGCTTTGAGGCCGTGCATTCTAGCGTAAACCTGCGCCAACGGCACCCGAAACGGTGCCGCTGGCCGCTGCCGAACGTCAGTTGGCACAGATTGCACGGTATCGGGGCGTTTTCCAGGGTGGCCGACGCAGTTATTTTCACCCTCACCATTGCGCCCCAGGCCACGTTTCTGCGGGCTGCAGCACAGTTTCCCAGGCGCTAGCAGACAACTCCCATGCTGTCGAGATATGGCGCCGTGGGCCGTTTGCGTATACTGCCCAGATGTTCTCCCCAACTGCTTTGCGCCCGCGATGTGCCAAATGGCTCCTCGCCACCGGACTCTTCCTGATGCTCAGCGCCTGTGTTGATAAGCCCAGCACGCTCGAGCGAATCAAGGAGGATGGCGTATTGCGGGTGGTCACCCGAAACAGCCCGGCCACCTATTTCCAGGACCGCAACGGCGAAACCGGTTTCGAATACGAACTGGTCAAGCGCTTTGCCGACGACCTGGGGGTCAAGCTTGAAATCGAGACCGCCGACAACCTCGATGACCTGTTCGACCAGTTGGGCAAACCCGACGGTCCGGTATTGGCCGCCGCTGGCCTGGTCAGCAGCGAGCAGCGTAAACAACAGGTGCGCTTTTCCCATGCGTACCTGGAAGTCACCCCGCAGATCATCTATCGCAACGGCCAATCCCGCCCCACCAATGCGGCCGACCTGGTGGGCAAAAAGATCATGGTGCTCAAGGGCAGCACCCATGCCGAGCAACTGGCCGAGCTGAAAAAGCAGAATCCTGCGATTGAATACGAAGAGTCCGATGCCGTTGAAGTGGTCGACCTGCTGCGCATGGTCGATGAAGGGCAGATCGACCTGACCCTGGTCGACTCCAATGAAGTGGCGATGAACCAGGTGTACTTCCCCAACGTGCGGGTGGCCTTCGATCTGGGCAACGCCAGCAACCAGAGCTGGGCCGTGGCTGCCGGTGAAGACAACAGCCTGCTCAACGAGGTCAACAGCTACCTCGACAAGGTCGAGAAGAACGGCACCCTGCAGCGCCTCAAGGATCGTTATTACGGGCATGTGGATGTACTGGGGTACGTCGGTGCCTACACCTTTGCCCAGCACTTGCAGCAGCGCCTGCCCAAGTACGAGAAGTTCTTCAAGACCTCGGCCAAGGAAGAAAAGGTCGATTGGCGGCTACTGGCAGCCATTGGTTACCAGGAATCGCTGTGGCAACCGACCGTCACTTCCAAGACCGGCGTGCGCGGCCTGATGATGCTGACCCAGAACACCGCCCAGGCCATGGGCGTGTCCAACCGCCTGGATGCGCGGCAGAGCATCAAGGGTGGCGCCAAGTACCTGGCGATGATCAAGAGCGAACTGGACGACAAGATTCTCGAACCTGACCGCACCTGGTTTGCCCTGGCGGCCTATAACGTCGGCGGCGGTCACCTGGATGACGCGCGCAAGCTGGCGCAAAAGGAAGGCCTGAATCCGAACAAGTGGCTGGACGTGAAGAAAATGCTGCCGCGCCTGTCGCAGAAGCAGTGGTACAGCAAGACCCGCTACGGCTACGCCCGGGGCGGCGAGCCGGTGCACTTCGTGGCCAACATCCGCCGTTATTACGACATCCTGACCTGGGTGACCCAGCCGCAGCTGGAGGGCAACCAGATGGTGGAAGGCAACCTGCATGTGCCGGGCGTGGACAAGACCAAGCCGCCGCAAGATACCCCCCAACTCTGACCCCTGGGAACGATCAGACAGCACAAAACCCAATGTGGGAGCGGGCTTGCCCGCGATAGCGGTGGGTCAGTTGATGAGTATTTGACTGACCCACCGCTATCGCGAGCAAGCCCGCTCCCACATTTATTTTGTGGTGTTCTACAGGCCAGTGATCAGATGCACCACCCCGCCCGCCAGCACCATCACCGCCGTGATACCCGCCGCCTTCAGCGCCGCCTCGTCCACTAGCGCCGGGTCCTGTAGCTGCACGCGGGTCCGCGTCAACGCCACCCGCTGCTGCGTCTTGAGATTCGCCGCCCCGCCCAATGCACTCAGCACCGCCGGCGCCAACATGCCGTCAGCCTTCGGCTCGGCAACCGCCGTTTCCGCCACCAGGTCCGGGGTCAGGGCTTTCCAGAACGCCTGCTGCAATTTCTCGAACATATTCAGTTCTCCACAACCAATGAGGTTTCGACGGTCGCTGCGTGGTACAGGCTCAGAGCCTCGCGCACCTGGGCGGCCTCTTCCAGGTTCAACACCTGGTGGGCGATCAGTTGGCAGTCCGCCAGGTCCAGGTCACGCACGGTGGCCTTGATACTCGGGATCAACGGTACGCTGACAGACAACTCGTCCACCCCCAGCCCGATCAACATCGGCACCGCCAGTGTTTCGGACGCCAGCGCGCCACACACACCCACCCACTTGCCATGGGCATGGGCGGCCTTGACCGTGGTGGCGATCAGGCGCAGCACCGCCGGGTGAAAGCTGTCGGCCTGGCTGGCCAGGCGCGGGTGGTCGCGGTCCATGGCCAGGGTGTATTGGGTCAGGTCATTGGTGCCGATCGAGAAAAAGTCCACATGGGGCGCAAACACATCCGCCATCAATGCCGCCGACGGCACCTCAATCATGATCCCCAGCTTCGGCAGCTCGGCAAGCCCCAGGGCCAGCGCTTCCTCTTCGAGGATCTGCCGGGCCTGATGCAGCTCCGACAACAGGCTGACCATCGGCAACATGATATGCAGCCGCGCCAGGCCCGCGCTGGCAAGGATTGCGCGGAACTGCTCGCGCAGCAGTTGCGGGCGCTCCAGGCACAGGCGAATGCCGCGCAGGCCAAGAAAGGGGTTGGTCTCGCTGTCCATCGGCACATAGGCCAAGGGTTTGTCACCGCCCACATCCAGCGTGCGTACCACCAGATTGCGCTCGGTGCCCAAGACACCGGCAATGGCGCTGTAGGTCTGGGCCTGTTCCTGCGGGCTCGGCGCGCGGTTGCGGTCCAGGTAGAGAAACTCCGAGCGCAACAGCCCGACCCCCTCGGCCCCCAGGACCAGGGCTTGCTGCACCTCCTGCAGCGAAGCGACGTTGGCGGTCACCTCAATATGATGACCATCGCGAGTGATGGCGGCCAAGGCGGCCTGCTGCAGATCGCGCTGGTGGCGCACAACCTGCTGCTCGCGCGCAGCCCGCAGCGTCTCGATCACCGCCAGGTCCGGGTCGAGGTGCAGTTCGCCTTTGTCGGCGTCCAGCAACACGGGCTTGCCATCGGGCAACGCCAGGACCTGGGCCGACACACCGCACATCGCCGGCAAGCCCAGGGCGCGAGCAAGAATGGCGACGTGGCTGGTGGCCCCTCCGGCCACGGTGATAAACCCCAGCACCTTGCCCGGATCGAGGCTGGCGGTTTGCGAGGGGGTCAATTGCTCGGCAATCAGGATGGCCTGCTCCGGCAACTCCCAGGCGCCGTCTTGAACCCCGAGGATCAGCTTGAGCACGCGCTGGCCAACATCCGCCATGTCGGCGGCGCGTTCGGCCAGCAGGGGGCTGCCTGATTGCTCGAACAGCCCGGCGGTAGCGAGTGTGGCGCTGTTCCAGGCAAACGCGGCGCTCTTGCCTTCGGCGAGCAGGGCGTGGGCTTGTTCAAGCAGGGTCGGGTCTTCGAGCAATTCCTGATGGGCACGGAAAATCTCTACCTGGGCACTGCCGCCGGGCTTGTCCTGCAACGCCTGCAGCGCCTGGGTTGCAGCGCACAAGCCACGTTCCAGGGCGGCCCGTTCCAGCGCCTCGCCAGCCCCCTCTTCAGGCACATTCAGCTGCGGCTCGGCCACCTGCACTACTTGGCCAAACGCCGAACCGGGCGACGCACAGACGCCGCGCAACACGCTCGCCGACGACAGCGGCGCGACCGGTTTAACCTCCTCGGCCAGCACCGCTACGGTTTCGCCACAGCCCTCCAGCAACAGCGCGACCAGCGCCTGGATCGCCGCCTCGGCGTCCTGCCCCGCGGCGCTGACTTGCAAGGTATCGCCCTGCACCGTCTGCAACGCCATGATCGCCACCAGGGACTTGGCGTTGGCGCTCTGGGTTTGCTTGTGCAGGCAGATGCTCGCATTGAAGCCCTTGGCCGCCTGGGCCAGCACCGCCGCCGGGCGGGCATGCAGGCCGTTGGCATTGGGCAACGTGAGGGGTTTGGAAAACAGTGCGTCGCCCTCCTCTTCCTCGTCGTTGGCCGCACGGATTACCGGGGTCACCCGCAGCAACGGTTGCCCGGCGGCGACGAGTCCGGTGTCCGTCGCCAGCAGCACAAATGGCTCGCCGCTGACCACCAGCATCAGGGTCAGCAGGCTGCGAGCATTGAGCGCGATAAAGTCGGCATCAAACTCGATCAACGGCTGACCCGCCTCGACCCGCTGGCCTTCCTCGACCAGCCGGGTGAAGCCCTTGCCCGCCAGGTTCACGGTATCCAGGCCGATATGCATCAGCACCTGCACGCCGTAGTCGTCGGTGACGCTGACCGCATGCCCACTGTCCTGGACATTGCTGATCACCCCGGCCAGCGGCGCGCAGAGGGTCTGCGAGGTGGGGTCGATACACACGCCATCGCCGATCAGGCGACTGGAGAACACCGGATCCGGCACCTGGTCCAGGGGCAACAGCACACCCGCCAGGGGCGCCAGCAGTTCCAGGGGTTGAGTTGTGGTCATGACATCACCTGCTGTTTGGTTCTGTAAAAATCATCGGCCGAGTACAAATCCCGGGGTGAAATGGGCCCCAGTGGGAGCTGGCTTGCCTGCGATTGCATCAATACGGTTGCACTGGAACACCGAGCCGCCGGTATCGCGGGCAAGCCCGGCTCCCACATAAAGCCGGTGTTTATTTCCACCAGTATTCGACCTGCACACCGAAGTTGGAGCCATGCCGCGCGGTGCCATAGGAGCCGGTGTCGGACAACGCCGAACCCGCCGCCAGTTCGTTGGCCGCACGCTTGGCCGCTTCGTTCCAGGTGGCATAGGTGTAGTACAAACGCACCTCCGGCCGCGCCCAGAAATCCGGGCCTTTGGGCGACCAGGTCGGGGCGAAGGTGAATTTGCTGAGTTTGCGCGTGCCGCCGCTGGCGTCGACCTGATCATGTCCCAGTTCGGTGACCAGCTTGAACTGCTCGCTGATGGCATACGCCGGGCGCACACCGATGGACATCCAGGTCTGGTCCTGGCTGCCGGGGCGCACGTCTTTCTGGTACACCGCCTCGACCTGGCCGCCAAAACGCGGGGTCACTTGCCAGTCGAAAAACTCCACCGCGCGGTAGCTTTTGCTGCTGCGCTCCAGTGCCGTGTTGCCGGTGTAGCCAAGGCCAGTGCCCGGCCCTTCGCCGTACTGCAGGGCGAACTTGTTCTTGCCTCCGAGGAACGCGGCCTGCACATGCTGCGCAGTGAGGGCCCAGCCGCTGTGGGTGTCGCGCCCGCCCGCCTGTTCGATATAGCTCAGGCCCAGCTCCAGCTCGCCGCCGGGGTTGGTCTTGAAGCCTGCGACGTTGAAGTCGTGACGGGTGGCGTATTCCTTCTGGTACAGGTTGTCCTTGCGCGACAGGGCGTAGCTGTATTTCAGATCGCCGATCAGCACGTCCTCGATGCCGCCGCCGGTGGCGCTCTGGTTCCAGTAGTAGAAGTCGGAAATATGGATGTCATTACGTTTGTAGTAGCGCCGGCCGGCCCACAATGAGCCGCCATTGAGGCTGGGCATATTCGACCACTGCGCATACATCTGCGGCATGCGCGCCGAGCCGTTGTTTTCGCCCTGGAACTTCAGCTCGCGGTCGTACTTGTTGTACAGCGAGGCCATGGCATCCACGCTCAGCACCGAGCCGTCACCCAGGGTGAACAGGTCCTGGCGCAACTCCAGCTCGGCATATTGTTCGCATTCGTTGCCCAGGCGGTATTTGGATTGGGCGCCCGGCAGTTGGAAACATTGCTGCGGGCCGCTGCCGGTCGAGGTGCCGGCGCCGCTGCGCAGGTAGCCGGCAAATTCCAGGGCATGCGCCGCCAGGGGCAGGGTCAGACAGGATGCAACGAGGCCCAGCTTTATTGTTGTTTTCATGAAGCGCTCCATTATTTTTTCTTATTTTTTCCCTGTCGGAGCCGGCAAGCCGGCGCCTGAAAAGGGGATGTTTCAGTCGGTCAGGTGCAGCACAAAAGACTCGTAAGGACGCAAGATGACCGTGTCCGTGGGCACCGGGCAGTCGGGGTAGTTGCTGATCAGCAGGCGTTGCTCACTCGCCGCGCTGATCAGGTTGTTGGGCAACTGGATTTCGCAGGGCTGGCCATAGAAGTTGTTCAGCACCAACAGGCGCTCGCCATGGCCTTCACGCAGGTACGCCCAGACCTTGTCGTGGTCTTGCAGCAGTTGGCGGTAGACGCCTTCTTGAATCAGCGGCTCAAGGCGCCGCAAGGCGATCAGCGCGCGGTAGTGATGCAGCACCGAATCCGGGTCATCCAGCTGGCTCTGGACATTGATCTGCGCCGCATTGGCCGGGATGCCGATCCACGGTTCAGCGCGGCTGAAGCCGGCATTGGCCTGGCTGCTATCCCACTGCATCGGCGTGCGGCCGTTATCGCGGGATTTCTGCATGATCGCGGCCATGCTCGAGGCCTCGGACTCACCGGCATCGCGCTTGAGGCGGTAGATGTTGAGGGTCTCGACATCACGGTACTGCTCGATGCTGTCGAAGCCCGGATTGGTCATGCCCAGCTCTTCGCCCTGGTACACAAACGGCGTGCCCTGGAGGAAGTGCAGGGCCGTGGCGAGCATCTTGGCTGAGACCACGCGGTGCTCGCCGTCATCGCCAAAGCGCGAGACCACCCGCGGCTGATCATGGTTGCACCAGAACAACGCGTTCCAGCCGCCCCCGGCCTGCATGCCCAGTTGCCAGTCGGAGAAAATCCGTTTGAGTTGCTGGAAGTCGAAGTCGGCGCGCACCCACTTTTGCAGGTTGGGGTAATCGACTTTCAGGTGATGAAAGTTGAAGGTCATCGACAGCTCTTTCGACTCTGGTCGCGAGTAGCGAATGCAGTGTTCGAGGCTGGTGGAGGACATCTCGCCAACGTTGATCAGCGCGTGGCCCTCGAACACTTCGCGGTGCATTTCCTGCAGGTAGGCATGCACGTTCGGCCCATCGGTGTAGAAGCGCCGGCCGTCGCTGTTGTCTTCGGGGAAATCCGCCGGCTTGGAGATCAGGTTGATCACGTCCAGACGGAAGCCGCCCACGCCCTTGTCACGCCAGAAGCGCATGAGCTTGTAGACTTCGGCGCGCACCTTGGGGTTGTCCCAATTGAGGTCGGCCTGGGTGTGGTCGAACAGGTGCAGGAAGTACTGGCCGGTCTGCGCCTCGTATTCCCAGGCCGAGCCGCCGAACTTGGATTCCCAGTTATTGGGCTGGTCGCGCCAGATGTAGAAGTCGCGGTACGGGTTGTCGAGGCTGCTGCGCGCCTGCTGGAACCACTCGTGCTCGATGGAGGTGTGGTTGACCACGATATCGAGCATCAGCTTGATGCCGCGCTTGGCCGCTTCGCTGATCAGCAGGTCGCAGTCGGCCATGGTCCCGTAGCTGGGGTCGATGGCGTAGTAGTCGCTGATGTCATAGCCATTGTCGCGCTGGGGCGAGCGCAGGAACGGGGTGATCCACAGGCAATCGACGCCCAGCCACTGGAGGTAGTCGAGTTTGTCCACGATGCCCAGCAGGTCACCGGTGGCGTTACCCGCATGGCTGTGGAAGCTTTTGGGGTAGATCTGGTAGATCACCGAGTGTTGCCAGTCTTGCATGGTGGGCTCCTTCAGTAGAGTGGTGTGCTGGTCTTGCGGGCCTCATCGCGGGCAAGCCCGGCTCCCACAGGGGAACGCATTCCAGATGTGGGAGCTGGCTTGCCTGCGATGGCGATCTATCAGGCGACGCGATAACCCGGCCGAACAATTTTCATGCTCAACCCACAGGTCAGAACAAACGGCACGACAATCGCGATGACCATGCCGATCACAAACATCGCGATGGATTGCGGCACGATCGAAATAAATCCGGGCAGGCCGCCCACGCCGATGGCCGAGGCCTGCACCTTGTTCAGCGAGAGGAAAATGCTGCCCAGGGCCGAGCCCAGCAGGGCGGCATAGAACGGGAACTTGAAGCGCAGGTTCACCCCAAACATCGCCGGCTCAGTGATGCCGAAGTAAGCGGAAATCGCCGAGGTCGAGGCCATGCTTTTATCCCGCGCATTGCGGCTCATGTAGAACACCCCGAGGGCCGCGCTGCCCTGGGCCAGGTTGGACATGACAATCATCGGCCAGATAAACGTGCCGCCCTGGGTCGAGATCAGCTGCAGGTCCACGGCAAGGAACATGTGGTGCATGCCGGTAATCACCAGCGGCGCATACAGCAGGCCGAAAATCGCCCCGCCCACCATTGGCGCCAGGTCAAACAGAGTGACCACGCCTTCGGTGATCAGGATGCCGAGGTGCCGGGTCACCGGGCCGATGATTGCCAGGGCCAGCACGCCGGTGACGACGATGGTGGTGATCGGCACGACGAGCAATTGGATGGCATTCGGCACCCGCGCCCGCAGCCATTTTTCAATCACGCTCATGACGTAGGCGGCCATCAGGATCGGCAGGATCTGGCCTTGATAGCCGACCTTCTCGATCTGGAACCAGCCCAGAATATCGAAGTACGGCAAGCTCTGGCCGTCGAGCCCGGCCACCGCCTTGCCGTAGTTCCAGGCGTTGAGCAAGTCCGGGTGGACCAGCATCAGGCCGAGCACGATGCCGAGGATTTCACTGCCGCCAAAGCGCTTGGCCGCCGACCAGCCCACCAGCGCCGGGAGGAACACAAACGAGGTGTTGGCCATCAGGTTGATCAGGCTCCACAGGCCATCCAGGTTCGGATAAGCCTCGAGCAAGGTCTGGCCCTCAATGAACATGCCCTTGGCGCCCATCAGGTTGTTGATGCCCATCAGCAGGCCGGCAATGATCAGCGCCGGCAGGATCGGCATGAACACATCGGAGAACACCCGCACCAGGCGCTGCATGGCGTTGGTCTTGTCGGCGCCCTTCTTCTTCACATCGGCAATGGTGGCGGCGGCCAGGCCAGTCTGCTCGCGCAAGGCGGCGTAGACCTTTTCGACTTCGCCGGGGCCGATGACGATCTGGAACAGACCGCCGGTGAAGAACGAGCCCTTGACCAGGTCGACCTGGTTCAACGCACTGCCGTTGACCAGGCTCGGGTCCTTGAGGGCCAGGCGCAGGCGCGTCACGCAGTGGGCCGCCTGCTCAAGGTTATCGCTGCCCCCGAGGTTCTGGAGAATCTCGCGGGCGATGTTGGAATAGTCGTGGCTCATGCTTGTTCTTCCACTTTAGATTCTTGTTATTGGCAGCATGCCGAGGGCAAAAGTACTCGTACAGACGAGTTAAAGCAACAACTCGTCTGTACGAGTTACAAAAATAGTCGCCCACCGCTTTCCAAGGGGCCAATGGACAAAGCCCGCCTCTGCCACTAAGGTTCCTGCCTTGAAAGCAAACGCGGCACAGAGCCCTCTCCATGAGTAAATACAACCAGATCTACACCGATCTGCTTGCCAGCATCACCACCGAACGCCTGCAACGCGGCACGCGCCTGCCCTCCGAAACCGAATTGATGGACACCTACCAGGCCAGCCGTGGCACCGTGCGCCGGGCCATCGAGCAATTGCAGGAGCGTGGGTTCGCGCAAAAAATCCATGGCAAGGGCACCTTCGTGCTGTCGCCCAACCCGATTGAGTTTCAACTGGGCGGCATCGTCAGCTTCCACGAAACCCACGCCGACCTGGGCGATGATGTACGCACCGAAGTGGTCGAGTTCACCCAACTCCCGCTGGAAGGCTCGCTGCTGCAACATATCGAGGCCGAGGCCGGCACCCTGATTACCCGCATCAAACGGGTGCGGCGCATCGGCGGCAAACGGGTGATCCTCGACATCAACCACTTCGTCGCCGAGTTGATCCCCGGATTGGACCAGGCGATTGCCGAGCAGTCGATCTACGCCTTCATCGAACAGACCCTGCATCTGCAGATCAGCTACGCCCAGCGCACCATCGAAGCCCTGCCCCGCAGCAAGGACGACCAGGCGCACCTGGACCTCGACGGCCAGAGCCATGTGATTGTGGTGAGCAACCAGACATTTTTGCAGGACGGGCGGCAGTTCGAATACACCGAGTCGCGGCATACGCTGGATAAGTTTTACTTCTCGGATATTGCACGGCGCTAAAGCAGGAAAAAGGAAAAGCCCTGTGAATATTCCAAACAAATGGCGTGAACAGTTCCCCCATGCGCTGATCGAGCAGCAGGCCATCGGCGAGTCGCGGGCTGACGTCTTCCGGCTACGCAGGGACAACGGCACGGACCTGTTCCTGAAGGCCGAGCCCCTCGTAGAACACGCCGAGCTTGCCGATGAAATCGAGCGCCTTCACTGGCTGCAACAGCAGGGCCTGCCGGCGCCGGTGGTGCTGGATGAGGTGCAGGAAAACCTTCACCACTGGCTGCTGATGAGCGCCATCCCGGGACAGGACCTGGCCAGTAGCAGTGACCTTTCTGCCGCGCAGATCATCGACATCCTGGCCAACGCCCTGCGTACATTGCACCAGATCCCCGTGGCGCAATGCCCCTTCGATCACACCCTGGAACTGCGCATCACCGTCGCCCAGGCACATATCAACGCCGGGCTGATTGATGTAACGGACTTCGACGATGAGCGATTGGGACGTAGCGCCACCGATGTGTTCGCCGAACTCCTGTCGACACGGCCCACCACCCATGACTTGGTGGTAACCCACGGCGACGCCTGCCTGCCGAACTTCATGGCAGCGGACGGTCACTTCAGTGGTTTTATCGACTGCGGCCGCCTGGGGGTCAGTGACCGTTATCAAGATCTGGCCCTGGCGGCCCGCAGTGTCGAGCGCAACTTGGGGCAGGAATGGGTCAGGCCGTTCTTTGAGAGGTATGGTGTGGAACCTGATGAGCAGCGAATGGCTTTTTACTGCCTGTTGGATGAGTTTTTCTAGTTACTCCTGAGCAGCCCTCGACACTACCTCGACAAGCTCGCTGATACGACGCATACGATATCCGAGCCAAACCATGAGGAAGAACGCCATGCTCACGAAGAGCCTGTTGCTGAGTTTTTGCGCTGTGTTATTGATTGGCTGCACAGGCAGGGGCTTTCAACCTCCGCCGCCGGAATTTACCAATTGGAAGAAGAACGGAGTGTCTGAAGAAGGCGTCAAGAGTGCTATGACCGCCTGCGGCTATACCAACCTGACAGGGACAGGGGACAGGACGCCGATTGACCAGGTGCTCACGCAGTTTTATTGCATGAAAGACGCCGGCTTCAAGCGCACAGATAACATCGACCTGTGCAAGGAAGGCCGCATCGGCGAATCACCGGTGTGCGAAGGCCGCCGGTAACCCATTACCAAAAGCCCGCAATTAAGCGGGCTTCAGGGTACTTTTTGCTAGAGGGTGCCGGTCAGTGCCGGACGCCTGATCATTCCCACTCAATCGTCGCCGGCGGCTTGCTCGACACGTCATACGTCACGCGCGAGATACCTTCGATTTCATTGATGATACGGCCGCTGACAGTCTCCAGCAGTTCGTACGGCAGGTGTGCCCAGCGGGCGGTCATGAAGTCGATGGTTTCTACGGCACGCAGGGCCACGACCCAGGCGTAGCGACGGCCATCGCCGACCACCCCAACCGATTTCACCGGCTGGAACACGACGAAGGCCTGGCTGACTTTGTGGTACCAGTCGGCCTTGCGCAGTTCTTCGATGAAGATGTGGTCGGCACGACGCAGCAGGTCGGCGTATTCCTTTTTCACTTCACCGAGGATGCGCACGCCCAGGCCCGGGCCTGGGAATGGGTGGCGGTAGACCATGTCGTACGGCAGGCCCAGTTCCAGGCCCAGACGGCGGACTTCGTCCTTGAACAGTTCGCGCAGCGGTTCTACCAGCTTGAGGTTCATTTCCTCAGGCAGGCCACCCACGTTGTGGTGGGACTTGATCACGTGGGCCTTGCCGCTCTTGGCGCCGGCCGACTCGATCACGTCGGGGTAGATGGTGCCCTGGGCGAGGTACTTGATGTTGTCCAGTTTGTTGGACTGGGCATCGAAGACGTCGATGAAAGTGCGGCCGATGATCTTGCGCTTCTTCTCTGGGTCGGACTCGCCGGCCAGGTTGTTGAGGAACTGATCTTCGGCGTTGGCACGGATCACCTTGACGCCCATGTTCTCGGCGAACATGGCCATCACTTGCTCGCCTTCGTGCAGGCGCAGCAGGCCGTTGTCGACGAATACGCAAGTCAGTTGGTCGCCGATGGCCTTGTGCAGCAGCGCAGCAACCACGGAGGAGTCAACGCCGCCGGACAGGCCGAGCAGGACGTTATCAGTACCGACCTGGGCACGCACGTTGGCGATGGCGTCTTCAGCGATCTTCGACGGGGTCCACAGGGCTTCGCACTGGCAGATGTCGAGGATGAAGCGCGACAGGATGCGGCCGCCCTGCTTGGTGTGGGTCACTTCCGGGTGGAACTGCACGCCGTAGTAGCCGCGCTCGTCGTTGAACATGCCGGCAATCGGGCAGCTCGGCGTGCTGGCCAGGATGTGGAAGTCTTCCGGCATCTTGGTGACCTTGTCACCGTGGCTCATCCAGACGTCGAGGCCGAACAGGCCGTCGGCGTCGATGTGGTCTTCGATGCCGTCCAGCAGGCGGCTCTTGCCGACCACGTCGACACGGGCGTAACCGAATTCACGCAGTTCGGAACCTTCAACCTTGCCGCCCAGTTGCTCGGCCATGGTCTGCATGCCGTAGCAGATACCGAAGACCGGCACGCCCAGGTCAAACACCGCTTGCGGGCAACGCGGGCTGTTGGCTTCGTGCACGGACTCGGGGCCACCGGCCAGGATGACACCTTTAGGGGCGAATTCGCGGATCGCTTCGTCATCCATGTCGAACGGGTGCAGTTCGCAGTACACACCGATTTCACGCACGCGGCGGGCGATCAGTTGGGTGTACTGGGAACCGAAGTCGAGGATCAGGATGCGGTGGGCGTGAATGTCGAGGGCCATGAAGTCAGTCTCGTCTAATGAATCAGAAACAACTCGGGGCTGAAAGAACAGCCCCGGTTACTTAACGTTTTGCTGGAAGCCTCAACCTACGCGGTAGTTTGGCGCTTCCTTGGTGATCTGCACGTCGTGGACATGGGATTCAGCCATGCCGGCGCCGGTGATCCGTACGAACTCTGGCTTGGTGCGCATTTCTTCGATGTCGGCGCTGCCGGTGTAGCCCATCGAGGAACGCAGGCCGCCCATCAGCTGATGGATGATGGCGCTCAGGGTGCCCTTGTACGGCACACGGCCTTCGATGCCTTCCGGTACGAGCTTCTCGGCGCCTGCCGAGGAGTCCTGGAAGTAACGATCGGAGGAACCTTGCGCCTGGGACATGGCGCCCAGCGAACCCATGCCACGGTAAGCCTTGTAGGAACGGCCCTGGAACAGTTCGATCTCGCCTGGTGCTTCTTCGGTACCGGCGAACATCGAGCCCATCATCACGCAGGAGGCACCGGCTACGATGGCCTTGGACAGGTCACCGGAGAAACGGATGCCGCCGTCGGCGATCAACGGTACGCCAGTGCCTTCAAGGGCAGCGGCAACATTGGCGATGGCGCTGATTTGCGGCACGCCCACACCGGCGACGATCCGCGTGGTGCAGATCGAGCCAGGGCCGATACCGACCTTGACCGCGTCAGCGCCCGCTTCGGCCAGGGCCTTGGCCGCTGCGCCGGTGGCGATGTTGCCGCCGATCACCTGTACGTCAGGGAAGTTCTGCTTGACCCAGCGCACGCGGTCGATCACGCCTTTGGAGTGACCGTGGGCGGTGTCGACCACCACCACGTCAACCCCGGCAGCGACCAGGGCCGCAACGCGGTCGCCGGTGTCTTTACCAGTACCAACGGCGGCGCCAACGCGCAGACGACCTTGGTCATCCTTGCTGGCCAGCGGGTAAGCCTTGGCTTTTTCGATGTCGTTGACGGTCATCATGCCTTTGAGGGCGAATTTGTCGTCGACGATCAGCACGCGCTCGATGCGGTGCTTGTGCAGCAGTTCACGCACATCGTTCTTGTCGGCGCCTTCCTTGACCGTGACGAGGCGCTCTTTAGGCGTCATCACTTCACGGACGGTGACTTCAAGACGATTTTCGAAGCGCACGTCACGGGAAGTGACGATGCCGACCAGGTCGCCATCATGCAGCACGGGAACACCGGAGATGTTGTGCAGGCGGGTCAGGTCGAACAGGTCGCGTACGGTGGCGTCGGCTTCGATGGTGATTGGATCTTTCACCACACCGGCTTCGTAACGCTTGACCTTGCGCACTTCGGCAGCTTGCTGCTCGATGGTCATGTTCTTGTGGATGATGCCGATGCCGCCTTCCTGAGCCATGGCGATTGCCAAACGGGCTTCAGTGACGGTGTCCATGGCAGCGGAAACCAGGGGAATATTCAGCTCGATGCCACGGGTTAGGCGGGTCTTGAGACTGACTTCGTTAGGAAGCACCTCGGAATAACCGGGCACTAAGAGAATGTCGTCGAATGTCAGAGCTTCTTGGCTGATACGCAGCATCGCGGGGGCTCCCGAGCGGGAAAATGGAAGCGCGTCATTATACTCAGACACCTCTCGGGCCTCAACGTAAAACTCTGACAAACTTGGTAATACTGATAGATGGGGAATTTCCAGGCCCTGATCGTTCCCAGGCGGAGCGTGGGAATGATCGGGGCGCTCCTAGAGTTCGACTTTGACCCAGCTGATTTTCTGATCGAGCCAGTCGGCAAACTCGTCGATAAAGCTCTGCTTGAAGCCCGCTTCCGCCCAGTTGTTGAAGATGAAGCCCAGGTTGGAGAAACCGCATTCCTGCAGGAACAGAAACCCGTTGATGTCATCTTCATGCCCACACAACGGGCAGGTGAAGTTGTCGGTGTGGCCGGGCATCCAGTCTTCCAGGCTGTCGAACAGCGCCTCGCCGACTTCTTTAAGGCATTCCGGGCAGCCGGCTTCTTCGAGAAAGCCCTTGGCCGGGGTGTAGATGCAGCGTTTGTAGATGATTTCCAGGCCATTGACCGGCTCGTTGAACGGCAGCGCCTCGGGGTGCAGCACCACGGCGCGGGCACCGTCGGCCAGGGCGTAGCCCATGCGGTTGCCGGTGCGCCCGCAGGTGGTCAGTTCTTCCTTGATGATGTTCTTGCGCACCAGCCAGCGCACGATGGCCCGGGCGCGGGGTTCGTGGACGGGCAAGGTGGAGATTTTCGGGACAAGGATGCTTTGGGAATTCATGGGAGTCCTGCGGTGTGGCGTCTGACGCCATCGCGGGCAAGCCGCTCCCACACTCGATTGCATTTCAATGTGGGAGCGGGCTCGCCCGCGATGAGGCCCTAGAGCCCGGCAGCTTAATCCCTGACACCCACAGGTCAAGTACTCAAATACCGCCCAATCAAGGCAATGCCACTGGCCAGCACCAACCATGTCACCAAGCGCACAAACGCCTCACGGGACATGCGCAGGGTCAATCGCCGCCCCGCCCACAGCCCCAGGGCCATCGCCGGCAACAGGCACACCGCCAACATCAGCAACGGCAACTCGGCATACACCCCGGCGATCAAAAACAGACTCAGGCGCACCACCGTGCTCGCGCTGATCAGCGCGCTTTGGGTCGCCCGCGCGCCGTCCTTGGGCAGGCGGCTGTTCAGATAGATCGCATATAAAAAGCCGCCACTGCCAAACAACGCACCAAACAATCCGCCCACCACGCCCATGGGGACCGACCAGCCGGCAGCCAGGGCCGTGGGCTTGGCCCTTACCGCCAGGCTGTAGATGGCATAGGTGCTGATAAACAGGCCCATCAACAGCAGCAGCAGGTCGGAGTGCAGGTTGAGCAAGAAGATCACGCCGAGGGTGCAGCCAATCGCCATGCACGGCAGTAACCGCAACAGCTCCGGCTTGACCACATCCCGCCGCGATTGCAGTAGGTTGCCAAAGGCCGCGACGAAATCCAGCAGCACCAGCAGCGGGATGATCTGCGACAGCGGCATAAACATAATCAGGATCGGCCCGGCCACCAGCGCCGTGCCGAAGCCGGCGATGCCAAACACGATGTAGGCCAGGGCAATCCCCAGGCCGATTACCAACCAGTCCAGCGCCCCGAACGACCACTGCCCCATCAATTCAACCAGGCTCATGCAATATTCCTTGTCAGCGATGGCCCTCACTTTAGCCAAGCGGATGGGTTGCGACTAATATCTTCCAAGCCCTCCACCTATCTCGAAAAGGCATGACTCGTGATTTCCACCCGGCAACTGCGTTACTTCGTCGAAATCGCCGAGAGCGGCAGCTTCAGCGCCGCCGCCGAGCGCCTGTTTGTCGCGCAATCGGCCCTTAGCCGGCAGATCAAGGAGCTGGAAATTATCCTGCAAACCCCGCTGTTCGAGCGCACCGCCCGCCAACCCAGACTGACCGCCGCCGGCGAGGCGTTTTATCCACGGGCGCGCAACCTGCTGGGCGAGTTGCACAAGGCCAGTGAACTGGCGACCCAGGTCGGCCACGGCCAGCTCGGCACCCTGCGCCTGAGCCACTCCAGCACAGTGCCGATGAGTGGGCGGGTACTGCGCGGGATCAGCACCTGGCTGGAACAGTGCCCAGGGGTGTCGATGGATATCGTCAAACTGTCCTCCGAAGCGCAGTTGGAAGACATTGCCGATGGTCGCCTGGAGGTCGGCCTGCTGCGCCTGCCGGTACTGCGTCAGCGCGAAGGGGTGCGCATCGTGTCTTTATATAAGGAGCCACTGTTGCTGGCCGTGCCGCCGGCGCACCCTTTGGCCCGGCACACATCGGCCATTGAACTGGCACAGCTGAAAGACGAAGCGTTTATCTCGATCCCCCACCCGCAACGCGGAGGTCTGAGTTATCTGTCGGCCGAATTGTGCATGCGTGCCGGATTTTTCCCCAAGGCCGCACGGGTGATGTCACGCAAGACCACCCAGTTGCAACTGATCCAGGCCGGGTTTGGCATCGCCCTGCTGCCCGAGTCGATGCGCGATATTGCCCCAGCCAATATTCACTTCCTGCCCCTGGCCGACCCCGATTGCCACAGCACCGTGGCCCTGGCCTGCGCGCAGGCGCCGAGCGCGTTGGTGGCGCAGTTCTGTCAAACCTTGGGCGAATGCCTATAAACTGCCGCCCATGACTAAAGATCTCTTCCCATGATTAAAGACCCGTTTGCCCGCCTGGGCCTGGACCGCGAAGTCCTGACTGTCAGCCAGCTCAACGGCCGCGCGCGGGTGTTGCTGGAAGACGTGTTCACCAATATCTGGGTCGAAGGCGAGATCTCCAACCTCGCCCGCCCCGCCTCCGGCCATGTGTACTTCACCCTCAAGGACAGCGGCGCACAGGTGCGTTGTGCACTGTTTCGCAACAATGCCGCACGGGTGCGTCAGGCGCTGAAGGATGGCCTGGCGGTCAAGGTGCGGGGCAAGGTCTCGCTGTTCGAGGGCCGTGGCGACTATCAGTTGATCCTCGACACCGTGGAACCGGCCGGTGATGGCGCGTTGCGCCTGGCCTTCGATGCCTTGAAGGAAAAGCTCAGCGCCGAAGGCTTGTTCAGTGCCGAGCGCAAGGTGGCGCTACCGGCCCATCCACGCCGCATCGGGATTATCAGCTCGCCCACGGGCGCGGTGATTCGCGACATCATCAGCGTGTTCGGCCGCCGTGCACCGAACGTGCAACTGACCCTGATCCCCACCGCCGTGCAAGGCCGCGAAGCCGTGGCGCAGATTGTCCGCGCCCTCAAGCTGGCGGATGCCCGTGGCTTCGACGCGCTGATCCTGGCCCGTGGCGGCGGCTCCCTGGAAGACCTCTGGTGCTTCAACGAAGAAGCCGTGGCGCGGGCCATTGATGCCTGTGTCACGCCCATCGTCAGTGCGGTCGGCCATGAGACCGATGTGTCCATCAGTGACTTCGTGGCCGATGTGCGTGCGCCTACGCCGTCGGCGGCGGCTGAGTTGCTGGCGCCGGATGCGAGCAATCTGGTGCGCCAGGTCGAAAGCCTGCACCGGCGCCTGGTGATGCTGATGCGCAATCGCCTGACCCACGACCGCCTGCGCCTGGAAGGCATGGCCCGCCGCCTGCGTCACCCCGGTGAGCGCCTGCGCCAGCAGGCCCAGCGCCTGGATGACCTGGATATGCGCCTGCGCCGCGCGTTCGAGCGCAGCCTCAACACCCGCCGCGAACGCCTGATCCGCCTGGAAACGCGCCTGGCCGGCCAGCATCCGGGGCGGCAACTGGCCCTGCTGCGCCAGCGCCTGGACAGCCTCGCCGAGCGCCTGCCCCGGGCCATGCGCGAAGGGCTCAAGGCCCGTCGTCTGCAACTGCAAAGCCAGGTGCAGACGTTGCAGGTGGTCAGCCCGCTGGCGACCCTGGGCCGTGGCTACAGCATCCTGCTGGACGAGCGCGGCCAGGCGATTCGCAATGCCGCGCAAACCCACACCGGCCAACGCCTGACCGCGCGCCTCGGTGAAGGCCAATTGCAAGTGCGGGTGGAAGATAACCACCTGACACCCGTCACCCTTTCATTACTGGATTGATTGATGCCTCGTCTATTTAGCCTGCTGATGCTGCTGTGCCTCGCCTTCAATGCCCACGCCGACAGCTACATCACCCGCACCCTGAACAAGCCGGTACCCGGCGGTGTGGCCGTGGTCGACCTGGGCCCCGCCGCCGCCGCACCGAAAGCCACCTACCAGGGCAAACCGGTGCTGGTGGTCAAGGAACAGGACAACTGGCTGGCGATTGTCGGCATCCCATTGACGGTAAAGCCCGGTAACGAGCGCATCAGCAGCGGTGGGCGCACCCTGCCGTTTATCGTCGGTTTCAAGAAGTACCCGGAACAGCGCATCACCCTGAAGAACAAAAGCCAGGTCAACCCCGCTCCGGCGCAGCTCAAGCGCATCGAAGGCGAACTGGCCGTGCAACTCAAGGCTTACCGCAGCTTCAGCCCGAACCTGCCAAGCAACCTGGTGTTGGACAAACCAGTGAACGGCCCGCTGTCGAGCAAGTTCGGCGTGCGTCGCTTCTTCAACGGTGAAGAACGCAACCCGCACTCGGGCCTGGACTTCGCGGTGCCTGCCGGCACGCCGATCAAGACCCCGGCCAATGGCAAGGTGATTCTGGTGGGCAATTATTTCTTCAACGGCAATACGGTGTTTGTCGACCATGGCCAGGGCTTTATCAGCATGTTCTGCCATATGTCGAAGATTGACGTGAAGGTGGGCCAGCAATTGGTGCGTGGAACGGTGGTGGGCAAGGTCGGGGCGACGGGCCGGGCGACCGGGCCGCATATGCACTGGAATATCAGCTTGAATGATGCGCGGGTCGATCCGGCGATCTTTATTGGGGCGTTCCAGCCTTGATGTGATCGCTGGGCATACGGGCGTTATCGCGGTGCAACGATTCAACGTGCCCGCGATGACGCCAGCTCAATTCCACTGATTGCGCATCCTTAAACCCTCACGCAAACAAAACAAAGCCTTGAGCGTTTCTCAACCATAAAATCTCGTTTCCCACAGAAATAGCAGAACTTCTCTCAATTTTTTTCGACTGCTTGCCATCTTTCACCCCGACGGTTAGGGTTGAGCTTATGAAAACCTCTCACACCCTCATTCAGCTCCGCCAGCACCGCAGCCTGTGCCTCGTCAGCGCACGACTGCCAGGCTGAATCGATCTGCCTCGTCCCCGGTTTGCATCCCTAATAAACGCTTTCTGGCAGGCCGCCTCTTCTCGGCCCTACAACAAGGATTCTTCTGATGAGCATGCTCAAAGACCCGTCTTCGAAATACCGCGCATTCCCGACCATTGATATCCCGGACCGCACCTGGCCGTCGAAGACCATCACCACCGCGCCGATCTGGTGCAGCTCCGACTTGCGCGACGGCAACCAGTCGCTGATCGAACCGATGGATGCGGTGAAAAAACTGCGCTTCTGGAAAACCCTGGTCGCGGTGGGCGTAAAGGAAATCGAAGCCTCGTTCCCGGCCGCTTCGCAGACCGACTTTGACTTCGTGCGCACCCTGATCGAAGACAACCACATCCCCGAGGACACCACCATCCAGGTGCTGACCCAGGGCCGTGAAGACTTGATCGCCCGCACCTTCGAATCCCTGCGCGGCGCCAAGAAAGCCATCGTGCACTTGTACAACGCCACCTCGCCGTCCTTCCGCCGTATTGTGTTCAACCAGGACAAGGACGGGATCAAGGCCATCGCGGTCGACGCGGCCAAGCTGTTCGTCAAGTACGCCGCCCAGCAGCCGGAAACCCAGTGGACCTTCGAATACTCCCCGGAGACCTTCAGCGCTACTGAACTGGAATTCGCCAAGGAAGTGTGTGACGCGGTGATCGAGGTGTGGAACCCGACGCCTGAGCACAAGATGATCCTCAACCTGCCGGCCACTGTGGAATGCGCCACGCCGAATATCTATGCCGACCAGATCGAGTGGTTTGGTCGCCATATCAACCGTCGTGACAGCGTGATCATCAGCCTGCACACCCATAACGACCGTGGCACCGGTGTCGCGGCTACCGAGTTGGGCCTGATGGCTGGCGCCGACCGTGTTGAAGGCTGCCTGTTCGGCAACGGCGAGCGTACCGGTAACGTTGACCTGGTCACTGTGGCGTTGAACCTCTACACCCAGGGTGTGGACCCTGAGCTGGACTTCTCCGACATCGACGGCGTGCGCAAAGTGGTCGAGGAATGCAACCAGATCCCGGTGCACCCACGTCACCCATATGTCGGCGACCTGGTCCACACCGCATTCTCCGGCTCCCACCAGGACGCGATCCGCAAGGGCTTCGCCCAGCAGAAACCGGATACCTTGTGGGAAGTGCCGTACCTGCCAATCGACCCGGCCGACATTGGCCGCAGCTACGAGGCGGTGATCCGCGTCAACAGCCAGTCGGGCAAAGGCGGCATCGCCTACCTGCTGGAGCAGGAATACGGCATCAGCTTGCCACGCCGCATGCAGATCGAGTTCAGCCAGGTGGTACAGGCCGAAACCGACCGTGTGGGCCTGGAAATGACCGCCGCGCAGATCCACGCGTTGTTGCAGCGTGAATACCTGCAAGCCAACACCCCGTACGCGTTGGTCAGCCATCGCCTGCAGGAAGAAAACGGCAACAGCTCGGTAGAAGTCGAAGTCTCCGGCAAGGGCCAGGGCGAAACCAACCTGCGCTGGCACGGCAAGGGCAATGGCGCACTGGAAGCACTGGTGGCCGGCCTGCCGATTGGGGTCGAGATCATGGACTACAACGAACATGCGATCGGCGCGGGGACCAATGCCAAGGCCGCGGCTTACATCGAGCTGCGCGTGAACGGCGAACGCCCGGTGCATGGCGTGGGGATTGATGAAAACATCACCACCGCCAGCTTCAAGGCGGTGTTCAGCGCCCTGAACCGCTCGTTGAGCCAGCTGGAAGCGAAAGCAGCGTAACTGACCGCTGAAAAGCCAAAGGCCCCTGGATGCAAATCCAGGGGCCTTTTTAGTTTGGGGTTGTGGTGGTGGCCTCATCGCGGCATAGGTATCTACACAACTTTTTTTTCTAGTGCTTATTGGGTTTGTGTACATATCCGTTGCTGCGGTCATGGCCACTTAGGGTTCCGCCCTGACGGCCAGCGTGGTTTAACGGGGCGCCTAAGATCAAAAGCCAGATCAAAAGCAGAACAACAGCAACAGCAACAGCAAAGCCGGGGCGCGAAGCTGCATTCCCCCTTGTGGGAGCTGGCTTGCCTGCGAAGGCGGTGTATCAGCCAATACATTTATCGACTGATACACCGCCTTCGCAGGCAAGCCAGCTCCCACAGGTATATGCGTACATCTCGACGATCAGGTCGGCTGTCAGGCCGCCTCGCTTTGCTTTTGATCTTAGGCGCCCCGTTAAACCACGCTGGCCGTCATCCGATATTGATTTTGGGGGTAACCCGGCAGGACGCCGGGTTAGCCGCGCTGGGCCATGGATGGCCCATCGCGGCGGCCCCCCAAATCAATGTCGGATGACGGGCACACCGAGCCTGGGCGAGGTGCCGAGTGGTGGGGCAAGAGCCCTTTTGGTTACTTTTGGCTGGGCCGGCACTCCGGGCTCTTTTCCAAAAGTGACCCGCCGTAAGGGCGGAACCAATAGCCGCCGTGACCGAAGCAACGGATATGTACACAAACCTAAGAATCACTAAAAAAATCTGTAGATACCTATGCTCATCGCGGGCAAGCCCGCTCCCACATTTGGAATGCATTCCCCTGTGGGAGCGGGCTTGCCCGCGATAGCTATCCCACTGACAACAGGCCCCTGTCAGACAAACTGAAAACTATCGGCATCCAGATTTGCCGGAAACCGCGTGCGATAGTCCGCCAATTGCGCCGCCTCCAGGCACACCTGGAACACCCCGTCCGCCTCCCCTGCGCTCAGCAGGCTTTCGCCCTGAAAGTCCAGGACCTGGCTGTCGCCGGTGTAGGCAAAGCCCTTGCCATCCGTACCCACTCGGTTCACCGCCGCCACATAACACAGGTTTTCGATGGCCCGAGCCGGCAACAGGCGGTTCCAGTGCTGGCGCCGTGCACCCGGCCAGTTGGCGGTATACAGCAGCAGGTCAGTGTCCTGGGCATCACGGCTCCACACCGGGAAGCGCAGGTCATAGCAGATCAGCGGGCGAACCCGCCAACCCTTGAGTTCGAATTGCACCTGGCGCTCGCCGGGGGTGTAGTGATTGTGTTCACCGGCCATGCGAAACAGGTGGCGCTTGTCGTAGTGCAACACTTCGCCATCGGGCCGCGCCCACAACAGGCGGTTGCGGTGGCTGCCGTCAGCGGCCTGGATGATCACGCTGCCGGTAATCACCGCGTTGTACTTCCGCGCCTGGGTCTTGAGCCATTCATGGGTCGGGCCGTTTTCGGCTTCGGCCAGCAATTGGGACTCCATGGAAAAGCCGGTGGTGAACATTTCCGGCAGCACGATCAGGTCGGCGCCCCTGGCCTGCTCCAGCAGCAGCTCGAAATGCTCCAGGTTGGCCTGGCGGTCATGCCAGGCCAGGGTGGTCTGCACCAGTGCAATGTTCAGGTCGGGTAAAGCACTCAGATCACGCATAGTTTCTCGGCTGCTTGACGCAGCGTCTCCTCGCGTTTGGCAAAGCACAGGCGCACCAGGCGCTGGCCTTGGGGTGGGGTCCGATAGAACACCGAGACCGGAATTGTCGCCACGCCATGCTCGCGAGTCATCCACAGCGACATGGCCACGTCATCCAGGTCCGGGCGAATCTGTGAGTAATCCACCAGTTGAAAGTAAGTACCGGCTACCCGCGTAAAACTGAAACGCGAGGGGGCCAGCAGATCGCAGAACAGGTCACGTTTGGCCTGGTAGAAAGCGGGCAGTTCCTCGACATGCTCCGGGTGTTCGGCCATAAAGTCGGCCAGGGCATACTGCAATGGCGTAACACCGCAGAAACTGACGTATTGATGCACCTTGCGCAGCTCCGCACTCAAGGCCGCTGGCGCCACCACGTAGCCGGTCTTCCAGCCGGTGACGTGGTAGGTCTTGCCAAAGGAGCTGACCACGAACGCGCGCTGATACAGCTCTTCGTGGGCCAGGACGCTGACGTGGGGTACGCCATCGAATACCAGGTGCTCGTAGACCTCATCGCTGACCAGATAGATATCGCGATCGCGGATCAGCTCGGCCAATTGGTCGAGCTCGGCGCGAGTGATCAGGGCACCACTGGGATTGTGCGGGGTGTTGAGGATGATCATGCGTGTACGCGGGGTCAGCGCGGCCTTGATCTGTTCGAAATCCAGGCTGAAATCCGCCAGCCCCAGTTGCACATGCACGCAACGCCCTCCAGCCAGCTCCACCGAAGGCTCGTAGCTGTCGTAGCACGGGTCAAAGACAATCACCTCGTCACCGCTGCGGATCACTGCCTGGATCGCACAGAAGATTGCCTGGGTGGCGCCGGGGGTGATGGTCACTTCGCTGTCGGGATTGACCGACACGCCGTAGCTGCGAGCGATCTTGGCTGCCACTTGCTGGCGCAGGGCCGGCAGGCCGGTCATCGGCGCGTATTGGTTATGACCACTGGCAACGTGTTTGCCCACCGCGTCGAGCAAGGCCTGGGGACCATTGAAATCAGGAAAACCCTGGGACAGGTTCAACGCGCCGGTTTCGACAGCGAGTTGCGACATGGTGGTGAAAATGGTGGTGCCGACATTCGGCAACTTGCTGGTGATCATGCGGTGGGCCCCTGGCGGTGAGTTACAAGTTGTAAGCTGCATGCGCCGAGGGGTCAATCGTGAGGCACAAAAAAGGGCTCATTCAGAGCCCTTTTTGGGTAACGCCTAACGTCTGTAGGAATTGGCTTGCCTGGGATGGCGCTGGGTCAGTCAGCAGGTTGGTGTCTGATCTATCGCTATCGCGGGCAAGCCCACTCCCACACAAGCCCACTCCACTGTCAGCGGCGGTCTTTACGCTTTTTGTCAGCCTTTTTGTTGTGGCTCATCAAGCGACGTTTCTTGTTCACTTGGCGGTCAGTCAGGCTGTTCTTGTTACCTTCGTACGGGTTCTCGCCACCTTTGAACTCGATGCGGATCGGTGTGCCGACCAGCTTCAAGACACGGCGGTAAGTGTTTTCCAGGTAACGCACGTAGGACTTGGGCACCTTCTCGATCTGGTTACCGTGGATCACGATAATCGGCGGGTTGGCACCACCCAAGTGGGCGTAACGCAGCTTGATCCGGCGGTTGTTGACCATCGGTGGCGCGTGTTCGCCCACCGCGTCTTCAAGGATCTGGGTCAGGCGATTGGTCGGCCAGCGGGTGACCGCCGACTTGAACGAGTTCTGTACCGAAGCGTAGAGGTTGCCCACGCCAGTACCGTGCAGCGCCGAGATAAAGTGGATATCGGCGAAGTCGACGAAGAACAACCGGCGCTGCAGCTCGACCTTGACGAAGTCACGCTCGCTTGGGGTCATGCCGTCCCATTTGTTGATCGCGATCACCAATGCCCGACCAGCCTCCAGGGCAAAGCCCAGCAGGTTGAGGTCGTGGTCGACCACGCCTTCGCGGGCGTCCATCACGAAGATCACCACGTTGGCGTCTTTGATCGCCTGCAGGGTTTTGACCACCGAAAACTTTTCAACTTCCTCGTGGATCTTGCCGCGCTTGCGCACACCGGCGGTGTCGATCAGCGTGTACTTCTCGTCGTTCCGCTCGAACGGGATGTAGATGCTGTCGCGGGTGGTGCCGGGCTGGTCGTAGACGATTACCCGGTCTTCACCGAGCATGCGGTTGACCAGGGTCGACTTGCCCACGTTGGGGCGGCCGATGATAGCGATCTTGATCCCGTCTTTTTCACTCGGGCCAGGAATGCGCTTGGCTTCCTCACCTTCAGCGACGATCTCTTCTTCGCCTTCAACTTCTTCGGCGTCATCCTTGGGGAAGTCGCGCAGGGCGATTTCCAGCATCTGGGTGATACCGCGACCGTGGGCACCGGCGACAGGAATCGCGTCACCCAGGCCCATCGGGCTGAATTCGGCACGGGCCGCTTCAGGATCGATGTTGTCGATCTTGTTGGCGATCAAATAGGAGCGCTTGTTACGTTTGCGCAAGTGCTCGCCGATCATCTGGTCGGCGGCGGTGTAGCCCGCACGGGCGTCCACCAGGAACAACACGACATCGGCTTCTTCAATGGCCAGCAGCGACTGCTCGGCCATCTTTTCGTCCATGCCATGCTCGTCACCGGAGATACCACCGGTGTCGACAATAATATAGGAGCGCCCTTGCCACTTTGCCTCACCGTATTGGCGATCACGGGTCAGACCGGACAAGTCGCCGACGATGGCGTCACGAGTCCTGGTCAGGCGGTTGAACAAGGTGGACTTGCCGACGTTAGGTCGGCCCACCAGGGCGATTACGGGAACCATGCGGCTCTCCACTGCGTTATTTCAGAAAATACAAAAGCCGCTGCAAGGCAGCGGCTGGTGCTCGGGGCAACACCCGAAGGTGTCGCATGCCCTGCCGAAGCAGGGCCGCCTGGGGGTTACCCCAAGCATAGTTCTTACTTGATGGTCAGGGCTTCCAGCTTGCCGCTGTTACCAAACACATAAAGCATGTTGCCTACTACCAGCGGACGCGCACGCAGGCCGTCGCTGTCGATACGTTCACGGCCGACAAAGCGACCATCTACCTGGCTCAGCAGGTGCAGGTAACCTTCCAGGTCGCCTACCGCTACATAGCTGGAGAACACTTCCGGAGCCGACAGTTGACGGCGAGCCAGCGAGTCATTGCTCCACAGGGCTGTGGTGGAACGCTCATCGACGCTTTCAACGGTGCCCGATGCCAGGCTCACGTAGACGCTGCCAAAACCTTGGGCGACACCGGCGTAGCTGGAGGCATCACGCTGCCAGAGGACGCGGCCGCTTTGCAGGTCCAGCGCCGCGACACGGCCCTGGTAAGTGGCGACGTACAGGGTTTCACCCGAAAGCAGCAAGCCGCCGTCGATGTCCACCACACGGTCCAGCTCGGAACGACCTTGCGGAATGGCGACCCGCGATTCCCAGGCTGGCACGCCGTTCTGGGTATCCAGGGCGACCACTTTACCGGTCGAAAGACCTGCCAGCGCCAGGTTATTGGTCACAACCGGACCACTGGTACCGCGCAACGTCAACACCGCAGGGGTGCTGTCGTACAGCCAGCGCTGCTCGCCGGTGTTGGCGTCAAGACCGATGACACGGTCATCCTGGGTCTGCACCACGACGATATCGCCGTTGGTGGCAGGCGGTGCGAGGACTTCACTGGTCACGCGAGCGCGCCATTTCTCTTCACCGGTGCTCGAATCCAGGGCCACGACTTCGCCTTTCAGCGTGCCGATCATCACCATGCCGTAACCCACGCCGACGGCGCCGGAAACAGGCAACTCGAGGTCTTTCTTCCACTTGACGTCGCCGTTCATGCGATCCATGGAGATCACCACGCCGGTCACGTCAGCGGCCACAATGTTGTCACCGTCGATTGCCGGTACCAACATGTTGTAGGTGTCGCCCTGGCCGTCACCGATAGAGCGGCTCCACTGCTTTTGCAGGACCACTTCTTCCTTGAAGCTGGTCAGCTCGGCCGGAGGCAGTTCTTTTTTGCTGTTGCTGCTGCAACCCGCGGCCAAAACGGCCAGAGCCAGCAATGCTGCATGTTTCCAACGGATCACGTCACGCATCCCCTTTGGCCAAGTCGTCCAGCTTGATTTGTAAGCCACCGACCGCTGCTTCATCAGACAGCGCAGCCTTGGCTTTTTGGTACGCAGCATTGGCTTCGTCGGTACGACCCAATTGGACCAGCAGGTCGCCCTTGAGCTCTTCGCGAGTGGCTACAAATGCCTTGTCAGCATCGCCGTCGAGCAGTTTCAGTGCTTCGTCGGCCTTGTTTTGTGCGGCCAGGACCTGGGCCAGGCGCTGACGTGCGATTTCACCCAGGGTCGGGTTGCTCGGCTTGTCGGCGATGGCTTTGAGCTCGGAGGCTGCATCATCCAGCTTGCCGGTATCGACCGCGACTTTCGCGACGAACAGGCTACCGTATTGGGCGTAGGTGCTACCGCCAAATTCGTTTTTCAGCTTGCCGGCCAGGTCCGCCACTTGGGCAGGATCAGGCTTGCCGGTAGGCGTCAGCGTGGTTTCCAGCAATTGCTGATAGAGCATCGAGGCGCCTTGCGACTGATTGCCCTGATACTTCTGGAACGCCTGCCAACCGAACACCACCACCAGCGCCAGCAGGCCGCCAGTTACCAGGGGTTTGCCGTTACGCTGCCACCAGTCTTTGAACTCGGCCAGCTGATCATCTTCAGTACTCGACACCCCAATACTCCTTAATCGCTAAATTCGGCTGTTTGACAGCTTCAACCCTGCACGATGCAGGTGGCCAAGTGCGCGGCAAGCGCATCAAAGGCAATGCTTTGTTGTTCGCCCTGGCCACGCAGGGGTTTGACACTTACCACTTGCTGGGCCAGTTCATCGTCGCCCAGGATCAGCGCGTACAACGCGCCGCTCTTGTCGGCTTTCTTGAATTGGCTCTTGAAGCTGCCAGCGCCGGCATTGACCTGCAGGCGCAGGTTCGGCAGTTGGTCGCGCAACTGTTCGCTCAAGGCCAGGCCAGCCAGTTCGGCTGCCTCGCCAAAGGCGCACAGGTACACGTCCACCTGACGGGAAATTTCTTCAGGGATCTGCTCCAGGGTTTCCAGCAGCAGGATCAGCCGCTCGATGCCCATGGCAAAACCCACGCCCGTGGTCGGCTTGCCACCCATCTGCTCAACCAGACCGTCGTAACGACCACCGGCACACACGGTGCCCTGGGCGCCGAGCTTGTCAGTGACCCACTCAAACACGGTCTTGCTGTAGTAATCGAGGCCGCGCACCAACTTGGGGTTGATCACGTAGGGAATCCCGGCCGCATCCAGGCGTGCCTTGAGGCCCTCAAAGTGCGTGCGGGACTCGTCGTCCAGGTAATCGGCCATTTTCGGCGCGTCGACCAGCACAGCCTGGGTCTCGGCGTTCTTGGTATCAAGGACGCGCAATGGGTTGGTCTTCAGGCGACGCTGGCTGTCTTCATCGAGCTTGTCCAGGTGAGCGGACAGGTACTCGACCAGGGCTTCACGGTAACGGCCACGGGACTCGCTGGTGCCCAGGCTGTTGAGCTCGAGCTTGACCGCGTCGCGGATGCCCAGTTGGCCCCACAGGCGCCAGGTCAGCACGATCAGCTCGGCGTCGATATCCGGGCCATCGAGGTTAAAGACTTCGCAACCGATCTGGTGAAACTGGCGATAACGGCCTTTTTGTGGGCGCTCGTGGCGGAACATCGGGCCGATGTACCACAGTTTCTGGGTCTGGCCACCACCGGTGATGCCATGCTCGAGCACAGCGCGCACGCACGCGGCGGTACCTTCCGGACGCAAGGTCAGGGAGTCGCCGTTGCGATCTTCGAAGGTGTACATCTCTTTTTCGACGATGTCAGTCACTTCACCGATGGAGCGCTTGAACAGCTCGGTGAACTCGACGATTGGCATGCGGATCTGCTTGTAACCGTAGTTATCCAGCAGGCGCGCGACCGTGCTCTCGAAATAGCGCCACAGGGGCGTCTGTTCGGGCAGGATGTCGTTCATGCCACGAATGGCTTGCAGAGACTTGCTCACATCAAATCCTTAAATTCGTTCGATCAGCCGCGAGCGATCAGCGCTGCGTCAGAGGCGACCTTCTCGGCCGCTTTCTCGCGGATCAGCCGTTCCAACTGATCCACCAGATTATCATTCGTCAATTTCTGCGACGGCTTGCCGTCGATGTAAATCAGGTTCGGGGTACCGCCGGTCAGGCCTACGTGCGCCTCCTTGGCCTCACCCGGCCCGTTGACCACACAGCCGATCACCGCAACATCCAGCGGTACCAGCAGGTCTTCCAGGCGTACTTCCAACTCGTTCATGGTTTTCACCACGTCGAAGTTCTGCCGCGAGCAACTCGGGCAGGCAATAAAATTGATGCCACGGGAGCGTAAATGCAGGGATTTGAGAATGTCGTAGCCGACTTTCACTTCCTCTACCGGGTCCGCCGCCAGGGAGATACGAATGGTATCGCCAATCCCGTCGGCCAGCAGCATACCGAGACCCACCGCAGATTTCACTGTGCCTGAACGCAAACCACCGGCTTCGGTGATGCCCAGGTGCAATGGCTGCACGATTTCCTTGGCCAGCAGGCGGTAGGCTTCTACCGCCATGAACACGTCGGAAGCCTTTACGCTGACCTTGAAATCCTGGAAGTTCAGGCGTTCAAGGTGCTCGACATGGCGCAGTGCCGACTCGACCAGGGCTGCCGGGGTAGGCTCGCCGTATTTCTTCTGCAGGTCTTTTTCCAGGGAGCCAGCGTTGACACCGATGCGGATCGGGATCCCGCGGTCACGGGCTGCGTCGACCACGGCACGCACGCGGTCTTCGCGACCGATGTTGCCCGGGTTGATCCGCAGGCAGTCGACGCCCAGTTCGGCCACGCGCAACGCGATCTTGTAGTCGAAGTGGATATCGGCGACCAATGGTACCTTGACCAATTGCTTGATGCGGCCGAAGGCTTCGGCAGCGTCCATATCCGGCACGGAAACCCGCACGATATCGACGCCAGCGGCTTCCAGGCGGTTGATCTGGGCCACGGTGGCCGCTACGTCATTGGTGTCGCTGTTGGTCATGCTCTGCACGGCGATGGGGGCATCACCACCCACCGGCACGGAGCCGACCCAGATCTTGCGCGATACGCGACGTTTGATTGGAGATTCGCCGTGCATGACTATTGTCCCAACTTCAGGCGAGCGGTCTCGCCACTGGTGAACGGCGCCACGTCTACAGGCTGGCCGTTATAGGCCACTTGCGCGCCACGGGCAAAGCCCAGACGCAGCGTCAAAGGAGGCTTGCCGACCTGCTCAAGCGTATCTCCCTTACGCTTCAAAGCACTGAACAGGACTTTGCCATTGCCATCGGTGACTTGTGTCCAGCAGTCAGCGACGTAGGTAATGTGGAGACGGCCATCCCCCGCCACGCCGGCAGGCGCCTGGTCGGCAGGTGCAGCGACTGTTGGTGCGACTGGCGCGGCCGGAGCCTGGGCCGGTACAACAGGCGTCTGGACCGTGGCGGCCGGGGCCTGGGTCACGGGAGCCGTTGGAGCCGGTGCAACGGCGGCCGGAGCTGGCTCACCGCTGGCTTCGGCAGGCTGCTGGCCCGCTTGCAGCTCAAGATTGGTTTCAGGGGCCGCCTGGCCCTGGACGACAGCCTGGTCTTCCGGCTCGTCCAAGGGGTGAATCTGGGTGGTACCGTCAGCGCTTTCGACTTCGACGTGTTCCAGGGCGTTGCTGATCAGATCCTTGCTGCGCAGCGAGGTCTGGTCCTGCCACCAGATAAAACCACCACCGATCACTGCAATCAGCAATAACAGGCTGACAATTCGCAAAATAGTATGGGAAACCCGCACCGGCTCTTCAATACGACCGAGACCGTGTACGTTACTGCCCTGGGAATCCGTACCGGTGAACTGGTCGAATTGCTGGACCAGGATGGCCTGGTCAGTACCCAGCAGCTTGGCATAGGCGCGGATATAACCACGGGCGAAGGTATGCCCTGGCAGTTTGTCGAACGCGCCGTTTTCCAGGTTACCCAGGGAAGTGGTGGTCAAATTGAGCTTGAGGGCCACTTCTTCCAGCGACCAACCATTGCTTTCGCGGGCCTGACGCAAGGTCTCGCCTGGGTTTACGCGATTAGCGGCTACAACTTCCGGGTGCGCGGCTTTCATCATTGCTCCGACAGGTATTGCTGATATTCCGGGGTACCGGGATAGAGTCGTTCTAATTGCTGACCAAAACGTGCGGCCTTGTCGCGTTCTTCATGAACCGTGGCCAGGCGCACACCAAGCAATAGACTACGTGCATTTTGCCCACTGAGCAGGCTAAAACGCTCGTAATAGTCACGTGCCGGCACATAATGCCTGTCTTCAAACGACAACTGGGCCATTTCGAGCAAGGCCCGTGGCTGGCGCTGATTCAGGTGCAGGGCTTTTTCCAGTTGCTGGCGGGCATCTTCACGCTGGCCGAGACGCACGGAGGTCACTCCCAGGTTCTCGAAAACCCGCGAACGTTCAGGATATAGGGTATCAGTGGCTGCTTGCTGGAAATAACCGGACGCTTGCTTATAACGCTCCTGCTGAAACAGGAAGCTGCCGTAGTTGTTGAGCAGGCGTGGATCATGGGGGCGAACAGCCAGGGCCTTGCGGTAATACTGGTCGGCCAGCTCGGGCTCGGCCTGGGCCTGGAACACCAGGGCCAACGCCGCATTCGCGTCGGCATCATGGTTGTCGAGGGCCAGGGCCATTTGCAGCGGCACCTTGGCCTGCTCGCTCAGGCCCTGGCGCAGGTATCCCAGCCCCAACTGCACATAGGCAGCACGCGCTTCGTCACGGCCCTTGCCGGTTTGCAACGGACTATCAGAGCCCGATGAAACACAGCCAACCGACAGGCTGGCAACAAGCAACAGCAGCGCAAGGCGCAAGGGCATAGAGATCCTCTCTCAGGTTCGTGTCGCGGCGTTCTGCGCCAGATCGCTGTCGGCGCTCAATTCGCGCACTGCGATGTAACGCTCGCTACGACGGGTGCGATCCAGCACCTGTCCTACCAATTGGCCACAAGCGGCGTCGATGTCCTCACCACGGGTGGTGCGCACAGTGACGTTGAAGCCAGCCTGGTGCAGTTGATCCTGGAAACGACGGATGGCGTTGTTGCTCGGCCGCTCGTAGCCAGAATGGGGAAACGGGTTGAACGGAATCAGGTTGATCTTGCACGGGGTGTTCTTGAGCAACTCGATCATCTCGACCGCGTGTTCAACCTTGTCATTGATATCTTTGAGCAAGGTGTACTCGATGGTCAGGACGCGCTTTTCGCCCAGGGACGACATATAACGCTGGCAAGATTCGAGGAGCATCTTAAGCGGATACTTCTTGTTGATCGGCACCAATTGGTTACGCAATGCGTCATTGGGTGCGTGCAGCGACAACGCCAGGGAGACGTCGATGTGCTTGGACAGCTCATCAATCATAGGCACCACGCCGGAGGTCGACAGGGTCACACGGCGCTTGGAGATGCCGTAGCCCAGGTCGTCCATCATCAGGTGCATGGCCGCAACCACGTTGTCGAAGTTCAGCAGCGGCTCACCCATGCCCATCATCACCACGTTGGTGATGGCACGGTCGACGGTCGCCGGGACGCTGCCAAAGGATTTGTTGGCAATCCACACCTGGCCAATGACTTCGGCGGCGGTGAGGTTGCTATTGAAGCCTTGCTTGCCGGTGGAGCAGAAACTGCAATCCAGGGCACAGCCTGCCTGGGACGAAACGCACAAGGTGCCACGTTTGCCCTGGGGAATGTAGACGGTCTCGACGCAGCTGCCGGACGCCACGCGCACCACCCACTTACGGGTGCCGTCGCTGGAGATGTCCTCGCTGACCACTTCAGGACCACGGACCTCAGCAATCGCCTTGAGCTTGTCGCGCAGGGCCTTGCTGACGTTCGTCATGGCGTCGAAATCGTCGACGCCAAAGTGGTGAATCCACTTCATTACCTGACCGGCACGGAAACGCTTCTCCCCGATTGAGTCGAAGAATTTTTCCATTTCCTGTTGAGTCAGACCCAGCAGGTTGGTTTTTACAGTCGATGTAGTCATGGATTCACCTTCACTCTTAAGCCAATGCTTAGCGAGTGGTTACTTCAGTAGCTGCGAAGAAGTACGAAATTTCGCGAGCAGCAGCGGCTTCGGAGTCCGAACCGTGTACAGCGTTGGCGTCGATGGAATCAGCGAAGTCAGCACGGATAGTGCCGGCAGCTGCTTCTTTAGGGTTGGTAGCGCCCATCAGCTCACGGTTCAGAGCGATAGCGTTTTCGCCTTCCAGAACCTGAACAACAACAGGACCGGAGATCATGAAGGCAACCAGGTCACCGAAGAAACCACGAGCGCTGTGCTCAGCGTAGAAGCCTTCAGCTTCAGCCTTGGACAGTTGCTTGAGTTTCGAAGCTACAACCTTCAGGCCGGCTTTTTCGAAACGAGTGGTGATCTCGCCGATGACGTTTTTTGCAACAGCGTCAGGCTTGATGATGGAGAAAGTACGTTGAACAGCCATGGTGTAACTCCAGAAACGGTAATTTGCGAAAAATTAAACCCGCGAATTATACGCGGGTTCTTGGGTATTGCCTAACTGCGTAAGGGAGGCTTCAGTCCTGTTCTTCTTTCCAGGCAGTCTGGATCGCTTCGAGAACCTTTTCACCACCACGATCCCGCTCGTCTTCGAACCCTGGCAAAGCCATGACCATGTCACGCAAAGCTACAAAGTTCACCGAATAGGGATCCGTATCCGGATGGCCGTCGGCCAGCAGAATAGCGATTTCTTGCACATCAACCCATTTAAGACTCATGACACTTCCTTGAATCAGTGCGGCGCTTCGGCGGCATGGTTGAGCGAATACTTCGGAATTTCGACGGTGAGGTCTTCTGTCCCCACCTTGGCCTGACAGCTCAGGCGCGAAGTCGGTTCCAGGCCCCACGCCCTATCAAGATAGTCCTCTTCCAGCTCATCAGCCTCTTCGAGACTGTTGAAACCTTCGCGGATAATGCAGTGACAGGTGGTGCAGGCGTTAACACCACCACACGCACTCTCGATCTCGATATGGTTGTCATGGGCAACTTCGAGAATGGACTTGCCGGTCTCAGCCTCCACGACCATACCGTCCGGGCAATGCTCGGCGTGTGGCAGAAAAATGACCTGTGGCATCAGTTATTCCTCGATTTCATTCAGGTTGCGTCCCGCCAGGGCGGCTTTCACCGTCTGGTTCATACGACGGGCAGCAAAGGCATCGGTTACTTGTGAAAGGCGCTTGGTCTGTTGTTCGATGGCATAGCCATCGGTGCCTTTCATCAATTGGGCCAGTTCCTGCATCTGCAGGTCGATGACCAGACGCTCTTCAGCATCCAGCAGGCGCTCGCCGTCGGCCTCAAGGGCGCCCTGCACCGCTTCAAGCAGGCGCTGGGCATCGACTTGCTGCTCACGCAACACCCGGGCGACCTTGTCATCACCGGCGTACTGGAACGAATCCTTGAGCATCTTGGCGATTTCGCCGTCAGTCAGGCCGTAGGACGGCTTGACCTGGATGCTCGCCTCAACGCCCGAACCCAGCTCGCGTGCTGCCACGCTGAGCAGGCCGTCGGCGTCAACCTGGAACGTCACGCGGATCTTCGCCGCACCCGCGACCATGGCCGGGATACCGCGCAATTCAAAACGCGCCAGGGAGCGGCAGTCGCTGATCAGCTCGCGCTCGCCTTGCAGCACATGAATCATCATGGCCGTCTGGCCATCTTTATAAGTGGTGAAGTCCTGGGCGCGGGCGACGGGAATGGTGGTGTTGCGCGGAATCACCTTCTCCATCAGGCCGCCCATGGTTTCCAGGCCCAGGGACAACGGAATCACATCAAGCAGCAACAACTCGCCGCCATCGCGCTTGTTGCCGGCCAGGGTATCGGCCTGGATCGCGGCACCGATGGCCACCACCTGATCCGGGTCGATTTCGGTCAGCGGCTGGCGACCGAAGGCGTCGGCTACCGCTTCGCGAACCCGTGGCACACGGGTCGAACCGCCAACCATGACCACCGCGCCAACTTCTTCCAGTTCGATGCCGGAATCACGTACGGCGCGACGGCAAGCCTTCAGACTACGGGCGACCATTGGCTCGATCAGCGCATCAAAGGCTTCACGGGTCAGTTGGGCCGACCAGGAGCCGTAGGAAACTTCAACAGATGCGGCGTCAGTCAGCGCTTCCTTGGCGGCGCAGGCGGTTTGCAGCAGGTTACGCTGCTCGCCCGGATCCAGGTCGGCGGACAAACCGGCACTGGTGATCATCCAACCGGCAATGGCGTGGTCGAAGTCATCCCCACCCAGGGCACTGTCGCCACCGGTGGCCAGCACTTCAAACACACCGCCAGTCAGGCGCAGAATCGAAATATCAAAGGTGCCGCCGCCCAGGTCATAGATAGCAACCAGGCCTTCAGCGTGCTGATCCAGGCCATAGGCCACAGCTGCTGCCGTCGGCTCGTTGAGCAGGCGCAGCACGTTCAGACCGGCGAGTTTCGCCGCATCCTTGGTGGCTTGGCGCTGGGCGTCATCAAAATAAGCCGGGACCGTGATGACCGCGCCGACCAATTCGCCACCCAAGGTAGTTTCTGCACGCTGGCGCAGCACCTTGAGGATATCGGCCGACACTTCCACCGGGCTTTTCGGCCCCTGCACGGTGTCGATGAACGGCATATGGGATTCGCCGCCGACAAAGCGGTACGGCAGTTGGTCGCCCAATTGCTTGACGTCGGACAACCCACGACCCATCAAGCGCTTGACCGACAGTATGGTGTTCAGCGGGTCGGCAGACGCCGCCAACCGAGCGGACTCGCCCACTTCGATGCGGTCAGCGTGATAGCGCACGGCGGATGGCAGGATGACCTGGCCATCAGCATCGGGCAGCGGCTCGGAGAGACCGCTGCGCAGTGCGGCGACCAGTGAATTGGTAGTACCCAAGTCGATGCCAACCGCCAGGCGACGCTGGTGCGGTTGAGGACTTTGGCCGGGTTCGGCGATCTGCAGTAGAGCCATGGTAATCAGGTCTTATCTGTCTATCAGGCGTGCAATCTGTGCAGCACTGGGTTAATCGTCGAGGCGCTCTTCTAGCTGGCGCACTTCGTAAGTGAGCTTGTCGAGGAACTGCATGCGCCGCATCAGGCGTTCGGCCTGTTCACGTTGCGCTGCATCGTCCCAACAGGCTGCGAAGCTTTCGTTGAGTTCATCCTGGGCCACTTTCAGACGCCGCTTGAAGACTGCGACGCCAGCCAGATCGGCCTCGTCCTGCAAGTCTTCAAGCTCTTCACGCCACTGCATCTGCTGCATCAGGAAATCAGGGTCATGGACCGTGACTTCCAGCGGCATTTCGCCACCACCCATGGCGAGCAGGTAACGCGCGCGTTTGGGAGGGCTTTTGAGCGTCTGATAGGCTTCGTTGAGGCTGGCTGACTGCTCCAGCGCCAGGCGCTGCTCACGCTCGGAAGCGTCGGCAAAGCGATCCGGATGCACCCCACGCGCCAATTCACGGTAGCGCGTGGCAAGCTGCTCGAGGTCCAG
Source organism: Pseudomonas shahriarae (assembly GCF_014268455.2). NCBI lineage: Bacteria > Pseudomonadati > Pseudomonadota > Gammaproteobacteria > Pseudomonadales > Pseudomonadaceae > Pseudomonas > Pseudomonas shahriarae. Next base: position 1,366,863 of record NZ_CP077085.1, on the reverse strand, counting down.
CCGAAAGCTCGGCTGCAGCTCGAATAAAGCGAAATGACAAGGAGTACCCACAAATAGCCTCAGATGTTGAAGCTTTCGCCGCAGCCACATTCACCGCGTACGTTGGGGTTGTTGAACTTGAAGCCTTCGTTCAACCCTTCCTTGACGAAATCGAGTTCGGTGCCGTCCAGGTAGGTCAGGCTTTTCGGGTCGATGATCACTTTCTCGCCGTGACTTTCGAACACCTGATCTTCCGCAACCACCTCGTCGACGAACTCCAGCACGTAGGCAAGGCCGGAACAGCCTGTGGTGCGCACACCCAGACGAATCCCCTCACCTTTACCGCGCCCATCCAGGGAGCGTCGCACGTGCCGCGCAGCCGCTTCTGTCATGCTGATAGCCATCGTTGACTCCTTACTCGTCGCCAAATGCTTAGATCAAGCCTTTCTTCTGCTTGTAATCGCGAACGGCCGCCTTGATGGCGTCCTCTGCAAGTACCGAGCAGTGAATTTTCACGGGCGGCAGGGCCAGCTCTTCGGCCAACTGGGTGTTGCTGATAGTGACAGCTTCATCCAGGGTCTTGCCTTTCATCCATTCGGTCGCCAGGGAACTGGAGGCGATGGCTGAACCGCAGCCGTAGGTCTTGAACTTGGCGTCTTCGATAACGCCAGCGTCATTGACCTTGATCTGCAGGCGCATAACGTCGCCGCACGCCGGAGCGCCGACCATGCCGGTGCCCACATCAGGATCTTCCGCGTCCATCTTGCCGACGTTGCGCGGGTTTTCGTAGTGGTCGATGACCTTTTCGCTGTAAGCCATGGTACTGAATCCTCACTCATCAGGGCCGCTCTGGAACCCTGTAAAAACGCCTGCGTTTTCCGCCACGTTCCTACAGAGCTTGGGTGGCGGCTTCTATATTTAGTGTGCCGCCCACTCGATCTTGGAAATATCGACACCGTCTTTGTACATGTCCCACAGCGGCGACAGAGTGCGCAGCTTGGTGACCGCTTCGCAGACTTTCTGCGCTGCGTAGTCGACTTCTTCTTCGGTGGTGAAACGGCCGAACGTAAAGCGGATCGAGCTGTGCGCCAACTCGTCGTTGCGGCCCAGGGCGCGCAGGACGTAGGACGGCTCAAGGGAAGCCGAGGTGCAGGCCGAACCGGACGAAACCGCCAGATCCTTGAGCGCCATGATCAGCGACTCGCCCTCGACGTAGTTGAAGCTCAAATTCAGGTTGTGCGGTACACGGGCGGTCATGCTGCCGTTGATGTACAGCTCTTCAAGGTTCTCGACCTGCTTGTAGAAGCGATCGCTGAGAGCCTTGATGCGCACATTTTCGGCAGCCATGTCTTCTTTGGCTACACGGAAGGCTTCGCCCATGCCGACGATCTGGTGGGTCGCCAGGGTGCCCGAGCGCATGCCGCGCTCGTGACCGCCGCCGTGCATGGTGGCTTCGATACGGACGCGAGGCTTGCGGCTCACGTACAGCGCGCCAATGCCTTTAGGGCCGTAGGTCTTGTGGGCCGAGAACGACATCAGGTCGACTTTCAGCTTGGACAGGTCGATATCGACCTTGCCGGTGGACTGGGCAGCATCGACATGCAGCAACACGCCTTTGGAGCGGGTCAGCTCGCCGATGGCGGCGATGTCGTTGATGGTGCCGATTTCGTTGTTCACGTGGATCACGGAAACCAGGATGGTGTCTTCACGCATCGCGGCTTCGATCATTGCCGGGGTGACGATACCGTCGGTGGTGGGCTCGAGGTAAGTAACCTCGAAACCTTCACGCTCCAGTTGGCGCATGGTGTCGAGGACAGCCTTGTGCTCAATCTTGGTGGTGATCAGGTGCTTGCCCTTGGTCGCGTAGAAATGCGCGGCGCCCTTGATTGCCAGGTTGTCGGACTCGGTGGCACCGGAGGTCCAGACGATTTCACGCGGGTCGGCATTGACCAGGTCGGCGACCTGGCGACGAGCGTTTTCCACCGCTTCCTCGGCCTTCCAGCCGAAAACGTGGGAACGGGAGGCCGGGTTGCCGAAGTTTCCGTCAACCAGCAGGCATTCGCTCATCTTTTGCGCGACACGCGGATCAACCGGGGTGGTCGCTGAGTAATCAAGGTAAATCGGCAATTTCATGGACTTTCTCCTAAATCAGGCTGGCTGGCGTGCCGTTAGCTCTTCGGCTGTCACTCGACGGCGGACGCTTCAATCTTGTCCAGACGCGGCACCTTGGTGTTGCATCGGCGCTGGTCCTGACGCTGGGCTACTTCCTGCACCTCACGGCGAGTCACAAGATCAGCCAAGCTGATACCACTCAAAAACTCATGGATCTGCAGGCTCAGGTCACACCACAAGTGGTGTGTCAGGCAGGTGTCGCCGGCATGGCAATCACCCAGGCCCTGGCATTTGGTAGCATCGACGGACTCATTGACCGCGTCGATCACCTGGGCCACCTGGATGCCCTGCATATCGCGGGACAACTGATAACCGCCACCCGGGCCACGCACACTGGAAACCAGGTTGCTGCGGCGCAGCTTGGCGAACAGCTGCTCAAGGTAAGACAGGGAAATGCCTTGGCGCTCGGAGATATCGGCCAGGGACACCGGCCCGTTTTGCGCGTGCAGGGCCAGATCGAGCATGGCGGTCACCGCATATCGGCCTTTTGTAGTCAGTCTCATGGACAAGTACCAAGGTGTTTCAGAATGGGAGCAAGTATGCGATTCCCGAGTATTTAAGTCAACTATAAGACCTAGTACTTTAGTCAGGAATACCCGTAAAAAGGGCGCGCGAATCATAGCAGGATGGGGTGGGATCGAACAGCAGGAACAGGGCCAGGGCTCAATCTCAAGACCAATGGAGATCAAATGGGGGAGCTGGCTTGCCTGCGATAGGGGTGGATCAGCAGCCCAAGGGGTGACTGGCAGACTGCTATCGCAGGCAAGCCAGCCCCCACAGGGCATTTTATCGGACTTAAAACCTAACCAGCCTTGGTGGCACCGGCCTCATCCTTGATCTCGGCGAAGTCCTCTTCGCGCAACTCAGGGAGATCTTTCGCACAGTAAGGACTACCCAGATCCTTCAGCGCGCCGCACATGCCATCCAGCTTGCCATCCACCGCCTGCAGGTGGTCGAGCAACTGGCCGATGGCGCGAGCCACCGGGTCCGGCATGTCTTCGCTGACGCCATAGGCGTCGAAGCCGATCTTCTCGGCCATGGCCTTGCGCTTGGCCTCCTGCTCATCGCCGACTTCCGGCTTGACGATGATCCGCCCAGGAATGCCCACCACGGTTGCGCCCGGTGGCACCGCCTTGGTCACCACCGCATTGGAACCAACCTTGGCACCGGCACCCACGGTAAACGGCCCCAACACCTTGGCGCCCGCCCCTACCACTACACCGTTTTCCAGGGTTGGGTGACGTTTACCCTTGTTCCAGGTGGTACCGCCCAGCGTCACGCCTTGATACAAGGTCACGTCATCACCAATTTCGGCGGTCTCACCAATAACGATGCCCATGCCGTGATCGATGAAGAAGCGACGACCGACCTTGGCCCCCGGATGAATCTCGATCCCGGTCAGCCAGCGACCAAAGTTCGACACCAGCCGCGCCAGCCACTTCCAGCCCATGCCCCACAAGGCACCGGACAAGCGGTGAATCCAGATCGCGTGCATGCCCGGGTAGCAGGTCAGCACTTCAAAGGCGTTGCGCGCCGCCGGGTCACGATGGAAAACACTCTGGATATCTTCTCGCAAACGCTCGAACATTTTTAATCCTTCCGCTTAAGAAGCTCGCCACGGGCCGCTTTCTGGGTTTCCGTGAGGATGCCACGCAATATATTCATCTCTGCCCGGCTGACCGAGCTGCGCCCATACAGCCGGCGCAGGCGCGCCATCAAGTGCCGTGGTTTTTCCGGATCAAGGAATTCAATGGCCACCAGGGTCTGCTCCAGGTGTTCATAGAACCGTTCCAGTTCATCCATGGTGGCCAATTCACCACTTTTGGTGGATGCGACCTCGTCCTTCTCCATCTTGCTCGGCTGGCCTTGTGCTGCCAGCCAGGCCATGCGCACTTCATAACTCAACACCTGCACGGCTGCCCCGAGGTTCAGCGAGCTGAATTCAGGGTCTGATGGAATGTGCACGTGATAATGACATCGCTGCAGCTCGTCATTGGTCAGGCCGGAGTCTTCACGGCCAAATACCAGAGCGATTTCAGCACCGCCAGCAGCCTCTTCGACCACTTTGGCCCCGCACTCGCGGGGATCGAGCAGCGGCCAGGGGATGCGCCGGTCACGAGCACTGGTGCCGAGCACCAGGTTGCAACCGACCAGGGCGTCTTCCAGGGTGGCGACAACCTGGGCTTTTTCCAGGATGTCATTGGCGCCTGAGGCACGAGCGTCGGCTTCGTGGTGCGGGAACACCCGTGGCTCCACCAGCACCAGGCGCGTCAGCCCCATGTTTTTCATGGCCCGCGCCACCCCGCCGATATTGCCGGGGTGACTGGTATTGACGAGGACGACACGAATGTTTTGCAGCAAGGGAGGCGCTCTCGGACATGGGAAAGGGGGGCAAATATTACAGAACAGCCTAAGGTTATGCCATGAAAGCGAACGTCGTCCTTCACCTGAAGAAAGTTTCTGCTAGAATGCCCGGCTTTCTTTAACAACCTTAGGTGACACATCCATGCAGCCCATGCTGAATATCGCGCTGCGCGCCGCCCGCAGCGCCAGTGAATTGATCTTCCGCTCCATCGAGCGCCTGGATACCATCAAGGTCGACGAAAAAGACGCCAAGGATTATGTATCCGAGGTGGATCGCGCCGCCGAACAGAAAATCATCGACGCCCTGCGCAAGGCCTACCCTACCCACGGCATCCTCGGTGAAGAAACCGGCCTGCACAAAGGTAGCGGCGAAGGCGAAGACTACCTGTGGATCATCGACCCACTGGACGGTACCACCAACTTCCTGCGTGGCATCCCACACTTTGCCGTGAGCATTGCCTGCAAATACCGTGGCCGCCTGGAACACGCCGTCGTGCTGGACCCGGTTCGCCAGGAAGAATTCACCGCCAGCCGTGGCCGTGGCGCCCAGTTGAACGGTCGTCGCCTGCGTGTCAGCGGTCGCACCAGCCTGGACGGCGCCCTGCTGGGCACCGGCTTCCCGTTCCGTGACGACCAGATGGACAACCTGGAAAACTACCTGGGCATGTTCCGCGCCCTGGTTGGCCAGACCGCCGGCATCCGCCGCGCCGGCGCCGCCAGCCTGGACCTGGCATACGTTGCCGCCGGTCGTTTTGATGCGTTCTGGGAGTCGGGCCTGTCCGAGTGGGACATGGCCGCAGGCGCCCTGCTGATTCAAGAAGCCGGCGGCCTGGTGAGCGACTTCACCGGCGGTCACGACTTCCTGGAGAAGGGTCACGTGGTAGCAGGCAACACCAAATGCTTCAAGGCAGTCCTGACGGCGATCCAGCCGCACCTGCCGGCTTCGCTGAAGCGCTAAGCGAGCGAGCACAAAAAAGCACCCCTCGGGGTGCTTTTTTTATGCCTGGGATTTGGCCAAGCCTCGCTTTCAACGACAACACAAATCAAATGTGGGAGCGGGCTTGCCCGCTCCCACATTTTGAGCTGCGCCAGGCTTGGGATTACTGTTGATTTTGGCCCAAGATCAAACGCCCTTCTTTATCCACTGGGATCTGGCTACCCGGATCACGCTCCATGCGCACCGATCCTTCCTTGCCATCCAGGTTGTAACGCACGTCATACCCGACAACCTTGTCGCTGATGTCGTTGACGGTATTACAGCGCGTCTGGGTGGTGGTGTAGGTATCACGGTTCTGCATGCCTTCCTGAACCTTGTTACCGGCATAACCACCACCGACTGCGCCGGCTACGGTGGCAATCTTCTTGCCTGTACCGCCACCGATCTGGTTACCCAGCAGGCCACCTGCCAGGGCGCCGACCACGGTACCGGCGATTTGATGCTGATCCTGCACCGGACGCTGCCGGGTTACGGTGACGTCCTTGCAGACCTCACGCGGGGTTTTGATCTGGGTCTTGACCGGCTGCACTGCCAGCACTTGCGCATACTCAGGGCCGCTTTTTACCAGGCTGTAGGTGGCGACAGCACCCCCGGCAGTCACACCGACAGCACCCAATACCGCACCAACCAGTAACGACTTGTTCACGTGAACCTCCTGACCATCACAAGCGGACTGAAACGTCCGCGCTATACCCAGCCTTGGAGCAAAAAAAAAGGCGCGAGTTCAATACTCGCGCCTTCTTTGTAACAGCCGATCAACAAGCACCCATCAAGGGCGGTCGTCGATCTCCTTGTCTGTCGCAACAGGAGGAATCAGGTCTTCGCTGTTGAGGTTCAGCCAGATCAGCACCACGTTGGCGATGTAGATCGACGAGTAGGTGCCTGCCAGGACGCCGATGAACAGCGCCAGGGAGAAGCCCCACAGGTTGTCGCCACCGAAGATCATCAGTGCGGCAATCGCCAGCAAGGTGGAGATCGACGTCGCCATGGTACGCAGCAGGGTCTGGGTGGTGGAGATGTTGATGTTCTCGATCAACGTCGCCTTGCGCAGCACCCGGAAGTTCTCGCGAACCCGGTCGAATACCACGATGGTGTCGTTCAAAGAGTAACCAATGATCGCCAGCACCGCCGCCAATACCGTCAGGTCGAAGGTGATCTGGAAGTACGCCAGGATACCCACGGTCACGATCACGTCGTGGATCAGCGAGACAATGGCACCGACGCCAAACTTCCACTGAAAGCGGAACGCCAGGTAGACCATGATGCCGGCCAGCGCCATCAGCATGCCGAGGCCGCCCTGGTCGCGCAGCTCTTCACCCACCTGCGGGCCGACGAACTCGACGCGCTTGACCGAAGCCGGGTTGTCGCCACCGACCTTGAGCAAGGCCTCGGCCACCTGGTGACCCAGTTGCGGGTCTTCACCGGGCATCCGCACCAGCAGGTCGGTGGTCGCACCAAAGCTCTGCACGATCGCCTCGTTATACCCGGCCTCGTTCAGCTGGGCACGCACCTTGGTGACGTCGGCCGGTTTCTCGTAGGTCAGCTCGATGAGCGTACCGCCGGTGAAATCCAGGCCGTAGTTCAACCCCTTATGGAACCAGCTGAACAGCGCCAGGACGGTAAGGAGCACAGTGACGCCGAACGCAACGTTGCGAACGCCCATGAAGTTGATTGTACGTAACATGGCAGCCCCTTAAATCCACAACTTCTTGAAGTCACGCCCGCCAAAGATCAGGTTGACCATTGCGCGGGTCACCAAAATGGCCGTGAACATCGAGGTAAAGATACCGAGGGACATGGTCACCGCAAAACCCTTGACCGGGCCGGTGCCCATGGCAAAGAGAATCCCGCCGACCAGCAATGTGGTCAGGTTGGAGTCGAGAATCGCGGTAAATGCCCGGCCGAAGCCTTCGTTGATTGCCCGCTGCACGCTCATGCCCGCCGCGATCTCTTCACGAATCCGCGAGAAGATCAGCACGTTGGCGTCTACCGCCATACCCATGGTCAGCACGATACCGGCGATACCCGGCAGGGTCAGTGTAGCCCCCAGCAGCGACATCAGGGCCAGCAGCATCACCATGTTGCCCGCCAAGGCTACGGTGGCGATGACGCCGAAGAAGCGGTAGATGGCAATGATGAACAGCGAAACGAACAGCATGCCCCACAGCGCCGCATCGACACCCTTGGTGATGTTGTCAGCACCCAGGCTTGGGCCAATGGTGCGCTCCTCGGCGAAGTACATCGGTGCGGCCAGGCCACCGGCACGCAACAGCAGCGCCAGTTCGGAAGACTCACCCTGGCCGTTCAGGCCGGTGATGCGGAATTGAGCACCCAGAGGCGACTGGATGGTCGCCAGGCTGATGATCTTCTTCTCTTCCTTGAAGGTCTGTACCGCCACGTCTTTCTCGACGCCATTGACCATTTGCTTGGTGTAGGTGGTCACCGGGCGTTGCTCGATGAAGATCACCGCCATGCTGCGACCGACGTTGCTGCGCGTGGCGCGGTTCATCAGTTCGCCACCATGACCATCCAGACGGATGTTCACTTCAGGCGTGCCGTGCTCGCCGAAACCAGCCTTGGCATCCGTCACCTGGTCACCGGTGATGATCAGGCTACGCTCGATCTGCGCGGCCGGGCGGTTGCCCTCGCGGAACTCGAAGGTTTCGGAAGTGGCCTTGGAAGCACCCGGTTCGGCCGCCAGGCGGAACTCCAGGTTGGCAGTCTTGCCGAGGATGCGCTTGGCTTCAGCAGTATCCTGCACGCCCGGCAGCTCAACCACGATGCGGTTGGCACCCTGGCGCTGAACCAGAGGCTCGGCCACACCCAGCTCGTTGACGCGGTTACGTACCGTGGTCAAGTTCTGCTTGATGGAGTATTCACGGATTTCCGCCAGCTTGGCCGGGGTCATCGCCAGACGCAGTACCGCCTGACCATTGAGGTCGGCCGGAACAATGTCGAAATCGTTGAAGCTTTTGCGGATCAGTGCACGGGCCTGTTCGCGGCTTGCTTCGTCAGCAAAACCCAGCTGGATGGCACCATTGAGCTGCGGCAGGCTGCGATAACGCAGGCGCTCTTTACGCAGCAGGCTCTTCACATCGCCTTCGTAGACTTTCATGCGTGCGTCGAGGGCTTTGTCCATGTCCACTTCCAACAGGAAGTGCACACCACCGGACAAGTCCAGACCCAGCTTCATGGGATGCGCGCCAATGCTGCTCAGCCATTTTGGCGTGGTCTGAGCCAGGTTCAGTGCAACGACGTAGTCATCACCCATGACCTTGCGCACAACATCCTTGGCCGGCAATTGGTCTTCTTGCTTGGTCAGGCGCAGCAAACCGCCCTTCGCATCAGCTGCCAATGTTGCCGCTTTAACCTGGATACCCGCGTCGATGAGCGCCTTGCTCGCACGGTCCAGGTCAGCCTGATTGACCTGCAGCGAAGTGCTGGCACCGGTGATCTGGATCGCCGGGTCATCAGGATAGAGATTGGGAGCGGAATAAATAAAGCCGATCGCCAGCACCGCCAGGATCAGTACGTATTTCCACAGAGGGTATTTGTTCAGCATCACGCCGCCCGCTTATGACGCGGGGCGCCTTGCGCGCCCCGTCGATTGGTAAAAGTTGTTACTCAGATCGCTTTGAGCGTGCCTTTTGGCAGCGTGGCGGCGATGGCGCCTTTCTGGAACTTCATTTCAACGGTGTCGGAGACTTCCAGTACCACGAAAGCATCGGAAACCTTGGTGATCTTGCCAGCGATACCGCCGGTGGTGACCACTTCGTCGCCTTTTTGCAGGCTACCCAGCAGGTTTTTCTGCTCTTTGGCGCGCTTGGCCTGTGGGCGCCAGATCATCAGGTAGAAGATGACCAGGAAGCCGACCAGGAAAATCCACTCGAAACCACCGCCCATAGGACCGGCAGCGGCCGGTGCAGCGGCGTCAGCCATAGCGTTAGAGATAAAAAAGCTCATTTAGCACTCCAGTTGCAAATAGTGAATCTTAGGGTCGGGAAACTCAGTCCAAGGGCGGCACGGGCAGCCCGCGCTTGGCATAGAAGGCATCGACAAAGGCGGCCAATGTACCCTGTTGAATAGCCTCGCGCAAACCAGCCATCAGGACTTGGTAGTGACGCAAATTGTGGATGGTATTCAACATGCTACCCAGCATTTCCCCGCATTTGTCCAGATGGTGCAGATAAGCACGGGAGAAGTTCTGGCAGGTGTAGCAATCACAGGTGGGATCCAGCGGCGAATCATCATGGCGATGGAACGCGTTACGGATCTTCAGCACGCCTGTATCAATGAACAGATGCCCATTGCGGGCATTACGGGTTGGCATCACGCAATCGAACATGTCCACACCGCGGCGCACACCCTCTACGAGATCTTCTGGTTTGCCAACGCCCATAAGGTAACGAGGTTTGTCAGAAGGCATCAGGCCTGGCAGGTAGTCCAGCACCTTGATCATTTCATGCTTGGGCTCGCCCACCGACAGACCGCCAATGGCCAGGCCATCGAAGCCGATCTTGTCCAGGCCTTCCAGCGAGCGCTTGCGCAGGCTTTCGTGCATACCGCCCTGGACGATACCGAACAACGCCGCCGTGTTGTCGCCGTGGGCATTCTTCGAGCGCTGGGCCCAGCGCAACGACAGCTCCATGGAGATCCGCGCCACGTCTTCATCGGCCGGGTACGGCGTGCACTCGTCAAAAATCATCACAATGTCGGAGCCCAGGTCGCGCTGGACCTGCATCGACTCTTCCGGACCCATGAACACCTTGGAACCGTCCACCGGCGAGGCGAAGGTCACGCCCTCCTCCTTGATCTTGCGCATGGCGCCCAGGCTGAACACCTGGAAACCACCGGAGTCAGTGAGGATCGGGCCTTGCCACTTCATGAAGTCATGCAGGTCGCCGTGCTTCTTGATCACTTCCGTGCCCGGGCGCAGCCACAGGTGGAAGGTGTTGCCAAGGATGATCTCGGCGCCGGTGGCGACGATGTCACGCGGCAGCATGCCCTTGACCGTGCCGTAGGTGCCGACCGGCATGAACGCCGGGGTCTCCACGGTACCGCGAGGGAAGGTCAGGCGGCCGCGACGGGCCTTGCCGTCGGTGGCCAATAATTCAAACGACATACGACTCATAGTTGTTCCTCTGGGCCGCGCGGCGCCGGATTACGGGTGATAAACATCGCATCACCGTAGCTGAAAAAACGGTATCCATTGTCAATGGCGGCGTTATACGCGGCCATTGTTTCGGGATAACCCGCGAAGGCCGACACCAGCATCAACAGCGTGGATTCCGGCAAATGGAAGTTGGTGACCAGGCAGTCGACCACATGAAACGGCCGGCCTGGATAAATAAAGATGTCGGTGTCGCCACTGAACGGCTTGAGCACGCCATCGCGCGCCGCGCTCTCCAGGGAGCGCACGCTAGTGGTGCCCACTGCGACCACCCGCCCACCGCGCGCCTTGCAGGCGTTGACCGCGTCCACCACGGCCTGGCTGACTTCCAGCCATTCGCTGTGCATATGGTGATCTTCGATGTTCTCCACACGCACCGGCTGAAACGTCCCGGCCCCCACGTGCAGGGTCACATAGGCAGTCTCGACACCCTTGGCGGCAATCGCATCCAGCAGCGGCTGGTCAAAATGCAACCCGGCCGTCGGCGCGGCGACGGCGCCGAGGCGTTCGGAGTAAACCGTCTGATAGCGCTCGCGGTCCGAGTCTTCGTCGGGACGGTCTATATAAGGAGGCAACGGCATATGGCCGACACGCTCCAGCAGCGGCAGCACTTCCTCGGCAAACTTGAGCTCGAACAGCGCGTCATGGCGCGCGACCATCTCGGCCTCGCCACCGCCATCAATCAGAATGCTCGACCCCGGTTTCGGCGACTTGCTGGAGCGCACATGGGCCAGCACACGATGGCTGTCCAGCACCCGCTCGACGAGGATTTCCAGCTTGCCGCCGGAAGCCTTCTGGCCAAACAGCCGCGCCGGAATCACCCGGGTATTGTTGAAGACCATCAAATCGCCTGGGCGCAAATGCTCAAGCAAATCAGTGAATTGACGGTGTGCAAGGGCACCGCTGACCCCGTCCAGGGTCAACAGTCGGCTGGCGCGACGCTCGGCCAAAGGGTGGCGGGCGATCAGCGAATCCGGGAGTTCAAAAGTAAAGTCAGCAACGCGCATGATGGGGTTCGTCTAGCAGGGCCGGGAAGTCTAGCGGAAATAGTGAAAATAGACCATGAAACGTGATTGACCAACGGTAATCACCTCTCTATACTTCGCCGCCATTGAGCCCTGATGGCGGAATTGGTAGACGCGGCGGATTCAAAATCCGTTTTCGAAAGGAGTGGGAGTTCGAGTCTCCCTCGGGGCACCATATAGCAGTATCTGAAAGTCTCTACCAGGCTCTCAGCAGCAGAGAAACCGGCCACTTGAGCCGGTTTTTTTGTGTCTGGCTATCTACCTCTGTATCCCCTTATCCGTTGTATCCCTGTATCCCTGCTTGTATCCTGAGAAAAATACCTAACTTTGGGATACAAGGATGAAGCGCGCAGATATCAAGCGCCGCCCTCTCGCCGACACGACGCTTGCAGGGCTGGAGCCGGAGTCAAAGGAATACCGGGAGCTAGACGGAAACGGCCTCTACTTCAGGGTCAAACCTGATGGTGGTAAATCCTGGCAGCTCCGCTACAAACGTCCGGCAGGCAATTGGGCTTGGATGGGGCTCGGGGGTTACCCAGAGGTCAGTGGTGCACTGGCAAGAGACAAAGCTGCCGATCTACGCAAAGTAGTGAGTAGCGGCGCCGACCCCCTTGAGCAGAAGCGATCCGCCAAAGCTGCAATCGATGCGGCCAAGGCCCGAACGTTTCGAACTGCTGCTGAAGCTTGGCTCAAAGCAAAAGAAGAAAAGGGCCTCGCACCCTCTACCCTTCACAAAATCCGGACCTACCTCGACAAGGACATACTCCCTGCATTGGGAGATAAACCCCTCGACGAAATCACCCGCACCGACTGTGCAGATCTCCAGGCATCCCTCGAAACTAGAGACGCTCACAACGTGGCGGAAAAGTGCCGCACCTGGATCAACCAAATCTTCGGTCGAGCCATTGGTTTAGGACTCACCGAAAACGATCCGGGCAGCCGCCTTCGTGACATTGCCGCCCAGGCACCCAAGACTCAGCAGCATCCACATTTGCTGGAGCCTGAACTGGCTGAATTCCTCCAAGCACTCCAAAACACTCCGAGCAGACTGACGGCACGCACCGCCGCTTGGCTTTGTATCTGGACGGCTTCCCGACCAGGCATGGTTCGCTTGGCTGAATGGAAAGAGTTCGACCTTGAGAAGGCAATTTGGACGATGCCTGCTGCCAAGATGAAGATGCGCCGGGATTTTGTATGCCCCCTTCCCCATCAAGCAGTGACAGCTTTGAGGGATCTGCACAGCTTAACGGGGCGGAGTCGTTGGCTTTTCCCCGGTGTGGGAGCGAAGAACCCAACCATCAGCGAAAACACAATCAACAAAGTCTTCGCAACCATCGGGTACAAAGGTCGTCTCGTAGGCCACGGCACTCGACACACCGCGAGCACGTTACTTAGAGAGCATGGCTGGCCGAAGGAACACGTTGAAGCGCAGTTGGCTCACAAAGAGGAAGGCATCTCGGGGGTATACAACAAGGCACAATACTTTGAGCAACGTGTAAACATGATGCAATGGTACGCCGATCATCTTGATTCCCTAGTGGCCGGAAATGTAGTGCAAGGTCAATTTGGGAAGGCCGTGTGAAGCCGTTAACCCTATACCCCTTCAAAAATGGTGTTACGGGTGTTACGCGCGTTACACATCTCGATAACCTTATGTTTTTATTGAATATATTAGGCGTTACACGCACTGAAAAACTTCTGAGCACCACGTGTTACATGGAGGGGTCGTGTTACAGAACGGCCACACCCGTGAACCTGCTGGCATCGGCGCTTTTATCCGCAAATCGCTGCGTTAGCCCACTGGCCTCGGGGCGTCGGGGAGACCTAAATGGACATTGAGCGAGGCATCGATGCAGAGGAACTCGAAATTGCAGGAGTCGACGTAACGTGCCTGGTGTGGGATCAGGACGACGTCGAGATTGCCGTTCGCAATCTTGTGCTGTTTCCGCAGTTCAACGAACATTTCAAAGATGCCTTCGATCTGATCAGCACCGCTACATCGTTCTGGCTTGAGGACGGCTCCTACGCTCCGTGCGCAGAGTCGGTAACAAGAACTCTTTATCGACTTCGCGATGCCATTAGCGAGCATGCCAGTTATGCAGAAGCAGGCTCATTGCCCAGTGTCATTCGACGGCTTCTTGGAGTCAGTAATTCCGCAGCAGACTCACAGCTTGTAGCCACCTTTGCCCTGGTACTGGGAACTCAGGCCGTGGAGAAGCTTGCAAATTGGCTATTCGACCTTGAGCTTGCGACCTACGACATTGATGCGGACCTCATAGAACAGCTGAAACATGACTCACCACGCCAGTACCTTGCCCTGATTGAAAAAGAGCGGGACCGCAGTAGCGGAAACGAAATCCGAGCACGAGAAGACTTCGCTACTTTGCTAGGAGAGGCGAACCAGGCGTTGTTGATGGCGAGTCTTTATCGCCAAGTGGAGCAGATGGATGTGTTTAAAAAAGGCTTCAACACATCAAGCCTGATGCATCGAATTCTCGACGACGCTTTTTCGACAAAGGCGACGAGAAGGGGCCAGGAAGCAGGTAATGGGAACCGCAATCCCAACTCAGCGATACAGACCTCCGCTACGGATAGGCGGGCAAAAATTAAGGCAGCCGCAGAGCAAATCATTAACGGCCGGAAAAGTGAAAAACGAAGTCTGTCCGATGCTGAACTGACCAATCTACTTTTCGACCAAGCCGGCAACGGCACGAAAAAAACCATTCGAGAGCACTTAGTCGCTCTGGGCCTTAGACCTCTGAAATAAAAAAGGGAGCGGACACAGTCCACTCCCCCTCCCCTGCGTAGCGTATGACCCGTTGTCTCAATTAACAAAGGGTTAGCTCGCTATGACTACCGTATTAAAAGCAATTCCCTCGCATGATCCCTCCATGACCCTCATCCGCATGCCCGAGGTCATTTCAATCGTAGGGCTCGCACGCCCGACTATCTACAAGCTGATGCGTCAACCTGAAAGCGGATTCCCGTTACCGGTAAAGCTGAGTAACAGCAATGCACGAAGTGCTCCGGTTGCGTGGGTATTGGGGGAAGTTCAGGCATGGACACGGGCACGCATCGCTGCCCGCGATCAGGTGGCAGCATGAAAAATCGTATCGCCAACAGGGCCATCTTGCAGCCCTTTTCTGTACTCAGAAAAGTCGGGTTCTCATCACGAGGTATGCAGCGTTTCGAGCGCCACCGCACAGAGCAAAAACGCCTTAACCGGGACGTAATGGTAATGCGATGGGCAGATGGCATCTGGTGCGCACTATCAGTTCCCTGCCAAGCCCCGCGAGCAATCATCGTCGACGAAGGCCAACAAATCGACGCCTACGAGGATGCACGCGCCTGCCTCGAAGGCGACCTGCTGCCCTTTGTCTCCCTGCGCTGGGAAGTCCATGCCTGAAACGAAAACGCCCCCGGCGGCAACCGGAGGCGTTGAGGTGAATCTACATGCCTGGTCAATTTATGCCGCATCGAAAAAATCCGCAAGCGATCCACACAGTTGCACTTTCAAAAAACGGGCGTTACTCTCTGGCTGTCGCTGCAAATTCAGCGACCGGGTTTGGCGACCCGATCTACAATAGGCGCACAGGCGCCCCCATTACGATTGCAGGCGCTTTTTTTGTGCCCGCATTCACGCGTTATGGCGGCTGTGCGTGGGAGACCTTCGGGTCTGCCGGGTTCCTATTGTCCCGGTTCGCCAACCTGCGCACAGCTGCCACCCTAATTCGTTTGGCGACGAAGTGTGGCAGCTCCTCAACAATAGGAGTTTCGCCCCATGCACGCCCTCAATCCGTTCGGAATTCGCGCCGCCGCTCATCGAGCAATGGCTCTCGCCGCTTTACACGCCAACTCCAGCCTCGCTACACGCCTCTCCCGTTACAACGCCCATATGTCCAAGGCGCGAGCCCTAGAAGCCGCAGGGGGTGCCCAATGAGCATGCTCCCAGGCTTTTCATTACCCGAGGATCTGCTCTGCGTCAGCCCAGACGCGGAAGCCGGCCTACCTATCGACGCCATCACCTGCGCGCTCGACCGTGCCGATTCAGTTCTCATGCTTTTGGAAGATCACTTAGACGGCGATAAACCCCTACTTTCCAACCGCGTGCTGTCGTCCGTTATTTGGGACGTGCGCGGCACCTTGGGCCTAATCAAAACGCTCACCATGTACGGTGATGCCTCCTCTGTGCCAATGGGCCAGAAAGGCGGTGCCCTGTGAACACTGCCAACACTCTCGGGCGTACCGAATTTTCCTGCGCTAACAGCAGCAATCAGAAACTGTTCCGGGTCAATGCAGGCGTGCCAATCGAGGATGCGCTTGAAGCGATATCGCTGTTTCAGTACTACGCCAATCAACTGACCCTCGACGCCGCCATGAGTAACGAAGGTGAGCGGTTCAGTTGGCCAGCGTTCTACCTGGGCGAGATGGCAAAAGCGCTGATTGATGACGTGAACGATGCGCTGTATGCAACGAGGACAACGCCATGACTCAGCGCACCGGCAATACCTCAAAACGTCCCAGCTTTGCCGACGTAAAAAGCTCTGCCCTAAAGAACATCGACCGCGTCCTTACTCACTGGCTGCCGAACGGCAAACGCGTAGACGGCGGCAAGGAATACACAGCACCCAATCCGACGCGTACAGACAAGCGCGCTGGCTCGCTCAAGGTCAATTTGAGCAAAGGCACCTGGGCAGATTTTGCCACTGGCGATAAGGGCGGCGACATGATCGATCTGGTGCGCTACATCGACGGCGGCACCGACGTTGATGCCTGCAAAAAACTGGCAGATCTGCTGAGTGTTTCCGCCGGCTCTGCGACCACCAAAAGCGCACCGGCCAAGAGCGCAACGCCGGAGTGGATCGCAATTCAGCCAATCCCGGCCGAGGCCATGAACAAGTGCCCAGCCAAACACCGGCAACATGGTGTTCCGTCCAAGGTGTGGATCTACCGCGACGCTCAGGGCCAGCCGGTCATGGCGCTGTATCGCTTCGACTTGGGCCCCGATGAAGACGGCAAACCACGAAAGGTCTTTGCACCGCTGACCTGGTGCAAGCGCTCCGATGGGCAAACCACACAATGGCGCTGGCAAGGATTGCCGGAGCCTCGGCCATTGCTGCGCCTGGATGAGCTGGCAAAGCGCGCCGACGCGCCTGTGGTGTTGTGTGAAGGCGAAAAGGCCGCTGACGCCGCGGCTGAACTCATGCCCGACCACGTAGCCACCTGCTGGCCGAACGGGTCGAACTCCTGGCACAAGGCCGATCTGACGCCGCTCAAAGGGCGCACCGTGGTGCTGTGGCCGGATAACGATGCCAGCGGCAAGAGGTGCATGGACGCCATCGAGCTCAAGTTGATTGAGCTGGGCGCCGCTTCGGTACAACGAATTGCGCTCGACGTGTTCACGCTCAAGCCCAGCAGCAAAGGCGGCAAGCCGACACTCGTCAAAGGTGGAAAATGGGCTGACGGCGACGATGCTGCAGACGCATTAGCCAAAGGCTGGACCGCAGGCCACGTCGCCGAGCTGGTGCGCGACGGTAAGCTTTTCGGCACTGTCGCGGAGCCCACTGAGCCCCAAGAAACGAAGGCTAAGACACCTGCAAAACGTCCTGCCAAATCTAAGAACGACCTTTTACCGGGCGGCTTTCGCCTGACGCCTGAAGGGGTCTTTTATTCCGGCGATGATGGTGAGGCGCGTCCCGTGTGTTCGCCTCTCGAAATCATCGCTCGCACTCGCGACGACAAGGGCCACAACTGGGGTTTATTGGTCGAGTTCGACGACCCGGACGGCGCCAAAAAGCGCTGGAATATCCCGGCCAGGACCATGACCGGCGACTTCGGCAAGGACGTCCTCGGACCGCTGGTAGACATGGGCCTACGCCTTGCCGGAAGCCGCTCGGGACGTAACGCACGTAATGACTTGCAGAGCTACCTCGGCGGCTTCGACAGCGCCCAGCGTGCCCGCTTGGTGACGCGTCTCGGCTGGCACGGCAACGCCTTCCTTCTGCCCGAACAACAGATCGGCTCGCACGCCGAACACCTGCATTTTTATGAGGCCGGTGCGCAGTTGCCACCGATCAGCGAGGCGGGCTCTCTGGAGCAGTGGCAGCAGCAAATCGGCGCGCTGTGCGTTGGTAACCATCGCTTGGCGTTTGTCGTCTCTGTGGCCTTTGCAGGGCCTCTGCTGAACCTGCTGGGGCATGAGTCAGGCGGCTTCCACCTGTACGGCGACAGTTCCGGTGGCAAGACCACTCACCTACAAGTCGCCGCCTCGGTTTATGGCGGGCCACGTCTGGTGCGTTCATGGCGATCGACAGATAACGCCCTGGAGTCCATCGCAGCCGCCCATTCAGACGGCCTCCTGGTGCTGGATGAAATTGGCATGTGTGACCCACGCATTATTGGCGAGACGGTTTACATGCTCGGTAACGGCACAGGTAAAGCCCGGGCGAATGATCGAGGACAAGCGGGCCGACAGGTGCAGGAGTGGCGCCTGCTGTTTCTCTCGACCGGCGAGAAGACGTTGGCGCAGCACATGGCAGATGCCAACAAGGAGCTGAAAGCCGGTATGGAAGTTCGCATGCTGGCTGTGCCAGCGGATGCAAGCAAAGGGCTCGGCATGTTCGATGTGCTGAACGGTTTTGAAGACGCCGCCGCCCTCTCCGATGCGCTCAAGGCCCGTGTATCCAAATACTACGGCACACCCCTCACCGCCTTCCTGCATGCACTGTGCGCGCCTGGCGAAATGCTCAGATGGACGGTGATCATTCGCCGCACGGTGGAGCAGTTCATCACCCAAAACCTACCCGCCTCGGCCAGTGGTCAAGCCCAACGTGCAGCTCTTCGCTTTGGCCTCGCAGCAGCGGCCGGAGAGTTGGCCACCGCCTTCGGCGTCACCGGTTGGCCTGATGGCACGGCCACGACCGCAGCACGGGTGTGCCTGCATGCATGGCTGGCCGAACGCGGCGGCGCCGGTAACTTTGAGGGCGATGCGATCTTGGCGCGTTTACACCAGGTCATCGAACGGTTCGGAGAAAGCCGCTTTACCCGCTGGGAATCTGCCGCCGCCAAGATCGATGAGCACGGCCCACGCACGATTGATCGACTGGGCTTTCGCAAGACGATGGAACACGGCATGGGCGATGCACTGCACACCACCAACACCTACTACGTACTGCCGGAAGCCTGGAGGGCCGAAATTTTCAAGGGCATGAACATCAGTGCAGTGAACAAGGAGTTGCTGCAACGAGGCGTGCTGGAACCGGGAAGCGACGGAAAGGCTTACAGCTTGATTCGCCTGCCAGGGTTAGGACCTCAACGCTGCTACGTGGTGAAGACGGTTCCAGGAACGGATGAAAGCGAGGCCAAGGCCGCCTGATGGCATGCCTGCTGATCGAGGTAGCGCCGGCTTATTCCCGGCCTCGCCAGCCGTTCAACCATCCTTATCAATCGTAATGCACAGAGACAATACAGATGAACACTATCCAAGAACTGAAAGACCGCCGCGACGAACTGACCCTAGAAATGGAGAGCATTCGGCTCGACCTGGCGCCGTTCGAAGAAGCGCTGGAAAACCCGGAGGTTATCCAGCAGGGCCGTCAACGGGCAGTGCAAGATGAAATCAACGATCACAAAAGACGCATCGACTCACGAGATCATGAGATCTATCGCCTGAATCAAAAAATCAATCGCCTCGAGGCTCTGGCGAACCGTGAGAGCTTGGCTGCGGGTTACCTGAGCGGCATTGCGAACTGGAAAGCCGACGAGATGGAGCTTAACGAAAAGCGAAGCAGCATCGAGACCAGGTTGCAGCAAGTCCGCCAGAGCGATCAGGAAGACATGGCAAAGGCTCGACAAGCTGAAACGGACGCAGCCACCGCTTATGCGCAGGCTGTCGCCTGGGGCGATGTGGAAGGCGAGAAAGCCGCTAACGCCGAAGCTCAAAAGGCAGCAAAAAACCTTACGGCGGCGGTTGAGCATCACCGCCGCCAACAGTTGCTCATCACGGCGCTGGAGCAGGAGCTCGTGACGATTGATCAGCACATCACAGAGGCACAAAAAGAACGCGCCAAGATCGAAAACCAAGCGGCTCATCTGGCAAACACTGTGCTGGAAGAGCAATGGAACGAGGCCGCAAAAGCACTACTGGAGACCGGTGGCAAGTTGTGGGCTGCCCGCAAACTGATTAATCGTGATCCGGTTGCGCTGCTGAATCTGGACATCCCTGAGCAAGGTGAAAGCTTCGGAAGCTGGACCTTCCGAGAACTTGCAGAACGATCACACCAACACAGCCTGCTTGACCTGTTGGCGGCCTAACCTCAACCCTGCCCGAAGCAATCGGCGAAGGCGGATTGCTTTGGGCCTACCATCGGTCTAACCATGAATGAACCATCACAGAACAGCGCTCAGATGCCGGATTACCTAAAGGCCCGAAAGCTGCATTTGAACGGAATAATTGCCGATATGGCGGGCATAAAAAAGCTCAAAGCAAGAGCAAACAAAGACACCAAGGTTGAGACACTCACGATTGATGCAATCAAGGCAGAGCTTGATTTCATTGACGGCCAACTCAAAAAAAGGGAGGGTGATGAAGAAGCGGAAGCCTAAGAAGCTTCCGCCTCGCTATATCCTTCCATTACAAAAAATACCCCAGATTTTTCGGCTTTTGGTCTGTGGCGGCTGCAAACTTATGACCGCTTCCGGCCATAGGCGGACACTAACTTATGGATTTTATCAACCAATTGTGTTGAAGAGATGTTCCGGTCCAGCTAGCCATTGGGTGGTTCCAATCAAAATAAGTTCTGGATTCAGTCGTTGACTGGTGGTTCTGGAGCAAACTCCAAGCCTAGCTCTTTAATTCTATTAAGAATTTCTACTGGTATCTCCTCGAGAGGAGGGGATGTCCATTTTTGCGTTGTTTGCATATAGGCTTTATCTTGATTCCTCTTTGCTAATTTTCCAGTTAGGTCTAGATCCTCCGTTTGCGACCGACCTTTTTGCCTTGGTAACATCCCTTCAATAAAAGGAAAGGTCAACAATTTTGAGTTCCCCCAATCAACAATTTTATCTTTTGAACCAAAAGGTACTATGAAATTAAATATAAAATTATAAAAAGCAATATTACAAATCATGTGTGGGTATGTCTTCTTATCCCCTGTTCTCTTGAACAGCTTGATCCATATTGCCGGAAATGGCCTGTGTCCCGGCACAAAAGTTCTACTTATTTTTAAAGCGCTTGAATTAAATTTTGCCGGCCTCTTATTGAGTCGTATCCATTCGATACATTGCTTGTATCCCTTCAATTCTGCTTCAGGCATTATGGAGAGGGCCATTTTCACAAAACACTTATATACCTGCTCGGGAATGTATGGTTTGGTTTCTGTATTTATAGTGAGCAACCCTGCCCCCTCGTCAAGCGCAGTCAAGTTAGAGTCCTGAGTTTCTAGAATGACTAGGCTATTCCCGATCATTTCCACGCGCTCGCCAGAGTTGGATTTAAACTTTGGCGTACCTTTTTTACTATCGACTCTAGCAGTAGTCCTTGAAATCCCCAGAAAATTAGCGAGATGATTTTCTAAATGCTTATCAAAGTATTCGTTGCACGTATTACATTCATCTCTAGAGAAAAGCAGCTTATTCCCTATAAGCTCAGGCAAAGAATGCGCCACTTTGCTGAACTTCACTTCTGGTTCCAGCCCCCCACAGTACCGGCACTGTCCGACCTCTCCAACAAAGTGCCTTTTTCTTAATATGATGATATTGGATGGCCTGTAATTTTTCGCGAATTCAATCAACTTAAAATATCCCTGATTTTGCATGCGCATTGTGATTCCATATCATAAATTTAAAAATTGATGGTGCATCTTTTTTCATCCAGACTGCTAGTAAAAAAGCTCTCATTCCAGCGAATCACAAAACAGGTTTCGATGCCCTCCAGCAACTAACCATCATATTGAAAGGCAGTCTTGAGAGGCAGTCAATTAAGCTGTGTCAGGGCGATCCCTTTGTAGTCATCATCCAAAAAGAGATGGAGGTTTAGGAGGAGGTAGTGGTGCTACACGTCTTTGCATCCACTGATTGAAAGGCACCGTTTGACCGGGAATTTGGAACGGGTTTGAAAGGACGTGGCAGAATTGTTCTGCGTGACTTGTTCTGTCAGCAGGATAAAAAAAGGATACATCGTATTTTTTTAAGACATCGAATGTGCTTTCAGTTTGGTAGGGGTTGTTAATGTGATTATGTAAGAATAGTTCGTAAAGCAATAGCCAATTTTGATCTAGTTCATAAAGGGTTGCGTTTTCGATAACTCTAAGTGCATAATCTTTGGCGAGAGCGATAGAGTTGTTGAATTTGCATAGCATGGTAATCGCTGCGCAGTCCTTTGATTTGATCACCTCCTTGATTTCATCTTCGCCAGGCTCGCGATTTAACTGCTTCAAATAATAAAGCGCCCAACACATTCCGTCCGAGCGTCTATGCAAGGCATTTATTTTAATGATCTTGTTAAGTTTGTCATGTGTTGCATCTACATCGTATGCATCTGAGCGAGCATCAATTTTTTCAAGTAGTGGAAGTAAGGCTGGGAAGTGCCATGCAAGATTTAAAGTATAGTTAAAAATTGCAATCGCGGCGTCACTAGTTCCTCGAGAAGCTATAGCGCCGATAGCATATCTGAGCACGCTGCCATCTGGAGTTTCTTTGTTAAGGTGGACGGCAAAGTCAAGAAAGTTGATTGCCTCGCTAGTGCTCAGTGTAAGTATTCCTTCGCTATCTGTACGCTTCGGTAGAGCATTGTTAAGCAAAGAGGTCCATGGGTCTTGTAAGGGTTCGGGCAGCTCTTTAATGGTGGTTTTATTTAAGTTTAGGGATAGTCTATAGCTGGCGAGCTCTTGCCCCAGTAATCGGATGAAATTTTGTGCTTCGTCATGGGTTTCGCAGTATGCTGTGTAGTCATCTATATATCGTGTAAAGATAAAATTATGCCCTTCAAGCACCTTGTCAATTCGACACAAAATTATCTCTACGGCTATATTGGAGGCTGCTGGCCCAATAGGAAGGCCAGAGGTTTCGTTTCTTTTTGTGTTCCTGAATGCAGCGTCTAGAAGACTGCTCCAATGTTTCGGTTTTGCAAAAAGATTATTCTTTGCTTCTTCGTATCCTTGTATGGCCCATTCCAGGGAGTGCGTATAAACGGAGCCAAAGCAGTTAGAAATATCTGTGTGGGCGCGAAATCGTTTCCCAAAAGTTCCTTCAAGAGCGGCACTGGTGCGATCATCATGACTTTCATAGTTCATGATGATGATTCGTCCATCAATATGCTCTTCTATTTTAATGGCGCTTTGGTTGCTGGACGTCAATCCCGCTATTTCCTCGTAGCTGGCCATAATTCTCGCATGCAATCTTGCATAAGAAAGTGGGTGTAATAGAGCTAGAGTTCGGGAGATATTATTGTATCTAGTTACGCGGTATTCAACAAGATCGAACCAGTGCTGTCTTCGAGCATCCTGAATAGGAAGTTTTGAGAGCTCCTCGGCGATTTCTGGCGTAAAACGCCTTGTTGTAAAACAAGGAGGCAGTTCGCTGGCTGAATCTTTCTGATTCGGGAAGTAATTCCATCTTGTCAAAGCTTCTGAGAAATGTCGCTCAGGAGAAAGACCTAGTGGAATGCTAGAGAATGGACTAGTGAACTCTTTCAATTAAACCTCCTTATTTAACTGCTTGACTATTTGCCAAAAAATCATGATAGCACTCTGCTACAGACTACTCGAGTCGTCGAGTCGTGTTAAGTGCTGAGGGCGGTCATGGCCCTAACTGACCAGAACGGCGCCTTCTGACTCGGCAGCAGGTTAACGGATCTAAAGGGATTAGGAGGGGCAATTTGAGGCTAGCAGCTACAAGGTGCAAGGGCCAGTTTGTACAAAATTGGTACAAAGGGATACGAAGTATCTTGAAGGCTCCGCAATGTAATGCACTGGGGAAATGTACCCAATCCATCATTAGTATGAACGTATGACAGCGAAGGGCTGCTTCTGGCCGATTCTGTTGAAAAAGTCGGCTATGGTTTCCACGGCAGAAAAGTACGCGCTTGAGATTGAAATCTTTACTTTGAGTAGAGGGATCTCGGGCTCGGATTTCGCGTAGCTGCGCGCAAGAAAGGCGTTTTCAGCGGTCAATATTACGGCAGGCTGGAAGAACCGACTTTTTCAACAGAATCGGCCGATTTCTGCCCCTCGTGACAGGCAGAAATCGGCCAGAAGCCGCCGTTCAAGGATGGGCCAATCCGACTCTATGTCTCTCAATAAATCGTCCAGTTTTGAACGCTCGACACGAACGAGCCCATCGCAGATCACCAAACGGCCCTACTAGGATGCCGAGGAACGTATGCCACGGATCGCCTACTGACGACGCATCACATGCGTCGCGCCAATTTTGTATCAGCAGCTATCATCTATTGCTGGGATTTTCCAGAATGTCACCTTGACACCAGCATTGCCAAACGATGAAAGTACCCAGCACGCGCGTGCGCTATCTCTGAATTGTCGCAGAAAGCAGACCATTCCTACGTAGTCCCCAGGTAATAACATGACCGACCATCTAGAGCAGCTCGAGAAAGAAAGGCGAAAAGTTGACTTTGATACGTTTGATATCTCTGTAAAAGAGCTCGCCTCAATGGCTGAGCAAGACATTATAAACATTGCTCCGGCCTATCAGCGCCAATTTCGTTGGCCTGCAGCGAATCAATCTAAACTGATTGAGTCTGTATTTCTCGGAATTCCAGTCCCAAGTCTATTCATGGCAGCCAACAAAGATGGTACTTGGGAGCTAATTGATGGTGTGCAACGACTTAGCACCCTTATACATTTCTCAGGCACCGATGAACAACTTGAAAAATTTGGATTCCCCAGTGGCCTGCGCTTACAGGGACTCGAAGTGCTCTCAAAGTTCAATGGCCTTCGATTCAACGACCTTCCTCAAACTCTGCGATTAAAGTTTTCGCTTCGCCCTCTAAAAGTTACCACGCTCAGTGATAAAAGCGACCTAAAAGTAAGATTTGATCTTTTTGAACGCCTGAATACAGGAGGAATAAAATTAACTGATCAAGAGATCAGAACATGCGTCTTCAGAGGCCAGTTTAATGACTTTCTTAGCGAGCTTTCCGAAAACGAAGATTTCCGAACCGTTGTCAACGTTCCTACCTCAAAAGAAAATGACGGAACTTATGGAGAGCTGGCACTGCGATTCTTTGCATATTTTCATAATAAGGAAAATTTTGACCATAGCGTGGTCGGCTTCCTAAATGACTACATGTCAGAATCATCAAAAAACTTTAATTACAAAAAGAATCGCAAGCTGTTCGAGAAGACCTTCAGTGAGCTTTCAAAGCTTTTACCCGAAGGCATTAGGCGCGGAAACAGAAAGCTCACCCCTGTGAATCTTTACGAAGCTGTGGCAGTCGGAGCGGCGCAGGCAATCGACGAAGGCAAGGACATCTCACAAAGCGACCCAAGCACCTTCATGAATGATGATGAACTTACAGCTTTAACTTCCGAGGCCAGCAACTCTAGAGTTAGGGTACTTAAACGAGTTCAATACTGCTACGAGAGATTCAGCGACGATGTTTGAGGCTACGCGCAATGGTGCGACGGACCGACTTAGCCAAGCCTTTGCGCTAATCAATACTATCAAAATGATCGAAGACAAGAGCGAAGTGGCGGAAGCGGTAAAAACGCAAAAAGGATTAGTCTTCATATTGCTATATGCTGCATTAGAATATACCGCAACCTCAATTGTTTCTGAATTTCTTACTCACCTCAAAACAGAAGTCGTTAAAAACCATGAACTAAAGATATTTTATTTAGCAGTAACATTGGACGCAAATTTTAAATCTTTAATTGCATGTAGCGACAAAACCTTTTGGAGCAAAAAAACGTCCATCATTGAAGCCTTTCATTCACAAGATGCTGCCAAAATTGATGATTCGATTTTTCCTGCCACAGGAACCAATATAGCTTTCGATCAATTAGAGCATATTTGGAAAATTTTCCACCTAGCCGGTTCCCCGCTCCCTGCCGGAGTAGCAGTTTTTCACCTCAGCGAGTTACGAGAACATCGCAACGCCATAGCTCATGGGCGGGAAACCGCTGCAAGTGTTGGAAGGCGATTTTCCTCCGAGACTCTTACGGCGCGCTACAACTTAATAGCACTACTTTGCGAGCACATAATCTCAACATTTGAAGATATCACACACACGAAAGCATATTTAAAATAGTGCAACATACCTTGCAGCCCTCAAAACGTCCCAGTCACGCTTGCTGCGTTCTATGAGGGCCAGTTATGGGGACAAAGCGAACCAGGAGGGATGTCCGCTTTTGGCCGGTTGTTGCCTGTTGCTACGGGCTGCAACCGACCCGAAGCTGACAGCAGGTGATGGGATGTTCGGGGATTTCAAATCCACCTATGCCGGTTCGATTCCAACGTCGGCTTCCACTCTTAAAACCCCGTAGTTCAATGATCTAAGGGATTTTTATGTCCGCAAAAAAGTAAAGTGTCCCGCATCTTTTTGGATGTGTTCCGCAATTGGGTTGTAAATTGGTGCTGACTACGACCATCTCCATTGCCGTGGCTGGCGGCTCAATCTCCTTTTTTACTCGACCTCATCTCTTCGTACATCTTTGTAAGATTAATCGCATCAGTAACTATTTCATCATCGGGTGTGCCAATCTTGCCATCACTTCCAGGAAACGTTATGCGATATTTTTCTACAGCGTCAGTAGAACTTTCGATTAGAATTTCTGATCGGCCTATCAGATCAAAATATTTCGTTATGTATGGGGACTTGCTCTCAAGTTCTTCAATGCTCTTCGGTAGGTGCTTTTCTTTTATAAGGAAATGTTCGACGGCGACTTGAATAGCGGCTTCACCTTTGTAGATTTGCATCCTGCTGTTGGAACCTAGAGCGTAGCCTAAGCCACCAGCTACTAAGGTAGAGATAAACACTAAATGAATTACTGGCTGTACCGAGATGGCTCCTATAATTGTTTTGCTTGAAAGTCTTTTACCGCTTTGTTGTTGGGAGGCGATCCAGTCCAAGAATATGACTTTCTCTAAGATGGTGTCATATGCAAGTAAGACAAGGACAGCTAGAACCGCGATCCAAAGTTGTGCTGTCATTTCGATGATGTCGCTGCTGCTGAGCTTGAAAGCAGTAACTATTGCTCCAACGGCCGCGATATATGTCAAGTCGAGTTTTTGAAAGGCTCTCACGCTTTCTCTTATGGTAAGCAAAGCGTCGCTGTCGAAATGATCTTGTTGGGGTGCCACCTGTTTAGTCATGATAAATCGCTGTGTTTGGCTGATTTTGTTATTTCATTATCTCTACCATTCATAGGTTATTGAAATCATTTTTTTGGCTTTACGATCTCGGAGACTGAAGCGCCCCTGATTTTGTAGAGCATTGAATGACTGCTTCTGGCCGGTAGCTGCCCTTCTAAACGAAGCCCCTCGGTCGAGATGGCACCCGCCGCAATCATCACAAACAGCTCCTGCCAAGGCATTAATTGATGTAACACCTCTTCGCCATGTAACACGCATATCGGCAAACCAGACCCAGCTGTGTAACGCCACATAAACCTATTAAAATCATATGGTTATATACTCATGTAACACGCGTAACACCGGTAACACGCTTTTATTAGGGCTGCCCCCTAGCCCCTGTGGTATTGCTCCTTCAGCGAAGCGAGGTGGATCATGCTCTTGGCTTGGGTTCGATGGTGGGGACCCTGGAGAATTCTTCTAGGTACGGGGCATAGAACCCGCCGGATCTCGTTAGTGGCTGGGCTCCAAAGTTAGTTGACTGGTTGACCGAGTTGACCAGGACTATCGTTCACTATCCTGAACGAAACCCATGACCGTTACAGATCTGGTAAGGATGCCCTTTTCTCTTCAAGATCCTTTCAATTTCAACGTTGAAATTTCAGTAACCTGGTGCGGCTGCCGCTACCATGATCCCGCGGGTTTCTGACCCCGTATCATCTTCAAAGCCACAGGGTCCCCGGCGATGTTCCCAAGGCCAGAGGCTCATTTTCTTCCTCTTTCATTCGAATCAAGTACCAAAACGATCGGCCGATACGCTCCTGCTAATCATGCTTTACAGGTATCAGGTGGATAAGCATTAGCTACCATCCAAAAAGGGAGAGATCGATGGGCAGCATCAAAGAAATGACTGAAACCCTAACCGAAGGTGTCAGCCTTGCAAGATCAATTGCCCAAAAAGCGGCTACTCGCGCTTGGACCAGGGTTCTGCTGATGGCACTGGTTGGATCGCTTCTTATGGGGTCTTACTGTGCCTACCTCACCTTTTCAGTAGTTGACTACAGGAAAAAAGCAGACGATTTCTTTAGTGAATACCAACTGCTACATAAGGAAAACCTCGACAAGCGTGTCCTGGACTACATCGAGATATGCATTGATGCTCAAAAAAGCGGTGACCCCAACAGGGATTACTACTGCAATGATGCAGTCACTTTCTATAAGGACGCTTTGCAGGACGCTCCCTTCGGCAGAGTTGAAGAGAACATTAGACGTTCTGCCTACGGAGCAATGAAGGTCGAAATGGCGGAGAGGCTTCGTATGACCGCCATAGAACGAACGAAAAGGAACACGCCAAAATTGGAAGGCACGTCTGAATTCTTATTGAGTATCAAGGGTGTTTTTCTTGCTTGCTCACTGATTTCTATCGCCATGTTTAGTACCGCTTTAGTCACGTATAAGCTTGCGCGCTCAAAGCAGTAGGGTATCTTGATGGCAAGGGCAGGACGCATCAGTCTGTATCCCTCCTTGTATCCCTGAATGTATAATCACCCCACAAGCCTTGATTTATATGGATCCCTACAGTCTCCCTCGGGCACCATCTTAAAAAAAGACCTTGAAATTCAAGGTCTTTTTTTTCGCCTGTAGAAAAGTGATCATCGCCCACCGCACCAGACAGTAGAGGTACCAGGACCATGGAATTGACACTCGAAGCCGTTGCTCTGTTCGCCCTCAAACTGGTGCATGAGACGGAAGATGGCAGCCCGATCCTGCGCGACGATCTGGTCATGGATGGGTATGAGCGGGAGGTGTTTGGGTTGTTGGTGCGCACTGGCGACCTGACAACTATCCAACGCAAGTTGGATGAATGCATGAAGTTGGCCCTGGAGACGTTGGGGGGTGCCAACACGGTCATGGGCCGTGAGCTGCAAAAGCTGGCGGCTGAAGTCCAGCAAGCCTCGACGCTGGAGGAACTAAAGACCCCGCTCGACGCACTTATGGACTACCTCAAGGCCATCTTGTAACGCACCCTCCCTGCCCCACCACAAGGACCGCCCAATGATCGACTTCAACAACAAAGGCTTCTTCAAGCTCAAGCAAAACAATGAATACGCCGAACGCGTTGCATCCCTGCTGCTCGATGACGAACAGGTAGTAGATGCCTACAAAGCCATGCGCGACGGCGTAGTGTTTACCACCAAGCGCATCATCGCCGTAAACGTGCAAGGCATCACCGGCAGCAAGAAGGACTTCACGTCCCTGCCGTACAAAAACATTGTCGCGTACTCGGTGGAAACCTCCGGCACGTTCGACCTGGATTCGGAGTTGGAGATCTACTTCTCGTCATTGGGCAAAGTGAAGTTCGAGTTCACGGGCAAGACCTCGATGGTGGAAATCTCCAGGCTGATTTCCAAACACCTGCTGGGTTGATCGGCCGGTAAAAACCAAGGTCTTTTTACCGCAAGCCGTGTGATTCAGCGGCTGTACGCCATCAAATGTGGGAGCTGGCTTGCCTGCGATAGCGCCCACCCCGGCACCATCGAACTACCCGTCTACAGCAACTCTCTCACCCAGCGCTCCAGTCCTTCCTCGGTCAACCATACCGATTTGTTCCGGCTCACCGGATCACAGATGCCCCCTGCTCATGCAATCAGCACCTTACGGCGGGCAACGCACCTTGCCAGGCAGGTGAAATGATTTGAATCCAGCGCGCGCCTTCTAGACAATCCCCACCTTTGGCTCGAAAGGATGCGTGCAATGAAGTTCGAAGGGACTTTCCAATACATGGGCAATCACGGGATCGTGTTCAACGTCTCGCAGATCACCCTCACCGACAGCGAGCGCGGACGCCTGGGCGAGCTGCATTTTGGTGAAGCGAAAAGCGCCCACTATGAGGTCAACCGCAAGGTCGTCGAGGTGTACGACAAGATGCTGGCCAAGAACCTGCCGTGCCTGATGATGATCGGCATCTCCAAGCCGCTGACCCGGCAACAGGGCGATGTTCTCAATGCCCAACGCACCAAGATCGCTAACCTCGCGGCCTCGGCCTTCGCTGGCGCCACCTCTTATATAGCCTCCCCCTACGTGGGTGCCCCTGTCGGCGCCGGTGTGCGCATGTATGTGAATGAAACCCTGCCCACCTATCATGCAGGCGACATACTGGTCAGCATCGAGGCGCAGGTGAATGGCGGCATCGGCCCACAACGTAGCGCCTCGACACTGATCATCAAGACCTGATGGGAGAAACACATGTCTGACATAACCCAGTTGGTCATTGCCCTGGTGCTGTTCTTTCTGCTCGATCGGTTTCTGAAGCCGTACCCACTTCGCAAATGGCTAGGGGGGCTGCTGGTAGCGATCGGAGCGGTCGGCTGCGTGGCTGCAAGCCAAATCCGTTTGTTTGGGTTTGACCTGGGGCTGCTGTCGATCTTTGCCGTTGCACTGGGGGTGGGGTTGTTCCTGAAGCGGCGGCGGTTCGAACAGAGGGGGTGAAGGTGGCAGGAATTTGCGCTGATTAGCGCCCCAAAGCCCCAGCAGTAAAAGGGGACGGACTTGTTTGAAAATAGGTCCGTCCCCTTTTCCCGGTATCTTCAATCAGTTGGTCGTCGTAGTTCATGATCGTTACTCCGTTCAGGTTCAACAGGTATCGTCGAGTTGGTGATGTATACCCGATATACGCCCCACTGCCTTCCATCTGAATACTGCACTCAGCCAGAGTCATACCGACGAGCAGTTCCTGTCATTAGTAGATAACTTTTCCCACATACACCATCGAACACCCCCCATATCCAGCACCAATGCTCTCCCATAGGCTCACTCCCTCGCACAAGGAAGTGATCCCGTCATGCCAGAGCGCGCATATCCCATCACCGAAGAGGAACAGCTGAAACAGCGGATTCTGACGCCAAAACCGTCGCGAGCGCCCTGTCCTGCGCCTATCGACTTGCTCGGCCCAGTACCCGCCTCGATACCGACACCTGTAAAACGACCCGGCTGCGTCTTTACCAAACCCTGCCAACTGCCCGACGGCATCGTTCGCTACTCCAACCCCACCGGCTATGTACCTCTGGAGTTGATCAGCGAATACGGACACTTCAGCCTGCTGGGTGGGCGCGAGGTGGACAGCCAGGGCGAAGTGGCCCTGCGCAAGATCAGTGGCAGTGCGCTGCCCGTCGGCTTGGGTCAGCTGGCGTTGCGTTCTGCGGTCGTGGAATCAGCCGCCACCGCTGTTGGCACCACGGCCGGTGGGCTGCTGGCAGGTCTGGTGGCGTTGGCATGGCCATCGGCGTTGGCTGACAGCGCGCTGTATAGCGATGAGCAACTGCGCTCGCTGCAACAGGCGCGTTCGCAGATGCGTTTGCACATCGAGCAGCGCGAGGACGGAACACTTCAGGGCTATGGGTTTTACACCGGTAACCATACCGATTGGCAGATGATTGATGTGGTGCAACCACAGAGCCGTGGCGATCAGTTTGTGGCAGATCTGGGTGATGGCGTTGAGTTGATCTGGACGCCCGCCACTGATCCTGGCGATACCCTCGGCATCCCCGCATTGGAAGCTGCGCCACAAGCACCGGTGATATGGATTTATCCGCCGACGGAGCGAGCCCGGCAGATTCTGGTGAACCCGATATACCCGCCGGAGTATCGGGATTTTATTTTGGTGTTTCCGATAGAGTCGGGTCTCAGGCCGCTTTATGTAGTGGTGAGTGTTCGTGCGGGAGACCACAAATACCACCCAAAACCAAAATATCTGACTGCATTCCCAAAAGCAGTCCGCGCACAAAGTAAAACACTGATAAACGGCGGAGGAGGGCTTAGACCTCGCTGGAAAGATGCGGACGGCTATCTTTATGAGTGGGACTTTGAACGAGGAAAGGTGGAAAAATATAACAAACGAGGGAGGCATCTGGGAGAGTTCGACCCTATCACTGGTGCACGCACCAAAGGCCCAGAGGACAAACGGAGAATAACGCCATGAAACATTTGATCTATGTAGTCCCCGTAGGATCCGACGATGTTTCGATTGAAATCCCGCTCCGCCTGCAAGCCAAGGATTTGCTGCCCATCATGGGCTGGAAAACCGAGAACGAATGCATCTATGACTACCTACTTACACACCAACAGATAGATGAAATTGAAAAGCTCACATCACAGTCTTTTCCAAGAAACGCATCCATTTACTTGGCTTGCGACGATTGACAAGCCACCAAACCTGCACGCTAGAGAAATCCCCCAGAGCAACCGACATAAATGGCGCGGTGATAGCGATCCAGGCGACGAGCGCTGAAAACCCGTTCAATCAGTTCAGGCACAAACCCCGCATTTCACCCGCAACGACATCTGTCGCAACCTTTCAGGGAAACCATTTAATTCCCACTATCGGCCCAGCCAATCCATCCCCCCAATCTATCGATTTGAGCTCTCCCCCACCCTCCCCGACTATTGGCGCCACTTCCAACAACAAAAACCAGGAACACGCCATGACTGCCCGATTCCATAACCCGGTAGACACCCGCTTCGGCTGGGGCTGCCTGCAAGACCTGGCCAGTATCACTGCGCAGCAGACCGTCGCCCTCGTCACCTTCCCGGAGGCCCGTGGCCTGGGCTTGGTCGAGCGGATCCAGGGATTGCTGGGCGAGCGTCTGGTGTATGTCGTCGAGGATGTGCAGCCCAATCCCGATGTCGCGCAATTGCGTGAAACCTACGAGCGCTTCTGGCTGCAAGCCGGGGATTGCGATGTGGTGCTGGCCGTCGGTGGCGGCAGTGCGATTGATACGGCCAAGGCGCTGATTGTCGGCACTGAGTCCGGGCAGTTCGATGAATTACTGGCATTGTTGGCGACCGGCCAGCCGTTTGTGCCGGCGCACTGCAAGACCTTGATCGCTGCGCCGACCACGGCGGGCACCGGCAGTGAGGTGACGCCCTGGGCGACAATCTGGGATTCGGCCAGCCACAAGAAGTATTCCCTGCACCTGGATTGCACCTGGCCGAAGGTGGCGATTGTCGACCCACAATTGATGCTGACCGTACCGGCCGGGGTCACGGTGTCGACGGGGCTGGACGCCTTGTCCCACGCGCTGGAGGCGATCTGGAACATCAATGCCAATCCGA
Source organism: Pseudomonas shahriarae (assembly GCF_014268455.2). Taxonomy (NCBI): domain Bacteria; kingdom Pseudomonadati; phylum Pseudomonadota; class Gammaproteobacteria; order Pseudomonadales; family Pseudomonadaceae; genus Pseudomonas; species Pseudomonas shahriarae. The sequence goes on along the minus strand of NZ_CP077085.1, from coordinate 1,333,736 downwards.
TTTCGGACACGTTCGCGGTATCGGCCATCGAGGACATCCTGGAATGCCTGCCACCGCTGCGGCGCGACCTCGGTAATCAGGAGTTGCGCTCGCGCATGGCCTTGGCCGCGCTCAAGGCCGGCCTGGCGTTTTCCAATACCAAGACTGCGCTAGCCCACTCCATTTCCTACGAGATGACCCTGCACCACGGCCTGCCCCATGGCATCGCCTGCTCCTTTACCTTGCCGCTGGTCCTTGGCTTGGCGTGGGGACATGACGCGGCGCGGGATCGCACCCTGCAACGGGTGTTCGGTGATGACCTGGACAAAGCCCAGACCCGATTGCGCAACTTCCTGCATAGCCTGGAGGTAAAAACCGAGTTTGCCGATTACGGCGTCACGCCCACCGAGGCCGCCGCGATGATCCGCTTCGCCCTGCAAGGTGCACGCGGCAAAAACTTTATCGGTTCGAAAGCCGCCTAGGCTCAACGCAATTCAGTCTTTCCTCTTGCACCTGTAAAGGGTGCCACCCCGTCGCTGCGGCTTCGGGGGCGAATAACAATAAGGAAAACATCATGAATCGTGCACAAACCCTGCCTGCCCCTGCCGTTCGCTCGGCGTCGTTCCGTTTTGCCCAGTGGCGCATGCTGCTCGCGGCGATGTTTTGTTACCTGTTTTTCTACACTGGGCGCCAGACCTTCGGCTTCGCCATCCCGGGAATCCAGGCCGAGTTCGGCCTGACCAAGGAAGTGCTGGGCTGGATCTCGGCCGCCATGCTCTGGTCCTATGCCATCGGCCAGGCGATCAACGGCAACCTGGCCGATAAGTTCGGCGGACGGCGCATTATGACCCTGGGCGCGGTGCTGTCCTGTGGCGCCAACTGGGTCACCAGTTTTGCCAGTGGTTTTGCCGGGTTGATCCTGCCGTGGGGCATCAACGGTTACTTCCAGGCCCTGGGCTGGGCGCCGGGTAGTCGCTTGATCTCCAACTGGTGGAGCGCCAGCGAGCGCGGCCGGGTCTATGGCTTCTACGTGTTCGCCGCCGGCTGCGCGTCGGTGCTGTCCTATGTGACCTCCATCGTGGTGTTGGAGGTGCTGCAACTGGAATGGCGCTGGATCTTCCGCCTGCCGGTCCTGTTGATGTTGGCCGGGGGTATCCTGTTTTACCTGGTGGCCCGTGAGCGCCCACAGGACCTGGGCTTCGAACCCCTGGCCGATACCGGCGTGGCCAACGCCGAGGACAAGGGCCATGAAGTGGCCCACGGCGAAGAGGAAACCTCGGCCCAGCGCTACAAGGCAGTGCTGAAAAACGCGCGCCTGATCATTGCCGCCGTGTCCCTGGGTTTCCAGAACGCTGCGCGCTACGGCCTGATCGTGTGGGTGCCGGTGCATTTCCTCGGCGCCAACTGGAAAAGCGGCGACAGCATGATCGATCCAAAGTGGATCACCGTCGCCCTGCCGGTGGGCATGGCCGTCGGCGCCCTGAGCAATGGCTGGGTGTCGGACAAGCTGTTCGGCTCCAAGCGCTACCTGGCGATCATGCTCTATATGTTCCTCGGCGCCGCGACCAGCCTGTGGATGTGGAGCCTGCCACCCCATAGCGCGATCGGCCTGGTGGCGCTGTTTCTCTGCGGGTTCTTTGTCTACGGCCCGGCGTCCAGCTTCTGGGCTTTGTGCCCGGACCTGGTGGGTGCCAAGCGCGCAGGCACGGCCACGGGTGTGATGAACTTCTCGTCTTATCTGTTCGCCGGCCTGGCAGAACCGCTGATCGGCAGTATGCTCGACAGTACCGGCAATACGTCGCTGATCTTCATCGTCGTCACCTCGGCCTGCCTGTGCAGCGCGGTGGTGGCCCTGTTTATCCGCCGTTGATGACCCGGCTCGGCTGATCCCTGGAACAGGATGCGTTATGTACCAGTACCACAAGTGGCTACGGTCCTTTCATGCGGTGGCGAAGACCGGCAGTTTCACCCTCGCCGCCGAGTACTTGAGCGTCGGCCAGCCGACTGTCAGCGAACAGGTCAACGGCCTGGAAAAGCAGTTCTCGGTGGAGTTGTTCCACCGCCGTGGGCGCTTTATCGAGATGAGCTCGGCCGGCCATGCGCTCTACGGGATCACCCAGGGCCTGTTCGGCCAGGAGGATGAGGCCATGCAACTGCTGCACAGCTTCAAGCAGCGCAAGACCGGGATGTTGCGCCTGGGCGCTGTTTCGCCGCCCATTGCCATGAACCTGACGTACGAGTTGATGCAGCGCCACCCGGATATCACGCTGGAGACCTCGTTTTCCCCGGAGAAGGAGACCCTCGACCGCCTGTTCAATTTTGATATCGACGTGGCAATCCTGGCCCTCTCGGAGTTTGACCAACGCTTCGATACGCAGCTGTACCGGCGTTACCCGATTATTGCGGTGGTGCGCGACGACCATCCCTGGGCTGCGCAGAAAGAGGTACACGTCGAGCAGATCAGCCAGGAGCGTTGGGTCATGCGCGAACGCAGCTCGCGCACCCGGCAACTGGTGGAAGAAAGCTGCAAGCGCCTGGGGGTGGACCTCAACTGCGTGATGCAGCTCAACAGCCGCGAAGCCATCGTGCATGCCATCGCCAAGGGTATCGGCATTGGCTTTGTGTCGGCGGTGGAATACGCCGAAACGCCCGGCACCACACCGATCACCTTCGTCGACCACCCGTTTTCCATCGACTACCACCTGTGTTGCCTGGGCATCCGGCGCAACCGACCGATGATCGCCGAACTGTTCGAGGCCAGCCCCATACCGGCTACCTGATTCGCTTCACCCTTTTGCACTCAACCGGCTTACCTCGTGAATCGAGGGACGGCCTGCTCATACCCGAAAATGGAGATTGATCATGCATTACCAACAACCTTCTACGTTGCAAGCCGTGGTCCTGGACTGGGCCGGCACCGTCGTCGACTTCGGCTCGTTTGCGCCCACGCAGATTTTCGTCGAGGCCTTTGCCGAGTTCGGCGTCGCCGTGTCCCTGGAGGAAGCCCGCGGGCCGATGGGCATGGGCAAGTGGGATCACATCCGCACCCTGTGCAATCAGCCGCAGATTGCCGAGCGCTATCGTGCGGTGTTCAACCGCCAGCCGACCGACGCAGACGTCACCGCCCTGTACGAGCGTTTCATGCCGTTGCAGATCGAGAAAATAGCCCTGCACTCGGCAGTGATTCCCGGTGCGCTGGAGGCGATTGAAACCCTGCGCGCCAAGGGTTTGAAGATCGGCTCGTGCTCGGGCTACCCGGCGGTGGTGATGGCCAAGGTAGTCGAGTTGGCGCGGCAAAATGGCTATGTGGCCGATCATGTAGTGGCCACCGACGAAGTGCCCAACGGTCGCCCGCATCCGGCCCAGGCCCTGGCCAATGTGATCGCCCTGGGCATCAGCGATGTGGCGGCGTGCGTCAAGGTCGATGACACCTGGCCGGGAATCCTGGAAGGACGCAGTGCCGGCATGTGGACAGTCGCCCTGACCTGCTCGGGCAACGCACTGGGACGGACCTACGCGCAATACAAGGCGCTGCCGGCCGAAGAACTGGCGCAGGAACGCGAGCGTATTACACAGATGTTTGAAGGGTCACGGCCGCACTACCTGATCGACACCATCGTCGACCTGCCGGCAGTAATCGACGATATCAATGCGCGACTGGCACGCGGGGAAACACCACAAGGCAGTTGAAATCGCTGCCAATCCTGCAGGAGCCGGTTTGCCGGCTCCTGCAATGGATTTGGGTGTATCGCGCTATTGCGCCTGAAAGGTCTCCAGATAGGTCAGCAGATTCTCGATCTTCTGCTGATCACTGATCCCCCAGAAAATCATGCGGGTGCCACTCACCACCTTTTTCGGGTTCTCGATATAGGCCGCGAGGGTTTCCCGCGTCCACACCACGCCCGAATTTTTCATCGCGTCGGAATACTGATAGTCCGCCGTGGTGCCCGCCAGCCGCCCGATCACCCCGTTGAGCTGCGGCCCAAAGCCGCCACGGGCGTTCAGCCCGACACTGTGACAACCGCCACAGGTCTTGGCGAACAGCCGGCCGCCTGCCTCGGCATCACCTGCTGCCACCGCCGACGTGTTGAAAAGCATGGCCGTGAGTAACAGGGTCAGTAAGGCAGCGGGTTTCATCAGGGGCTCCAGGTCACGGGCTTCAGGCGGTAGAGGCGGCAATTATGCCTGCGGTTTACTTGTCCTCGTCCACGTTATTGAAGCGTGCCCGGTTGATCTGCCAAGGCAGGGCTGGCTGTGAACGGATTTTTTTATGTTTGCCACGGCTGAAAAAGTGCGTTTGCAGTTCCAGGAAGTGCCGGTCGCGCCCTACCGACTCAAAGGTTACGACAAAGAAAATCAGCGGTGTGCTGGCCTTGGCCCAGAGCTTGGACGCCTTCTCGATGGCTTCGGGCAAATGGCTTTTGGTGCTGTAGGACACGAAGGTGGAGAACGCCGCCTGCTCATGGTTTTTAAACAGTTTGCTGATTTCATCCACTTTGTCGTTATGGGACTGGACCCACTCCCATTCGACGTTGGACAGGATGCTCTTGTCGGGATATTTCAGGACCGCATCGGTACGCCCGCCCTGTTCGAAATAGGCACGCGCGCCGAGCAATTTCGCGCACTCGCGCATCACCAGCCCCACATGAATCGTCCACCCGGCACGGTTGGTGACGGCATCCACCTCCACCGGAAAATCCTGGTACCACAGGCAATTGAACAGGGTGATGAAGTCGCGTTCGATCCGTTTCATTTTTACTTCCTTAGCGTCGACTGGACAAATGGCAAAAAGCCATCACTCTAAATCAACTGAAGGCAAATCGCTCCCGCTGTCTGGCAAAACATTTGGACACAGCCATTCAATTGCCATCACTCCCTCCCTCTGTTTGCATGCGCACTTTCCATCAGCGCGTCAGTTCAAGGAGAGATCAATGAGAACCATGGTGGTCGGTGCAAGCAAAGGTTTGGGCAGGGCATTTATGGAAGGCTTGGGCGGCGTGGGGGATACCTTGATCGGGGTCTCGCGTAGCCGTCCTACAGGCTTGGTATCCAGCAGCGGCGCCGAAGTGTCATGGGTCGAAGCCGACCTTGGCCAGCCGGCGCAAGCCGCGCAGCTCATCGAGCAGGCGGTGGCACAGGACGGCCTGGATACGCTGATCTATAACCTGGGTATCTGGGAAGAACAGGCGTTCGATGAGGCCTACAGCTTCCTCAAGGATGAAGACACGCAGTTGGAAGCCATTGTCAGCTGCAACATCACTGCCCCCCTGCTGCTGATCAAGCGCCTGCTGCCCGTGCTGTTAAAAAGCCCCAACCCACGCATCATCTTTACCGGCTCCACCTCAGGCCTGCCACAGAGTGGGCGCCCGGAGGTGACGTTCGGCGCGTCGAAGTTCGCCTTGCGCGGCATGGCCGATGCCTTGCGTGAAGGTTATCGGCACCAGCGCCTGGGCGTGACCTGCCTGAACCTGGGCTACCTGAATACCGAGGATCCATTGAGCACCTCCCGCCTCGAGGCCGAGCAGCGTGGCGACGGGCAGTTGATCCCGGTACACGACGTGGTGCAAGTGGTGCGCATGGCCTTGAGCCTGTCATCGGCCAGCTTTGTCAAAGAGCTGACTTTGCCGGCCCTGCTGGACGAACGCTTCTGACGGAACAGGCCGAATCTTCAGACAGCCAGATAAAGCGCCATCAGGCACAACGGCACCAACACCAGCCCCAGCAGCATCATGAACACCACACTCATGGCGTTGGTCCGGGGCGTGCCGACGTGGCTGACAAAGCCCATGCACAACCGTCGCAACAGCTCCGCACCTCGGGCGAATTGATAGACCACGCCGATGGTGAGCAGCGAGAGGGTTCCGGTCGCCGCGCAGTAAAACAGGATCGGCTCGGGCATGAAATAACTGGAGATAAAGCCTTCGGAGGTGGCATAGATAAACGTCACGGGCTGAAACAGCGCGATCGAATACAGCACATTGCGCAACGGGTTGAACGCGATCGTCGGCCGCACTTCGTCAGCGGGCAACATGGCGTACAGCTCGTTCATGTCCGACCAGCGAAACCAGTAGACCGCCACACTGAACAACAGGTAGGCCAAGGCAATCGTCGCCGAAAAGCACCCCAGGAACTGCCACGAACCAAACCCGCGACGCGCTCCCACGTTGATGCTCCATTTGGTCAACTGGATGGTCACGCAGTCGATCACCATCGCCACCAGCAGCCCCTTGCCGTAGAAGTCCTTGATGGCTTGCAGCACATTCGGCGGCGGCGGCACATTGAACACGTGCTCGGGATTTTTAAACAGGTAGAGATCCAGCAGCCACACCACAAAAAACACCAGCGACACGAGCAAGGTGTACAGCGGGATACTGATCAGTTGGCGCCGGGCGAGGTACGTTTGCCCGAACACCCGTTGGAAGAGGTTGGCCCACAACTGGGCGATCCCGATAAAGCGGTCGCGGCCAAGGCTCATGCCGCCCAAGGTCTTGAGTATTTCCAGGCGGCTTTTCTGGGTGGTAAGCGCGACGGCGACCAATACCCCGGTACACCCGAACAACACGGTGGCAACGACGATCAACGCCCCAATCAGTTCTTTCACACTCGCATCCCTTGCTGTGAAGTTACGTGGCCCACATCCTGGCTTATCCCACCCGCGGCTCGCAAGCAGCGGCCGTTTTATCCACGCTGGCGACACGCCCAAGTGACCACCCATCGAATAAAAAATATTCAGTAGAACCTATCCCGTGGCCTGCCACTCCACCTTACTCAACCCAGATGGTGGAGTAAGGATCATGGCTCAGCCATCGATATTGGTACTGGAAGACGACGAGATAATTCGCTCGTTGATGGTGGATGTGCTGGAGGAGTTCGGCGCGGTGGTGACCTCGTTCCCATCGGCCGATGAAGGGATGATTTTTCTGGAGCGGACCAGTGATCCGGTAGACCTGATTGTCAGCGATATCCAGATGCCCGGCCTGCTCAACGGGTATGACCTGAGCAAGGTCGTGGCCCATCGCTGGCCGTCCTTGCCGGTGGTGCTGACCTCGGGCAATACGGTGATGGCGGCGCAACTGGGCAATACGGTGAAATTCCTGCCCAAGCCATGGAGCACCGAGCGCCTGCTTGACTGTGTGCAGTCGGCATTGGTGCAGGGTACCTCCCTGCACTGATAGCGTCACAACACGGCGGCAATCGAACTTCGCGATAAGGTGTGGGGTCTGTTTTTGAATATTGGGTTATTTTTCTGACAACAACGTCAGATTTTTTACCTAACTTTTCAGATAGAGACGACGGGACAAACAGAATCGTTGCCCGCCCTTCACCCACGCGTCAGCCATGGTTTGCCCTGGCCGACCAGTCCGAGCTTACTGCATGCATCCACAGGCCCATGACGTCGCGGCGCCCTCCCTGCTTGAAGCCTTGCGCGCAGGCACAGCCCTGCTCCATGTGGCCCTGGAAAAACGCTTGCCATTCTTTTCCCCGCAGTTGGATGCCGACGGGTATCGGCGTTTGTTTGAGGCTTACTACGGTTTCTACCACCCGCTGGAATCACGACTGTACGACTGCGCCTTGATTCCTGTGGGATTCAACCAGGCGCTGCGGGTGAAAACTCCTACCCTCCACAGTGACCTGATTGCCCTGGGCCTCACCAGCCAGGCGATTGCCGCCCTGCCCCTCTGCCCTCGCCTGCCACGCCTCGACACCCCGGCCGCCTGCCTGGGCGTGTTGTATGTGCTCGAAGGCGCGACCCTCGGCGGCCAGGTACTGCGCCGGGAGATGGCCCGGCGTCTGGCGCTGGACGCCAGCAACGGCGGCGCCTTTCTCGATATATACGGCACCGAGACTGGTCGGCGCTGGAAAGACTTTCTCGACTACTTGGGCCACGTCCCGCTGGACGACCTCGGCCGGCAGCAGGCGGAGGACGCGGCCTGCTCGACATTCAGCTGTTTTGAGCAATGGCTCGACAGCCAGGAGGTACTGCTATGAAACCCGAAGATTTTGAAGAACTGCTGGCCAACTGTGCCGACGAGCCGATCCGCTTCCCTGGCGCGATCCAGCCTCATGGCGCACTGCTGACCCTGCGCGAACCGGACCTGCAGATCGTGCAAGTCAGCACCAACGTGTCCAGCCTGTTCAATCACCCGCCTGAGACCTTGCTTGGCCAGCCACTGGATACGCTGTTGGGCGCGGATAACGCGCGCACGGTGCAGCAGATCGCCAGTCAACTTAACTTTATCGACGCCCCGGCGCTGCATGTCACCCTCAACGGGAGCGAGTTCGAAGGCCTGCTGCACCGCCATCAAGGCGTGCTGGTGCTGGAGTTCGAGCCACGCTACGAGCACTTCCAGCCCAAGTCGGTGAACGGCCGCGCCAGCAACCTGGGCAAGATGTTGCAACGTTTGCAGTCGGCGAAAACCCTGCAAGCCTTGTACGAAATCAGCGTGAGCGAAATCCAGGCCATGACCGGCTATGACCGTGTGCTGATTTATCGCTTCGAAGAGGAAGGCCACGGCCAGGTCATCGCCGAAGCGTCCGCGCCGTCCATGGAACTGTTCAACGGCCTGTTCTTCCCGGCGTCCGACATTCCGGAACAGGCCCGCGAGTTGTACCGCACCAACTGGCTGCGAATCATCCCCAATGCCGACTACGAGCCGGTGCCGCTGCTACCCAAGCTGCACCCGGACACCGGGAAACCGCTGGATTTGAGCTTCGCCACCCTGCGCAGCGTGTCGCCGATCCACTGCCAGTACATGAAGAACATGGGCGTGCTGTCGTCCATGAGCATCTCGCTGATGAAAGGCGACAAATTGTGGGGGTTGATCAGTTGCGGCAACCGCGAGCCGCTGCACGTGCCCAACGACCTGCGCACCACCTGCCAGACCATCGGCCAGGTGCTGTCGTTGCAGATCAGCGCCATGGAGGCCCTGGATATCAGCCGCCAGCGTGAAGAAAAAGTCGAGGCCCTGGACACACTCAACCAGGCAATGAGCGCGTCAGCGGACACGGTGTTCGACGGCCTGGCCCAATGCCCGCAGGTGTTGATGGACCTGGTCCTGGCCGGTGGCGTGGCGATCATTGAGGGCCAGCAACTGCATCGCTATGGCAACTGCCCGGAACCGGCGCAGATCCGCGCCTTACACAAATGGCTGCAGGACACCGGGCAACCGGTGTTTGCCAGCCACCACCTGTCAGCGGTCTACCCGCCCGCAGCCGACTATCAGCCAGTGGCCAGTGGCGTCCTGGCCATGAGCCTGCCCAAGCCGGTGGACAACGGCGTGCTGTGGTTCCGCCCGGAAGTCAAAGAGAACATCCAGTGGAGCGGCGACCCGCAGAAACCGCTGGCCCTGGAAAAATCCGACGCGGGCCTGCGCCTTCGCCCACGCACCTCGTTTGAAATCTGGAAGGTGGAAATGGCTGGCATCTCCACCAAGTGGAGCTCTGGCGACCGTTTCGCCGCCAACGACCTGCGCCGTTCGGCCCTGGAAAACGACCTGGCCCGCCAGGTCCTGCGCGAACAACAAGCGGTGCACGCCCGGGATGAACTGGTGGCGGTGGTGTCCCATGACCTGCGCAACCCGATGACCGTGATTTCAATGCTGTGCGGCATGATGCAAAAGGCGTTCAGCTCTGATGGTACCCACACCTCGCGGCGAATTTCCTCGGCCATCGACACCATGCAGCAGGCCGCCGCGCGCATGAATGTATTGCTGGAGGATTTACTCGACACCTCAAAGATCGAGGCGGGCCGCTATACCGTCAAGCCGGTGCCCCTGGACGTCAGCCAGATCCTCGAAGAAGCCTATGCGCTGCTGGCGCCCCTGGCCCAGGAAAAGGGGGTTGACCTGTCGTTCAACGCCGAACCCGGCCTGCAGATCAACGCCGACCCGGAGCGTTTGTTCCAGGTACTGTCGAACCTGATCGGCAACGCCATCAAGTTCACCCCGCGCCAGGGCAAGATCGGGATTTCGGCGATGAGCAATGGCGAGGAGATTGTGTTTGCGGTGCGCGACTCCGGCGAAGGCATTGCCCCTGACCAACTGCCCCACGTGTTTGATCGCTACTGGACCCTGACCGAAAACAACCCCACGGGCAGCGGCCTTGGGCTGTACATAACCCAGGGCATCGTCAAGGCCCACGGCGGGCGGATCGAAGCCGAAAGCGAGCTGGGGCGTGGCAGTGAATTCCGCTTTACCGTCCCCAAGGTCACGCAGCCCCCATGCTGACCGCGCGGCCCACTGTGCCTACCTCTGTGGCGAGCGGGCTTGCCCGCGCTGGGCTGCGCAGCGGCCCCCTTCAGACCTCTGCGGTGTGTCAGACATACCATAGCGCCCGGTTTTGGGGCTGCTGCGCAGCCCAGCGCGGGCAAGCCCGCTCGCCACAACCACATCACAAAACTCAGAGCCAGACCGCATCCCATAATGGGTAGTCACCGATATGCTCCACCAGCCCTGCCCTCAGCGGATTGGCAATAATATAGCGAGCGATTTTCCGGTGGTCCTCTTCAGCCCTCACCGCACGGTCATGATAACCACGCTGCCAAAACGGCCCCGTGGTACCGCGAGCACGGTTTATCGTCAGCGTGCTCCGGGACTTGGTCCGCCCCATGACTTGCGCCAACCCCACCTCTTGCAGCTCAAACAGCCAATGAAGGTGATCCGGCATAATGACCCAGGCCAGCGAGTTGACCTGGCCTGAGTCATGGGTACGCTTAAGCTCGGCCACCAACAATCGGCCCAGGCGCAGATCACGGAACAATGGCCGTCGCCCATACACGACGGCGGTTATCAGATAGGATCGGCCTGGCTCCGAGTACCGGCCACGGCGTAACAAATGAGAGTCTGGCTGACGAAGCATTCCTTTGCGCCTTTGAACAATAAGTACATGTCGAGGCTAGCAGCGGGTATCAGCCAATGACCGTAAGATTGGTGAACACATGTATCCGCTTGCCACAGTGAGCCTGCTTTGACAAAACACCGACATCCACTGCGTTAACCTACCCAGTCCAATCCCGCACAGAGCCGTGTTTTCATGCTGCAACCCGACACATTGCCCTCCGTCCTCGCCGGCCCCCTATTGCGTCGCCTGGAGCCGGGTCGCCTGGTGTTGTGGCTGGTGGGCAGTCGCGCGCTGGCATTGACCTTGCGGTTGCAGTTCAGTCAGGACGAGGGCGAACAGTCCCTGGATATCGACCTCGACGCCACACGCTGCCAGGTCATTGCCGTGGGCCGCGCGGCGTTTATCCACCTGATTGATGTGTCGCTGGCCACGCCGCTGCCCCAGGACGTGCCCATCCGTTATGACCTGCTGATCGAGGGTGGCGCCGGCATCGCCCAATGGGCCCCGCATCTGTTGTACCCAGGCGCCCAGGCCCCGGACTTCATCCTGCACAGCCGTATCCGCCAGTTGCTGCACGGCTCTTGCCGCAAACCCCACCATTACGCCGACGAGGGCCTGCTCTGCGCTGATCGCCTGTTGGCCGCCGACCGCAGCCTGGCCCAGCGCCCGGCGTTGTTGATGATGAGTGGCGACCAGGTGTACGCCGACGATGTGGCCGGGCCGATGCTGCGCGCCATCCATGGGCTGATTGCGCGCCTGGGCCTGTTCGATGAGCACCTCGATGGCGCCGTGGTGGACGACAGCGCCAAACTCTACGACCACCCTGCCAGCTATTACCATCGCGCCGATCTGTTGCCGGCCCTGGAGAGCAACGAGACCCTGCGCGAACGCTTTTTTGGCGGGGTGAAAAAGCCGATCTTCACCAGCAGCACCGCCGACAACCACCTGGTGACTTTCGCCGAAGTCATGGCCATGTACCTGTTGGTCTGGTCGCCCACCCCCTGGACCCTGATCGCCACACAGCCGCCCACTCGGCTCACTGCCGAAGAACGGGCGCGCTACGCCCGCGAACAGGTGCCTGTGGATAAGTTTCGCGACGGTCTGGGCGGTGTGGCCCGGGTGTTCGCCCATGTGCCGTGCCTGATGATTTTCGATGATCACGACATCACCGATGACTGGAACCTCAGCGCCCAGTGGGAACAGACCGCCTATGGCCACCCGTTCTCCAAACGCATCATCGGCAACGCCTTGCTCGCCTATATGCTCTGCCAGGGCTGGGGCAACAACCCCGATGCCTTCGCCACGCTCGTGGAAAAAACCCTGGCCCTGAGCGCGACGGCCCAGCAGCACGACAACCATTTACCCGCGCCCGCCCAGGACCAATTGCTTGAAGAACTCCTGCAGTTTCAACAGTGGCATTACGTGCTGCCCACCACCCCGGCGCTGGTGGTCATCGACACCCGTACGCGGCGCTGGCGCAGTGAATTCACCCTCAAGCAACCGTCCGGCCTGCTGGACTGGGAAGCCTTGAGTGAGCTGCAACAAGAACTGCTCGACCACCCTTCGGCAATCATCGTGTCGCCTGCGCCGATCTTCGGCGTCAAGCTGATCGAGACGGTGCAGAAAGTCTTCAGTTGGTGCGGTTACCCACTGTTGGTCGATGCCGAAAACTGGATGGCCCACCGTGGCGCCGCGCAGGTGATCCTGAATATCTTCCGCCACTCGCGCACCCCAGGTAACTACGTGATTCTGTCGGGGGATGTGCACTACTCGTTCGTCTACCAGGTGCTGATCCGCCATCGCAACGGCGGGCCGAATATCTGGCAGATCACCAGCAGCGGCATCAAGAACCAATTCCCGCCGCGCCTGCTGGAATGGTTCGACCGCCTTAACCGCTGGCTCTACTCACCACGCTCGCCCCTGAACTGGCTGACCCGGCGCCGGCGCATGCAAGTGGTGCCGTATACCCCGGAACATGCCGAAGCGGGAGAACGCCTGTGGAACAGTGCCGGCATCGGCCAGGTGTTTTTCAATGAGCAAGGGCAGCCGGAGGCGATTTACCAGCACAACGCCAACGGCTCGGCTCCTACCCGGATGGTGGAACCGCTCTAGCTTGGCCACCAACAATAATGGCGTTTAGCCACAATTTTACCCGGACAAACCTCGCTGTACAGTACGCCCAGCCACGGAGTATCGGCGTTAACACCTGACTGGCCACAATGAGCCGGCATCCTCGCAGGGAGCGCGCAGATGGGCGATACATCCGATTTGGATCCGTTGAACAGTGAGCTTTTCGACGTCAACGCCGACCTGGTCCATGCCATCATGGAACTGGTCAGCGATGGAATCTGGGACTGGAACGCCAACACTGGGTTTGTCTATCGCAACCCCGGCTGGTACGAAATGCTGGGCTACGATCACCATTCCCTGGAAAACACCGTCTTCACCTGGGAAAGCGTGATCCACCCCGACGATTACCCCCATGTGATGAAAGTCTTCGATGACTACATCAATAGCCGCACCCCTCACTATCAAGCCGAATACCGCTGTCGAAAAAAAGACGGTACCTGGCTGTGGATCGAAGACCGTGGCTACATCATTGCCCGCAATGCCGATGGCTCGGTGTCGCGCATGGTCGGCGCCCACCGCAGCATTCATGAGCGCAAACGCTCCCTGGAACAGCTTGAGCGGCGCAACCAATCCCTTGAAGCGCTGGTGGCCGAACGCACCCGCGAATTGTCGCGGGTCAACCAGCAACTGCAGTTACAGCTCGAGGAAAACCGCTCCCTGGCCGAGCGCGATACCTTGACCCGCATCGCCAACCGCTATCGCCTGGAAAAAGCCCTGCTCGAAGAGTGCGCGCGCGCTCAGCGGTTTCGTCTGCCGCTGGCGGTGATTGCCATGGATGTCGATGACTTCAAGTTGATCAACGACCAGCATGGACACGCCGTGGGCGATGCCACTTTGCTGCGGGTAGTCGAATGCCTGGAGCATTGCGTGCGTCAGGGCGACCTGCTGGCACGTTGGGGGGGCGACGAGTTTATGCTGATTATGCCCAAGAGCACCGTGGAAACCGCCCGGATACTGGCCGAGCGCATTCGCCGGGCGGTGCTCGACCTGCCTCCCATGGGCGATTTCAACGTGACCCTGAGCCTGGGGGTGGTACAGCGCCTCGATGGCGAATCACCCGCCGACCTGATGGCCCGGGCGGACCAGGCGCTGTACCGGTCCAAGGCCGCGGGCAAGGACCGGGTTTCGCAATAACCGTTAGCGCACCGGCGGCGCGTACTGGATGCCGCCGTTGTTCCACAGCGCATTGAGGCCGCGCGGGATCTTCAGCACGCTGCCCTGGCCAATGTTGCGCTCGAACACCTCGCCATAGTTGCCTACTTGCTTGACGATCTGCACCACCCAGTCCTTGCGCAGCTTCAAATCCTTGCCGTACTCCCCATCGGCCCCCAGCAGGCGGGCGATGTCGGGGTTCTTGGTGGTCTTGGCCTGTTCCTCGACGTTCTTCGAGGTGATGCCCATTTCCTCGGCATTGAGCATGGCAAACAGCGTCCACTTGACGATGCTGAACCAGTCGTCATCACCCTTGCGCACCAGCGGGCCCAGGGGTTCCTTGGAGATCACTTCCGGCAGCACGATAAACTCATCCGGGTGCGCCATCTTGATCCGCTGGGCGTACAGGCCCGACTGGTCGGTGGTCAGCACGTCGCAACGGCCGGCTTCCAGGCCCTTGGCACTTTCATCGGCGGTGTCGAAGGTGATCGGGGTGTATTTCATGCCATTGGCACGGAAGTAATCCGAGACGTTCAACTCGGTGGTGGTGCCGGCCTGGATACAGATGGTCGCGCCATCCAGCTCCTTGGCGTGGGCCACTCCCAGCTTGGTATTCACCAGAAACCCGATACCGTCGTAATAGGTCACGCCGGTAAACACCAGGCCCATTCCGGAATCCCGTGAGCTGGTCCAGGTGGTATTGCGCGAGATCACGTCGATTTCCCCGGATTGCAACGCAGTGAAGCGCTCCTTGGCGGTCAGTTGGGTGAATTTGACCTTTGAGGCATCGCCAAACACGGCGGCGGCAACGGCATGGCACACATCAACGTCGATGCCGGTCATCTTGCCCTGGGCGTCCGGCACGCCGAAGCCTGGCAAGCCGTCGCTGACCCCACATTGGATAAAGCCCTTTTTCTGGATCGCGTCCAGGGTCGCGCCTGCGTGAGCGGTGCCGGCCAGGCCCAGGACAGTGGCGGCGGTGAGTGCTGCCAGGGTGGATTTCAGATGCTGCATGCAAGGCTCTCCGTGTTGGATTTTATTATTTGGCGCCGCAAACCCGGGCCAGTTTATTTATAGTGTTGCCGGTCAGTATCAACGGCTTTACACCTGGGTCACAAATGACGTTTAGGCAAAGGCTCCTTCCTGTTTGGAATGAACTCCCATGATCTCAAAACGCTTGACCCCTTCGATGACTGCCCTGCAATGCTTCGAAGCCGCTGCCCGGCACCTGAGCTTCACCCGTGCCGCCGAAGAACTGCACCTGACCCAAAGTGCGGTGAGCAAGCAAGTGGCGCAACTGGAGGAAATGCTCTGCCACAAGCTCTTCGAACGCGTGCGCCAGCGTCTGTACCTGTCGCCGGCGGGCTCGCTGTACCTGGCAGAAGTGCACAAGATCCTGACCCAGGTGGATATCTCCAGTCGCTAGGTCCTCACCTACGGTGGTGAAACCGAGGTGCTGCGCATCGCCACCCAACCGACCTTCGGCGACCGCTGGCTGGTGCCCAAGCTCAAGGACTTTGCCGCCCGTCATCCGAATATCCACCTGGATGTGCGCAACGAGCTCGAACCCTTCGACGTGCTGCAGGCCAAGGCCGATATCGCGTTCTTCTTCGGCCAGGGGTCATGGCCGGGGGCCACCTGCATTGAGCTGTTTCGCGAAGCGGTAGTGCCGGTGTGCGCACCGGGGTTTGTCGCCCAGGGCAGCGACGCTTCATCGCAACACACCTTGCTGCAATGCACCTCACGGCCCGAGGCCTGGCACGAGTGGTTCCTGGAACAGGGCCTGCATTCACAGAACAGCTACCACGGACCGCGCTTCGACACGTTCTACATGTGCATACGCGCGGCGCAATCGGGTTACGGCGTGGCACTGGTGCCGCACTACCTGGTGGCTGACGAATTGGCCCAGGGCAGCCTGGTGGTGCCATGGGACTATGCGATGCCCAGCAGTGGCGCGCACTTTATCGCCCATGCCGAGCATGCTGGGGAGATTCCCAAGGTGAAGGCGTTTTTGCAGTGGATGGTGGAGTACACCCACTCTCACTGTGGGGGCGGGCTTGCCTGCGATGGTGGTGTATCAGTCAACTGATGGGCTGCCTGATGCTCCCCCATCGCGGCATAGGTATCTACACACTCTCTTCTGGGTATGTGTACATATCCGTTGCTTCGGTAACGGCGGCTATTGGTTCCGCTCTTACAGCGGGTCACTTTTGGAAAAGAGCCCCAAAAGTAACCAAAAGGGCTCTTGCCCCACCACTCGGCACCTCGCCTAGGCTCGGTGTGCCCGTCATCCGACATTGATTTGGGGGGCCGCCGCGATGGGCCATCCATGGCCCAGCGCGGCTAACCCGGCGTCCTGCCGGGTTACCCCCAAATCAATGTCGGATGACGGCCAGCGTGGTTTAACGGGGCGCCTAAGATCAAAATCACAAGCAAAGCGAGGCGGCCTGACAGCCGACCTGATCGTCGAGATGTACGCATATACCTGTGGGAGCTGGCTTGCCTGCGATGGCGGTGTATCAGCCAATACATTTATCGACTGATACACCGCCATCGCAGGCAAGCCAGCTCCCACAGGGGGAATGCAGCTTCGCGCTCTGGCTCTGCTGTTGCTCTGCTGTTGCTCTGCTTTTGCTCTGCTTTTGATCTGGCTTTTGATCTTGATCTCAGGCGCCCCGTTAAACCACGATGGCCGCAGGCAGGTATTGCGCAGTGGGCACCCCGGCATGGATGCCGGGGTAGCCGCGACACGGCCAGGGATGGCCGATCGCGGCGGGCCCACGGAGCAATGCCTGACTGCGGGCATGCCGAGCCTAGGCGAGGCACCGAGTGGTGGGGCAAGAGCGCTTTGCTTACTTTGGCGCTCTTCCAAAGTGAGCCGCCGTAAGGGCGGAACCCTAAGTGGCCGTGACCGCAGCAACGGATATGTACACATCCCCAACAACCAAATCAACCAACCCATCTGCTGACTGATACACCACCATCGCGGGCAAGCCCACTCCCACCGCAAAGCCATTGCCACATCCCGATTTTTGCGAATGACCCGGCGACTTTATTTCGTTTGCCGGGCCACCGCGCTCGCGGCTTAGATAGGCGCAAACCGCCCCTTTGCGAGCCCGTGATCCATGAGCCACGAAACCATCAGCCAGTCGATTTCCATCGTCCATCCCATCTGCCTGAGCCACGGGCGCAACGCCGAAGTCTGGGACACCGAGGGCAAGCGCTATATCGACTTTGTCGGCGGCATTGGCGTGCTCAACCTCGGCCATTGCCACCCGACTGTGGTCGAGGCGATTCGCGAGCAGGCTACCCGGCTCACCCATTACGCCTTCAATGCCGCGCCGCACGCGCCCTATATCCAGTTGATGGAGCGCCTCAGCGCCTTTATCCCGGTGGCTTACCCGGTCAGCGGCATGCTGACCAACAGCGGCGCCGAAGCCGCCGAGAACGCGCTGAAGATCGTCCGTGGCGCCACCGGCCGCACCGCCGTGATTGCTTTTGACGGCGGCTTCCACGGGCGCACCCTGGCCACCCTCAACCTCAACGGCAAGGTGGCGCCCTACAAGCAAAAAGTCGGCGTGCTACCCGGCCCGGTTTATCACCTGCCCTACCCCAGCGCAGACAATGGCGTGACCACAGACGATGCACTCAAAGCCATGGAGCGCCTGTTCAGCGTCGAAATCGACATCGCCGACGTGGCCTGTTTCATCCTCGAACCGGTGCAGGGCGAAGCCGGTTTCCTGGCCCTCGACATTCCCTTCGCCAGAGCCCTGCGGCGCCTGTGCGATGAACACGGCATTCTGTTGATCGCCGACGAAATCCAATCCGGCTTTGGCCGCACTGGCCAGCGTTTCGCCTTCTCACGCCTGGGCATCGAACCCGACCTGATCCTGCTGGGCAAAAGCATCGCCGGCGGCGTGCCCCTGGGCGCCGTGGTCGGACGCAAGGCCTTGCTGGACAACCTGCCCAAAGGCGGCCTGGGCGGCACCTATTCCGGCAACCCGATCGCCTGCGCGGCCGCCCTGGCCACCCTGGATGTGATGAGCGACGAACACCTGCAAGCCTGGGGCGAACAACAGGAAGCCGCGATCTGCGGGCGCCATGCCGCCTGGCAGGCGAAAAAAATCTCGCCCTACCTCGGCCGCCTGACCGGCGTCGGCGCCATGCGCGGTATCGAGTTGGTCAACCCCGACGGCAGCCCAGCCAGCGCCCAACTCCAACAACTGCTGAACCTGGCCCGCGACGCAGGATTGCTGCTGATGCCCAGCGGCAAGGCCCGGCATATCATCCGCTTACTGGCCCCGCTGACCATCGAGCCGGCGGTGTTGGAGGAAGGCTTGGATATTCTGGAGAAATGCCTGGCACAGCTCGACGCGCCGGCATGTCGCAGATGACCCAGCGGGCTCTGGAGCGAGGCGATGCGGCTGTCACCCTCGGCCTGTCTGTGCTGCAGGTACTGGGTTTGGGACAGGACATAGCCCATATCGCCGCCAAAGGTGGCGATTGGCAACGGATACTGATTGCTCCAGGCAGAACATTGGGCGGCGCACGTCCAATGCGACGGCCACCTGCGGATCGCCAATGGCCGACATTGGCCAACGCCATGGACGTATCTCGTCAAGAACAGGATCGGATGAGCCGGGAATTCAGGCTGGCGCTGTAGGAGCCGACAAGTCGGCCCCTACAGGGTTGAGGTCAGTAACGCGCGTCCACCGGCTTACCGCCGTTCGGCCAGTCCTTCACCTTGTCCGGGAAGTCCGGGCGTGGTTTTTGCGAGAAGTAGGCGGCAACGTCTACCGCTTCCTGGTCCGACAAGCCGCCCTGGCCCAACGGGAATTTCTCGTGGAAGCCGATCGGCATATTGCGTTTGACGAACGCGGCCGCCGTGTAGGTGCGGGCCATGCCAGCGCCGATGTTGAAGGACTGGTCGCCCCACAACGGTGGGTACACCAGGCTGCCGTCGGCACGGGCCAGGCCCTCGCCGTCGCTGCCGTGGCACACCGCGCATTGCTTGGCGTAGACCTGCTCGCCATTGGCCAGGTCGGGCTTGATGGCCGGGTCGATCTTGCCGACACCACGGCCAGGGACTTTATCCTCGGGCTTGGTGTTGTTTTTCATCCAGTCGAAGTACGCCACCATCGCCTGCATATCCGCCGATTGAGGCTGTATTGGCTTGCCGTTCATCGAGCGGCGGAAGCAGCCGTTGATGCGCTCCTCCAGGCTCACCACCTTGCCGGCACGTGGGGCGTAGCTGGGGAAGAAGGCCGACACGCCCACAAACGGCGAGCCATCTGCCACGGTGCCAGCGTTGAGATGGCAACTGGTGCAGTTCAGCGCGTTGCCGACATTGTCTGGCAGCAGTTCCTTGGTTTGCAGGTGCAGGCGCATGCCGCGGACCACTTGATCGGCATTGGATGCTGCCAGCAGGTTGGCCAGGCGCGGCGTCTCGAACGCCGAGGAGTCGGTGCTCACCGGGTTGAGTTGGTCACGCATTTTCTTCACCTGGGCGGTGCTGATCGGCGTGCCTTCGTTGCCCCAGCGTGTGCGCACAAAGGTGAGGATTTCCGCCACTTCGTTGTTCGCAAGCCTGGCAAAGCCCGGCATGGTGTAGACCCGTGGATGGGCGGCGGTCTCGGCGGTTTCCCAACCGGTCAGGGTGATGTGCAGCAACGAGGTCGGGTTGCTGGCAACCACGCCGGTGTTGCCGGCCAATGCCGGGAACAGGCCCTTCACGCCCGCGCCATCGCTGCGGTGGCAATCGCTGCAGAACTGCATATAGCCCAGGCCGCCACGGCTGGTGAACAAGTCCTTGGGCAGTTCGGCCGGGCCTTTGGCGACGGCCGGCATCGGCAGGTCATCCTTGCCCGGTGGCAGGGATTTGAGATAGGTCGCAATGGCCGTCAGGTCAGCATCCGTGAAGTGCTGGGTGCTGTGCCGGATCACGTCCACCATGTTGCCCGATACCGTGGCAAAGCGGTTCTGCCCGGTCTTGAGCAGTTGCACGGTGTCTTGCACCGTCCATAGGTTGCGCAGGCTCAAGGCGCGCCAATGCTCGACGGTTTCCCCGCCCAGGTAATGCTCGCCGCTGCTGCCGGCGTCGCTCATGGCTTTTTCCTGGAAGGCGATACCGCGCGGGGTGTGGCACGAGCCACAGTGGCCGAGGCCCTGGACCAGATAGGCGCCCCGGTTGAGCACGGCATCCCGGGCCGGGTCGGGCTGGAACGGTTGCTTGTCGAGGAACATGAAATTCCACAACGCCAGGCCCCAGCGCTGGTTGAACGGGAAGCCCATGTCGGCTTCGAGGTTGGCCTGTTTCACCGGTTCGACGGCGTGCATCAGGTAGGCGAACAAGGCACGCATGTCCTCTTCGCTCATCTTCGCGTAAGACGGATACGGCATCGCCGGGTACAGGTTCATACCCGCCGGCGTCACGCCTTCGCGCATCACACGGTCGAACTGTTCGAAGGTATAGGCACCAATCCCGGTCTCGCGGTCCGGGGTAATGTTGCTGGAGTAGATGATGCCCATGGGCGTGCTCAGCTCCAGGCCACCCGCCATCTCGGGGCCTTGCTTGGCGGTGTGGCAGGCGATGCAGTCACCTAGTTGGGCAACGTATTTGCCCTGGGCAATCAGTTCGGTATCGGGTTTGGCGGGTTCGTTGGCGTGCAGGGGAAGCGCAAGACACAGCGTCGCCCCCATCCAGGCCAAACGTGACAGAGAAAGGGCCATCGCATTATTCCTTTAATAACCTGGCCGGGGGGTTGGCCCCTGGGTACAGGTTTGTCTGCGTTTTTATGAGGTCATCAGGCGGACAACCGGGGCTTTGTAAGCCCCGGTTTGTTGTAGCGGATTTTCGAGGGGAGCCCGTTGATATGGATCAGGCCGAGGGCGGTTCAGGCGTTTTGCAGGTAGTGCGCGGCGTCGAGCTCGATCATCACCGGTTGACGGCTATCGACCAGGGTTTGCAACAGCGCGTGCAAGGCCTGTGGCGTGTCGGCCGTGTGATAGGCGACGTGGCAGCTGCGGGCCATCGCGGCAAAGTCCGGGGTCAGGATATCCACCCCCAGCGGCACGATTTCCCGGGCCTGCATATAGTCCCGGATCTCGCCGTAGCACTGGTTATTCCACACCACCAGGATCACACCGATGCCGGCCTCACGGGCCGCGATCAGTTCGTTGCTGGCAAACTGCAGGCCGCCATCGCCGACCAGTGCCACCACTGGCCGTTCAGGCTTGGCCAGCTTGGCACCGATCGCCGCTGGCAATCCGTAGCCGAGGGTGCCGTAGCCGGTGCCGGCGTTGAACCAACTGTTGGCCGCCGGCGCTTGGTAGCCCACCGCGCCCTGGTACACCGGCTGGGTCGAGTCGCCGACGATCAGCGGGTCGACCAGGCTGTCGCGCAACAGGTCCAGCAAGCCTTGCAGCCCCTGTTGCTTGGCGTTCCAGCTCTCGCGTTCCAAACGGTTGACGCGCTGCACGCTGTCCTGTGCCCAACGCCCGCTCGGCGCTGGCGGGCTGACCGCAGCCAGTAACGCCTGCAAGCCTTCGCGGGCATCGCCCAGCAGCCCGACATGGGCGCGTTGCACGCCCATGACTTGCATCGGGTCGATATCCAGGCGGATCAGCGGTGCCTTGAATTTCAGTGGGCCAAGGCCGAAGAAGTCGTAGTCGGTTTCTCCCAATTCAGTGCCCACGGCGAGGATCACATCGGCCTCGTCAAACAACGAGCGGCCATGCCTGGACGACTGCACACCATCCAGCAACAGCGGGTGCCCCATGGGCAGCAGGCCACGGGCATTGGTGGTAAGGGCCACCGGCGCTTGCAGGCGTTCGGCCAGTTGCTGCAACACCTCAGCGCAATCACGGGCACCGCCGCCGGCGAGGATCAGCGGCCGCCGCGCTTCATTGAGCAGGCTCAGCGCCGCCCGCAGCGAGGCCGGCGCCGGAGCCGGGGCGCCGGGCAGGCTGCGAGGCATCAGGTTGAGGTCGATGGCCGGCATCTCCAGCACATCCAGGGGGATTTCCAGATGCACCGGGCGCGGGCGCGCGCACTTGAACACCGCGAAGGCGCGGGCCAGCAGTTCCGGCAATTGCTCCGGTGATTGCAGGGTATGGCTGAAGGCACACACACCGGCGACCATCGCCCGCTGGTCCGGCAGCTCGTGCAGATGCCCGTGGCCCAGGCGCAGATGTTCGCGGCGGTTGGTGGTGGAAATCACCAGCATCGGCACCGAGTCGGCATAGGCCTGGCCCATGGCCGTCAGAATATTGGTCATGCCGGGGCCGGTAATGATGAAACACACGCCCGGCTTGCCACTGGCGCGGGCGTAGCCGTCGGCCATAAACCCGGCGCCCTGCTCATGGCGCGGGCTGACATGCCGCAGACGGCTGCCATGCAGGCCGCGATAGAGCTCGACGGTGTGCACACCGGGGATGCCGAACACGGTATCTACCCCATAACCTTCCAGCAGGCGAACCAGGGACTGGGCACAGGTGGTCATTGCTCATTTCCTTCTTATTGTTCTGTGTCGATTGGTCGGACCTTAGGGGGCGCTCCGAGGGCGGACAAGCAAAAAATTTGCCGGCCATTGGCAAAAAAAATTCACGGATTGCCGCGCACTACAGCCCGCCACCCAGCTGCGACTTCACCCACTCGCCAAACGCCTGCACCACCGGGCGCTCGACTTTCTGGTGATCGGCCACCAGGTAATAACCACGGTTGGATTCGATCTCGGTCTCGAACGGCCGCACCAGCAAGCCCCTGGCCAGGGCCTCGCCGCTGATCAGGTTGTCGCCCATGGCGATGCCCTGGCCGGCGATGCACGCCGACTGCACAAAGTGCGCATCGGCAAACACGATGCCACGCTGCACATCCACATTCGGCGCCCCGGCGGCGGCCAGCCATACGCGCCAGTCGGAGTAGTCGATCATATGCAGCAGCGGTGCGCCCGCCAGGTGTTCCGGGTTCTTCAGGCCGCCCATGGTGTTGACCAGGCGCGGGCTGCACACCGGGAAATAACGCAGCGAGACGATCTTCTGCACATGCTGGTTAGGCCAGTCGCCCATGCCGTAGGCGATAAACAGGTCGGCGCCGTGGTCGCTGGTGTCGTCCGGGGTGCGCGGTGATATCAGGTGCAGTTCGACCTGTGGATAAAGTGCCTGGAAGTCGGCGATATGGGTGCACAGCCAATAGGTAGCAAACCCCGCCGGGCTGCTGATACACAGGCGCCCGCTGACCTGCTGGCCATCGAAACGCTGCCCGGCTTCAAGGATATTGGCCAGCAGCCCATGGATATCCCGGGCATAGCGCTCGCCCTGCCAGGTGATGCGGATATTGCGCCCGGTGCGCTCGGTCAGGGCAAACCCCAGGGTCTGTTCCAGGCTCTTGATCTGGTGGCTGATGGCACTGGGGGTGAGGTTCAGCTCGGCGGCTGCCTCGGACACGCTGCCCAGCCGAGCCACCGCGTCCAGCGCCCGCAAGGCGGTCATGGAGGGGTAACGCATGGATGTTCACCTGCTCGAAGATACCCGCACCATAGCCGGAATCAGCCGTCAGACATAGCCACCGGCGAGCGGGACAGTTGAATTAAATTTCAATATCGAGCGAAAAATGCTCGATTGACCTCATGTGGCCAGTGGCTATTCTCGATCCTCATCACTGCATGCCTGTGCAGCTTTGCGCAGGAGCCGGCTCCTGCAGAAAACTGCCTAATCTACAAAAATAAAGAGGGATAACCCTTGAACCCAGTCACCCCGGTGGTCGCCATTGATGCTCTGCACAAGAGCTATGCCGCGCACCATGTTCTCAAAGGCATTTCCCTGCGCGCCAACGAAGGCGATGTGGTGTCGCTGATCGGCTCCAGCGGTTCGGGCAAAAGCACCCTGCTGCGTTGCATCAACCTGCTGGAGATCCCGTGCAGCGGCAGCCTGCGCATCAATGGCGAAGAAGTGCGCCTGAAAAAGGACCGCGCCGGCAACCCGCTGATCGCCGATCCCGACCAGGTGGCACGCCTGCGCACGCAACTGGGCATGGTGTTCCAGAGCTTCAACCTGTGGCCCCACCGCACCGTGCTGGAAAATGTCATCGAAGCACCGATGTATGTGCTGGGTGAAGACCGCAAGGACGCCATCGCCCACGCCGAGCACCTGCTGGAAAAAGTCGGCCTGGCGAGCAAGCGCGATACCTTCCCGGCCTTCCTCTCCGGTGGTCAGCAACAGCGCGTGGCCATCGCCCGCGCCCTGGCCATGCGCCCGCGTGTATTGCTGATGGATGAACCCACCTCGGCCCTCGACCCGGAGTTGGTCGGCGAAGTGCTGAAGGTGATCCAGGGCATCGCCGAAGAAGGCCGCACCATGATCCTCGTCACCCACGAAATGGCGTTTGCCCGGGATGTATCGAGCAAGGTCATGTTTTTGCACCAGGGATTGGTTGAAGAAGAAGGCACGCCCCAGCAAGTCTTCCAGAACCCCACCAGCGAGCGTTGCCGCCAGTTCGTCATGGCCCAGGACAATCGCGTTTGAACTGCCGCTTCCATCCTTCAAAACAATAACTTCGAAAGGGTCAAGCCATGCATAACTCTCTGAAATCCCTCGCCGCCGGCTGCGTGCTCGCCGTGCTTTCCCACAGCGCAGTGGCCGCCGAAAAAATAGTGTTCGGCATCGCCCTGGAACCCTACCCGCCGTTCTCCGAAAAAGCCGGCAATGGCGCCTGGAGCGGTTTCGAACCAGACCTGATCAAGGCCCTGTGCGAACGCCTGCAAGCCCAATGCCCGCTCAAGGAAGTGTCCTGGGACGGTTTGATCCCGGCGCTGCAATCGAGCCAGATCGACGTGATCCTCAACTCCCTGAGCATCACCGAAGAGCGCGAAAAGGTCATCGCCTTTACCGCCCCCTACTACCAGACCCCGGCCATGTGGGTCGCCGACAAAAGCCTGGACCTGGTCACCACCCCCGAAGGTCTAAAGGGCAAGTTGATTGGTGTGCAGGGCTCGACCTCCAACGCCACCTACCTCAAGACCTACTACGCCAAGGGCTCGACCCTGCGCTACTACAACACCCAGGACGACATGACCGCCGACCTGCAAAGCGGGCGCATCGACGTGATGCTGGCCGACGCGCTGACCATCGAGCCGATGCTCAAGTCCAATGCCGGCAGTGGCCTGGCTGACAAGGGCCTGGCGCCCAAAGACCCGTTGTTCGGTTCCGGTATCGGTGCCGCCGTGCGCAAGGGTGACGACCGCCTGCGCGAGCAGCTCAACACCGCGCTGGCGGCAATCAAGGCCGACGGCACCTACGACAAAATTCGCAGCCGCTATTTCAGCGTCGATATTTCCGCGCAATAACGTCCAACGGAACGCGCCATGATTTCTTTGTCCGAACTCACCCAGTTGTTCGTCGCCGACGGCTGGCTCAACGCGCTGCTCCAGGGCGCGGTGGTGACCTTGCAGATTTCCGCCGGGGCTTTTGTGCTGGGCCTGGGCATCGGTTTGCTGGTGGCCATGATCAAGCTCAAGGGCCCACGCTGGATGGTGCGCCTGGCCAACCTGTACACCACGCTGTACCGCGCGGTGCCGGAGCTGCTGCTGATTTTGCTGCTGTATTACGCCGGCACCGACCTGCTGAATATGGCGATGGCCGCCATGGGCCGCGACAGCGTGACGGTCAACGGTTTTATCGCCGCCGTGCTGGTGCTGGGCATCGTTCAGGGCGCGTACTCCGCGGAGATCATTCGCGGCGCGATCCAGGCCATTCCCGTCGGCCAGCTGGAAGCGGCTCGGGCCTTTGGCATCGAGCGCTGGCTGCTGGTGCGCCGGGTGTTGCTGCCGAGCATGTTGCCGTTTGCCATGGCCGGTCTGTCGAACCTGTGGCTGGTGCTGGTCAAGGACAGCGCACTGATCAGCATCGTCGGCTACAGCGAGTTGCTCTCGGTGGGCAAACAGGCGGCCGGCTCCACCAAGCATTACCTGGTGTTCTACCTGGCGGTGGCGGCGGTGTATTTCATCATCACCCTGATTTCCAACGGCGCCTTCCGGGTGTTCGAGCGACGGATCAACCGCTGGATGCCGCAGCACTAAGGAGCGCAGCCGATGGACTTTTCATGGATCAACAGTTTTGGCAACGAGCTGCTGCACGGCCTGGGTATCACCCTGAAGTTGCTGGCCTTGTCCGGGGTGTTTGGCTTTTTGCTGGCGGTGCTGGTGGCCTTGGGGCGCTTGTCGTCCAACCCGCTGATCAGTGGGCCGTTGCGCGCCTATACCGCGGTGTTCCGAGGCACGCCGCTGCTGGTGCAGATCTACATCCTGTATTACGGCGTGGGCAGCGTGTTTGCCAGCTACCCGCTGATTCGCGGCAGCTTCCTCTGGCCGTATTTGCGTGAAGGCTTCTGGTACGTGGCCCTGGCCCTGATTCTGTGTGTCGGCGCGTATGTCGGCGAAGTGCTGCGCGGCGCCCTGCGTGCGGTGCCACGGGGCGAGCTGGAAGCGGCGCGGGCGTTTGGCATGAAGCGCCTGATGGTGCTGCGCCGGGTCTGGTTGCCACGGGCCCTGGAGCTGGTGAAGCCGACCCTGGTGGGCGAGACCGTGTTGCTGCTCAAGGCGACCGCCCTGGCCTCCACCGTGGCCGTCACCGACCTGCTCGGCGCCGCCAACCTGGTGCGGGCGCAGACGCTGCGGGTGTATGAGCCACTGTTGGCCGTGGCGGTGATCTACATTGTCCTGGCGTTCGTGATCGAACACGTCTTCTCGCGCTGGGGCAAAGTCCCGCAGCGCCAGGCTTGAATCAATTTTAGGAGAACAAGGATGCGTTATTCACCGTTTGTCGAGCGCATTAGTGGCGAGTCCGTCAGCGCCTGGGATATTCACTACGCGGCCGTCGAAGCCCGTGGCCGTGGCGAAGATGTGATTGTGTTGAGCGTCGGCGATCCCGACTTCGCCACCGCCAGTGCCATTTGCGAAACCGCCGTCGACGCCCTGCGCGCCGGCGACACTCACTACACCCATGTCCTCGGCCGACCGGCCCTGCGCGAGGCGATTGCGGCCAAGCAAAGCCGTCTGCAAGGCATCGCCGTACACGCCGATAACGTGGCCCTGGTGGCCGGTGCGCAAAACGGCCTGTTCGCCACCTCGCTGTGCCTGTTCAGCCATGGCGACGAAGTGCTGGTGCCGGAGCCGATGTACCTGACCTATGAGGCGTGCATCCACGCTTCCGGGGCGCGCATCGCGACCATCGAGCAACCGGCAGCCAACGGCTTTCGCCTGACCCGCGCGGCCCTGGAAAAAGCCATTACCGCCAAGACCCGGGGCATTGCCCTGGCCACGCCGTGCAACCCCACCGGGAACGTCTACAGCCGTGAAGAGCTGGAGTGGGTGGCCGAAGTCGCCCGTGAGCACGACCTGTGGGTAATTTCCGATGAGGTCTACGGCCAGATCACTTACGACCAGCCGCACCTGAGCATTGCCTCGCTGCCAGGCATGGCCGAGCGCACCGTGGTGCTCAACAGCCTGTCGAAAACCCACGCCATGACCGGCTGGCGCGTGGGCTGGGTGGTGGCGCCGACCGCGTTGGTCGGCCACCTGGATAACCTGCTGCTGTGCATGCTCTATGGCTTGCCCGGGTTTATCCAGGAAGCGGCGATCAAGGCCCTGGAGCTGGATGACGAGGTGGTGAGCGACGCGCGCACGGTGTATCGCCGCCGGCGCGACCTGGTGGTGGCCGGCCTGGGTGGCATCGCCGACCTTGATTGCCGGGTGCCACAGGCCGGCATGTTTATGCTGGTGGACGTGCGCCGCACCGGGCTGTCGAGCATGGACTTTGCCTGGCAGCTGTTCCGCGCCACCGGGGTGTCGGTGCTCGATGCCCAGGCGTTTGGCGCCAGTGCCGAAGGCTTTGTGCGCATCTCCTTTACCGTCGCCGACGACACCCTCAAAGACGCTTGCCAGCGGATTGCCGGGTTTGTCGAGGGCCTGCGCGCCAACCGCTGAGCTTTATGTGGGAGCGAGCGTGCTCGCGATGCGGGCAACTCGGTCCCACAGGCACAACGCGGTGATGCCATCGCAGGCAAGCCAGCTCCCACCCTTTGATCGTCGCCGCTTCTGAATATTGAGGTTTCCCCCGTGACCGCTTCCGACCAATTCACTTCCACCCACTCCGTTGTCGGCGAGCACGCTGACCTGGTGCTGCACCACGGCCGCTTCTACACCCTCGACCCGGCCCAGCCGTGGGCCGACGCGGTGGCGATTCGCGGGGGACGTTTTATCGCAGTCGGTACATTCGCCGACCTGCAACACCTGATCGGCCCGCAGACCCGCCAACATGACCTGCTGGGCGCATTCTGCATGCCCGGCCTGCACGATATGCACACCCATCCCGACCTCGCCCTGGCGCCACGCTACAGCGATGACCTGGATGTGGGCATCGAAGATCCCACCCCCGAACAACTGGCGGCGGCGATCCACGCCTACGCCGATGCCCACCCCGGCGATGGCTGGATCTACGGCCAATACTGGGTGCGCTACACCTTCCGCGAAGCCGGGCTGACCCCAGGGCGCGAATGGCTCGACAGCATCATGCCGGACCGCCCGGTGGCGCTGCTGGACCGTATGTGGGGGACCATGATGGTCAACTCCTGCGCCTTGAAACTGGCCGGCATCGACCGCCACACCGCCGACCCGCGCAACGGCTATATGGAGCGCGACGAACTCAGCGGCGAGCCCAACGGCCTGATGATCGACGGTGCCTACGCGCTGATCCATGCGGCCATGCCGCCGACCCCGGTGGCGGTGCTGCGCCGGGCCTATCGCGACGGCGTGCATTTCCAGAGCTCGCGTGGCGTTACCGCGACCAAGTATGTTCACGTCTGCGAGCGGCGCCTGGACGCCCTCAAGGAGCTGGACGATGCGGGCGAATTGAGCCTGCGCGTGGAAGCCGCGATCAGTTGGCAGGACGATATCTTCCCGGTGCGCCGGCGCTGGGAACTGCTCGGCGGCGAGCGTCACTACTATCGCAGCGCGCGGCTGAACGCCAACGCGGTGAAATTCCACTTCGACGGCACCGTGGAGCCCAAGTCTTCGTACCTGATGACCCCCTGGGCGGCCGACTCCACCTGGCGCGGCAAGCTCAACCTGACCCCGGAACATATCACCGACATGGTGGTGGACATGGACCGCCGTGGCCTGCGGGTGATCGCTCACTGCACCGGCGACGGCGCTTCCGATGTATTCCTTGATGCGGTCGCCGAAGCGCGGCGGGTCAACGGTGACAGCGGCATTCGTCACCAATGCGCCCACAGCACGTTGCTGCATCCGGGCAACCTCAAGCGCTTCAAGGCGCTGAATGTGATCGCCGAATTCTCCCCGGCGGCCTGGTACCCGACGCCGTTTGCCAGCGGCGCCCGCTCCGGTTATGGCGCCGAGCGCCTCAAGCGCATCTACGACTTCAAAGGTGTGCTGGCCGAAGGCGGCCTGGCGGTAATGGGCACCGACTGGCCGGTGGCCTCGATTGACCCGTGGCTGGCCCTGGAAACCATGGTCACCCGGCAGAACCCCTGGAACCAGGAACCGGACTGCTTCGGCGAGCCGATCACCCTGGAACAGGCACTGCAAGTGGCGACCCTCAACGGCGCCCACGCCATGGGCCTGGAGCACTCCACCGGCAGCCTGGAGGTGGGTAAGTGCGCCGACCTGATCGTGATCGACCGCGACCTGTTCGCCCAGCCGGCGCGCAACTACATCCACCAGACCCAGGTGCTGCTGACCCTGGTCGATGGTCGGCCGGTGTACGACCGCCTCAACACCTTTGAAGGCACGGCGCTGCAAGCCGTGTGGCAAGGCCTGCCGCCGGTGATCGAATGAATAGCGAGAGCATTGCAGTCACGGTAGTTTCGGGCTTTCTCGGCGCAGGCAAGACCACCCTGCTCAACCGCATCGCCCAGCAGCCGCAACATGGGCGCATGGCGGTGATCGTCAATGACTTCGGCGAGCTGAACATCGATGCGGCGATCATCGCCGAAGTCACCGACGCCGTGTTCAGCCTGCAGAACGGCTGCATCTGCTGCACTGTGCAAGAGGACCTGCTGGCGCAGCTGGTGAGCCTGAGCCAACTGCGCCCCCGCCTGGACCGTATCGTCATCGAGTGCAGCGGTGTGTCCGACCCGCAACGCATTGTGCAAACCCTGGGTTATCCACAGCTCAAGGCGCACCTGCATCTGGATACGGTGATCACCCTGGTGGACGCCAGCGGCTATGGCGCCCTGGAGGGTGAGTTCGCACGCTTGTCCCGGGCTCAGGTGGCCTGTGCCGACCTGGTGTTGCTGAACAAGGCCGACCTGGTCAGCGCCGCCGAACTGCAAAGCCTGCGCGCAACTATCGGTGCCCGCACACGCGTGATCAGCACCGTGCAGGCGCAGATCCCCGATGCCCTGCTGCTGGGCGAGCGCACCCCGCGCAACGGCTTCACTCCCGTGCCGACGCCGCACCACGAACTGTTCGAAAGCTGGACCTGGCAAGCCACCCAGGCCCTGCCGGCCAAAGCCCTGCGCGATTGGCTGGGGCAACTGCCCAAGGACTTGTTCCGCCTTAAAGGCCTGGTGCATTTACAGGGCAATGAGCAACCCTTCTGGTTGCAACATGTGGGCAACCGCAGCCAGTTCAGCCTGGCCAGCGGCGAGCACGCGCAGGACTCGGCGCAACTGGTGTTTATCGCCCGACGGGATAGCGGGCTGCGGGAAACGCTGGAGGCGCAATT
Source organism: Pseudomonas shahriarae (assembly GCF_014268455.2). NCBI lineage: Bacteria > Pseudomonadati > Pseudomonadota > Gammaproteobacteria > Pseudomonadales > Pseudomonadaceae > Pseudomonas > Pseudomonas shahriarae. Next base: position 1,302,896 of record NZ_CP077085.1, on the reverse strand, counting down.
GCAGGAGATGCAGGAACTGTAAGCGCGGATGACGATGAAGGCAGAGTGCCGCCTTGACCTTGCTACCCCGGCCCTTGAAAATGCCCGACGTTTTTCCCGTCTCCCCGCTTACAGAAGTAGTGAAATTTCAATGTCAGATTCCCGTACTGAAGAATCCGTAGTCACTTTGCAGTCCAAAGCTGAATACGAAAACGCCATCAATCTTTCACAGCATGTGCCAGCGGCCAAGAACATCAGTGAAATGGTGCTGGACGCGTTCCACACCTCCAAGGAAAGCGACCAGATCCGCGAATTGCGCGTCGCCATCCGCCAGGCCCACGATGCCTTTGACGATGACCAGGCCTATGACTTGATGGGCCAGCTCAAGCAGCTCAAAGACGCCGAAGCCGCCGACAACGCAGCCCTGGAAGACCTGAGCAGCAAGTTTTCGATCAGCCGAATCCTTTCCAGCTTCAAGGACGACCCCGAGTTCCAGGAACTGGTGTATGGCCTGGCGCTCAAGGTGTTGAACCAGACCCACCAGGCCATCAGCAACCCGAGCGCCGGCAAGGGCAAGGCTGCGCGGGCGAAGAAGGAAGTTGAGGTGTTTGTGATCAGCAAGGACGGGATCAGCGTGACCCTGCCGATGCGCACGCCGCGCTCCAAGCTCAATGTTGACCGCGAGGCGCTGGAGTTTTTGGGCTTTAGTTTTGTGGGTGAAGGGGATGAGGCGGAGCTTGAGAGTGAAAGCTTTGTGGATAACTCCGGTGCCGAGCAGCCTTTGACGCGCAAGAGTATTGTGACGGCGCTGCAACAGCAGACGGCGTTTGATGGGTATAGCATTGCTCAGCAATAGGTCTTGATTGAGTACATATCCGTTTTTTGTAATGGCGGCTATTGGTTCCGCCCTTACAGCGGCTCACTTTTGTAGAGCGCGAAAGTAAGCAAAGCGCTCTTGCCCCACCACTCGGTGCCTCGCCTAGACTCGGCATGCCCCTCATCCGACATTGATTTGGGGGGCCGCCGCATCGCTGTGATGACGGTGTATCAGCCGATAAATCTATTGACTGACCTGCCGCCATCGCAGGCAAGCCAGCTCCCACAGGGGAAGGCAGCTTCGCACCCCGGCTTTGCTGTTGCTGTTGCTGTTGCTGTTGCTGTTGCTCTGCTTTTGATCTGGCTTTTGATCTTGATCCTAGGCGCCCCGTTAAACCACGATGGCCGCAGGCAGGTATTGCGCAGTGGGCACCCCGGCATGGATGCCGGGGTAGCCGCGACACGGCCATGGATGGCCGATCGCGGCGGGCCCACGGAGCAATGCCTGACTGCGGGCATGCCGAGCCTAGGCGAGGCACCGAGTGGTGGGGCAAGAGCCCTTTTGGTTACTTTTGGGGCTCTTTTCCAAAAGTGACCCGCTGTTGAGCGGAACCAATAGCCGCCGTTACCGCAGAAATGGATATGTACCCATACCAACCCCCACCCCACAAAAAAGCCCCGCTCTTCTCTCAAAGGCGGGGCTTTTCATGACATCCCAACTCAGTGGGCGTAAGTCAGCAACAACTCTTTCGGCACCTGGAAATCCAGGGACATCATCACGCTCAAAGCCGTAATGGTGAAGATCGAGAAGACAAACAACTTACGCGCCCAGACAGTGTCATCCACCGCCTTGTAGCCGGTCCAGGCCATGTACAACCAGTACATGCCCATGGCCGCGGCGACGGCGAGGTAGCTCATGCCGGCATACCCACTGAAGGTCAACATCAAGGTCGCCACAAGGAAGGCCAGGATGTACAGCAGGATGTGTTTCTTCGCCACCTGGATGCCACGCTTGACCGGCAATACCGGAATCGAAGCCGCCAGGTAGTCGTTGAAACGGAAGATCGCAATGGCGTAGGAGTGCGGCATCTGCCACAGGCTGAACATCACCAGCAGCACCAGCGCAGCCATGTCGAAGCTATTGGTCACAGCCACATAACCAATCACCGGCGGCATCGCCCCCGACAGGCTGCCCACCAGCGTGCCGTGAACCGACTTGCGCTTGAGGTACAGGCTGTAGAGGCCGACGTAGATGACAAAACCGATCACGGCAAACAACGCCGCCAGCGGATTGGCCACCGTGTACAGCAATGCCACGCCGGCAACACCGAGGACGGTCGCGAAGATCAGTGCCAGTTTCAGGGAGATAAGGCCCTGGACCAGCACGCGATTCTTGGTGCGCTCCATCTTGATATCGATGTCACGGTCGATGCAGTTGTTGAACACGCAACCGGACGCCACAACAAGGGAAGTGCCGATCATTGCAGCCAGGAAGATGGCCAGATCGACATGCCCCTTGGAGGCCAGGAAGAAACCGCCTGCCACAGAAAGCACGTTACCGAAAATGATCCCCGGTTTGGTGATTTGGATAAAGTGCTTAAGCGACATCGGGTCTTACCTCACTTCGCCATCATGTAGGTGTGGATGCTGAACATGATCCACAACGACAGGCCAACCAGCAGCAGGATCACAATGGCCGTGAACACAAACGCAATCACGTTGTTGCGCTGGGCCTGGGAGCGATCCAGGTGCAGGAAGTAATACAGGTGGACAACCACCTGGATCACCGCGAACAACAGCACGATGGCCAGTGTCGTGGCCTTCGGCAAGGTTGGGTACATCACCAGGCCGAACGGGATGATCGTCAGGATCACCGACAGGATGAAGCCGATAGCGTAAGACTTTACGCTGCCGTGGCTCGCATCATGGCTGTCATGGGAGTGTGCATTAGCCATTACAGAGTCCCCATCAAGTAGACAACGGTGAAGACGCAGATCCAGACCACGTCCAGGAAGTGCCAGAACAGGCTCAGGCAGCTCAGGCGGGTCTTGTTGGTCGACGTCAGGCCATGCTTGTTGACCTGGTACATCATGATCGCCATCCAGATCAGACCGGCGGTTACGTGCAGACCGTGGGTACCGACCAGGGTGAAGAACGCCGACAGGAAGCCGCTGCGGCTAGGGCCGTAGCCTTCGGAGATCAGCAGGTGGAACTCGTTGATCTCCATGGCGATAAAGCCAAGGCCGAGCAGGAAGGTCAGGCCCAGCCACTTGAGCACGCCTGCCTTGTTGCCACGGAAGAACGCCAGCATGGCGAAGCCGTAGGTGATCGAACTGAACAGCAGCAAGGCGGTTTCGCCCAGCACGTAATTCAGTTCGAAGATGTCGTGGCCCGACGGGCCACCCGCTACGTTGTTTACCAGTACCGCGTACACCGCGAAGATCGACGCAAACAGGATGCAGTCGGTCATCAGGTAGAGCCAGAAACCGTATACGGTCATCTCGCCCGAGTCGTGGTGATGGTCATCGTGCCCATGGTCATCGACATGGGCGTGTCCAGCATTGGTCACTAAGTTCGACATGGTTTAAGCCTGTTCCAACGAGGTTTCAACACGGTTGGCCGGAATCTTCTTCTCGGCTACCAGGCGAGCGTGCTGCTCGGCTTCGATGCGCTCGATCACGTCGACCGGCACCATGTAGCCTTGATCATCACGCGCCGCGTGGATCACGAAGTAGATCACGGTGCCAGCCAGGCTAGCGATGGCCAGCCACCAGATGTGCCAGATCATCGCGAAACCGAAGACCGTCAACAGCGCGCCCATCACCACGCCAGTGGCGGTGTTGTTCGGCATGTGGATCGGTTCGTAGCGCACAGGTCGCTGGTACGCAGTACCGTTTTCCTTGGCTTCGGTGAACGGGTCGATGGTCTCGGCCTTCGGCAGTACAGCGAAGTTGTAGAACGGCGGTGGCGACGAGGTCGACCATTCCAGGGTGTGTGCATTCCATGGGTCGCCGGAGTCGCAGGCGTTTTGCTTGCGGTCACGGATACTCACGTACAGCTGGATCAGCTGGCAGGCGATGCCGACAGCGATCATCACCGCACCGAACATGGCGACGTACAGGTACGGCACCCACTCAGGGTTGGTAGTGGCGTTCAGACGACGGGTCATGCCCATGAAGCCCAGTGCATAGAGCGGCATGAACGCGACGAAGAAGCCGGTGATCCAGAACCAGAACGCAGCCTTGCCCCAGCCTTCGTGCAGCTTGAAGCCGAACGCTTTCGGGAAGTAGAAGCTGAAACCAGCGATGTAGCCGAATACCGCACCACCGATGATCACGTTGTGGAAGTGCGCGATCACGAACAGGCTGTTGTGCAGCACGAAGTCAGCACCCGGGATGGCCAGCAGTACGCCGGTCATGCCGCCGATGGCGAACGTCACCATGAAGCCCAGGGTCCACAGAACCTGGCTGGTGAAGCGCAGGCGGCCGTGGTAGATGGTGAACAGCCAGTTGAATAGCTTCACCCCCGTAGGGATCGAAATCAGCATCGTCGCCAGGCCGAAGAAGGCGTTGACGCTGGCCCCCGAACCCATGGTGAAGAAGTGGTGCAGCCAGACCATGAAGCCCAGTACGGAGATCGCGCCCGAGGCGTAGACCATCGAGTGGTGACCGAACAGGCGCTTGCCGGTAAAGGTCGAGATCACTTCGGAGAAGATACCGAACGCTGGCAGGATCAGGATGTACACCTCAGGGTGACCCCATGCCCAGAACAGGTTCACGTACATCATTGGATTGCCACCAAGTTCATTGGTGAAAATGTGGAAATCCATGTAACGGTCAAGCGTCAACAGTGCCAGGGTAGCGGTCAGGATCGGGAACGAAGCCACGATCAGAACGTTGGCCCAGGTGCAGGTCCAGGTGAAGATCGGCATGTCCATCAGTTTCATGCCTGGGGTACGCATTTTCAGCACGGTGGCCAGGAAGTTGACCCCCGTCAGCGTCGTACCTAACCCGGATAGCTGTAGCGCCCAGATGTAGTAATCCATCCCCACGCCCGGACTGTATTGCAGCCCCGACAACGGCGGATAGGCAACCCAACCGGTCTTGGCGAATTCGCCGACGCCCAGGGACAGGTTGATCAGCACCACGCCGGAAACCAGCAGCCAGAAGCTCAGGGAGTTGAGGAACGGGAACGCAACGTCACGCGCACCGATCTGCAGCGGCACTGCCAGGTTCATCAGGCCGGTGAAGAAAGGCATCGCCATGAAGATGATCATGATCACACCGTGGGCGGTGAAGATCTGGTCATAGTGTTCAGGCGGCAGGTAGCCAGGCGAACCCTCGGTGGCCATGGCCAACTGGGTACGCATCATGATGGCGTCGGCAAAACCACGCAGCAGCATGACCATGGCGACGATGATGTACATCACGCCGATTTTCTTGTGGTCGACCGACGTCAGCCACTCGGTCCACAGGTAGGTCCACTTCTTGAAGTAGGTGATTGCCGCAAACAGTGCCAGACCACCCAGCGCGATCATGGCGATGGTCACCATCACGATCGGCTCGTGGAATGGGACCGCTTCCCAACTTAATTTACCAAACATCGTTTACTCCTCTGCCCCGGCAGCTGAATGCGAATTTGCGTCCGTCCCTTCCACAGCAGCCACTTCTTTCTTCTCGTGCTTGACCGGCTTGCCTGGTTTCATCCCTTCATACTTGTCGATGATTTTCTGAAACAGGTCCGGCGTGTACGAGGAGTACAGCTCTACAGGGTTGTTCTGGCTTGGCTTGGCAAGGGCTTCGTATTCAGCTTTTTCAAGCTGTTTTGGTGAGCTCTTGGCTTCTTGTACCCAGGCGTTGAAGTCTTCCTGGGTGGTGGCGATTGCTTTGAATTTCATGCCGGTAAAGCCCGCGCCACTGTAGTTGGCGGAGATACCGTCGAGCTCGGCGTTCTGGTTGGCAATCAGGTGCAGCTTGGTCTGCATGCCCGCCATCGCGTAGATCTGACCACCCAGGCCCGGGATGAAGAACGAGTTCATCACCGCATCCGAGGTCACTTTGAAGTTGATCGGGGTGTTGGCCGGGAACACGATCTTGTTGACGGTGGCGATCCCTTGCTCGGGATAGATGAACAGCCACTTCCAGTCCAGCGCGACCACTTCGATAGTGATTGGCGGCACGTCGGATTCCAGCGGACGGTAAGGGTCCAGCTCGTGGGTCGACTTATAGGTGATGTAACCCAGGGCGATAATGATCAGTACAGGTACCAGCCACACCGCGATTTCAATCTTGGTGGAGTGCGACCACTTCGGCGCGTAGGTCGCCTTGGTGTTGGACGCGCGGTATTTCCAGGCGAACGCGAAGGTCATCACGATCACCGGCACCACGACCAACAGCATCAGCAAGGTGGCCGTGATGATCAGGTTACGTTGCTCTACGCCGACCTGACCCACAGGGTCGAGCAGCGTCCAGTTGCAGCCTCCCAGCAATAACATGCCGAAAAGCGGCACTATGCCTAGTAATCGGGTGTACCTGTTTTTACTCATCTCACGACCTCTAAAGCAGCTTGCGCAATGCAGTTGGGTTTTGATCGCCAACACTTCACCCTGCCAAGGGTTGGCATTTCTCTTCGATTGAATAAGGGCCTGCCCGGCGCTTCATGCGCTGATCGACACGTCCAGGTCTGGCGGTGAATTCTTATTCGATTTCGTTGGTCAAAGGCCTTGTTACAGACCAATTCCATTTGGTGCGGATAGTTGAAAGGCTGCCGGCACCTGGGGTCGCATGAAGCATTGTTTCCGCCTCTCGACCGCCCTATTTGCTCAGGGTTGAGCAGCACCGGACACTCAGTGCGGGCGATTGTAGTTAGCTGGCGATGTATAAACCATGACCTATAAAGAAATAATTTTTATCGTTTCCAGCAATAATCCTGCGCCATTGTTGCAAAGGTTCGGGATCGTATCGCGTTTGATTCTCAACAAAAACCCCAAAAAAAGCCGTGTTATTGCCCATTCTGTCGCACCCAGAGACCTCTTCCAGGGTCGCCAAACCCCAGGCAAGCCCGCTAAAAACAAGGCATTCGCCCATCACTGGATGTTCTGTAGAGCACGCCGCGCGCGGGGTCGGCCAGGGTGGAAAATGACAGGCAAAAGCGCCCAACCCATGGTCGATTAAGCGCTGTGCCATGGGGTATGAAATGTCCTGCGGCGCCCTCAGTGTGACAACGTGTCGCACGTTGCGCGCAGCCAATCTTGTCCAGCGTCATGACCCCTTCACAAAATGCCCACACACAAAAACGCCCCTGCCTGCATCAGCAGGACAGGGGCGCTTTGTAGGACGATTTAAGCGTTGTGCTTGCGATTACGGTAAATGCCCAGGGGCACCAGGATCACCGTCAACACAAACGCCACCAGCGCCCACTGGGCCAGGGACAAGCCCAGGACCGGCGGGTACGGGGTACTGCAGAAACCATCGACCTGGAAGCCCAGGGGGAAGATCTTCGCCAGGGGCAGGTCATCGACAATCGGCTGCAGCACATCGACGCCACAACTGATGGTCGGATAGAACTGGGTATACACATGGTGCCCGGCGGCAGCGACACCACCGAGGGCGCTGAGCACGACCAGCACTTCAAAGACCGTGACACTGCGCTGGGTGCGCATGGCCGCGCCAATAAAGGCAAAGAGCGCAATCAGCAACAAGGCATAGCGTTGCAAGATGCACAAAGGGCATGGCGCTTCGCCCAGCACTATCTGCATATAAAGCGCGCCACCGATCAGCGCCAGGCAGATGATGCCCAGCAACACCAGGAAGCGCCGCTCACGGCCCAACCGCATTTCGTCAATCATCCCCGTTTCCCTTTGCCTAATGATGGGTGTGCCAATGGCCGCAAGTTTACACACAGGTGGTGAAAATTTAGCAGTAGGCGTCGCAATCTTAGGCGCAGGCGGGTTAACGACACATTAATGTGGTGGTCTTTCGGGCCTCTTCGCGAGCAAGCCCGCTCCCACATTTGAATGTATTCACAGATCAAATGTGGGAGCGGGCTTGCTCGCGAAGAGGCCAATACGGTGTTGAAGAGCGGCCGCTTATTCCAGCGCCGCCGCCGGCCCGAAGAACTCATACCGGCTCTGCTTCTCAGGTACACCGAGCGCCTTGAGGTGACGCTTGATCGCGCTCATAAAACCCTTCGGCCCCAGGAAGTAGGCATCCACATCACGCTCTTCGGGCAACCACGCCGCCAGTTGCTCCTGGGTCAGCAGCCCGAGGTTGTCCGCCGCCGGGCTGATGCCGTCGTCTTCGGCATAGCAGTAAAAGCGCTGCAGTTGCGGATGGCGCGCAGCCAGGGCATCGACCCAATCGCGGAACGCATGCACGCCGCCATTGCGTGCGCAGTGGATAAAATGCACCGGGCGCTCGGTGGCCAGGGCCGCTTCCAGCATCGGCAAGGTCGGGGTGATGCCCACCCCGCCGCTGATCAGCACCAGGGGTTTGTCGCTGGGCACCAGGGTGAACTCCCCCGATGGCGGGAACAGGTCGATGGTCGCGCCCACGTGCATCTGGTCATGCAGGTAATTGGACACGCGCCCGCCCGCTTCACGCTTGACGCTGATGCGGTACAGGCCCGCATCGGTGCGCGCCGACAATGAATAGTTGCGGCGCACTTCTTCGCCATCGAGGATCAGCTTCAGGCCGATGTATTGGCCGGGCTCGGCGGCGAGGATCGGGCCATTGTCCACCGGGGCAAAGTACAGGGAGACGATTTCACTGCTCTCCTCCACACGCTTGACCAGCAGAAACGCACGCGCCCCGCGCCAGCCGCCAACGGCCTGGGCTTTTTCGTCGTAGATGGCGCTTTCTGCGCCGATCAGAATGTCGGCCAACTGACCATAAGCCGCGCCCCACGCGCTCATCACTTCTAGGGTGGCGATTTCGTCACCCAGCACCTCGGAAATCGCCCGCAGCAGGCAGTTGCCGACAATCGGGTAGTGCTCCGGGAGGATTTGCAGGGCCACGTGCTTGTTGATGATCTTGGCCACCAGGTCGCCCAACTGATCCAGTTGGTCGATATGCCGGGCGTACATCAGCACGCCATTGGCCAGGGCGCGGGGCTGGTCGCCGCTGGCCTGGTGGGCCTGATTGAACAGCGGGCGCACTTCGGGGTACTCGGAGAGCATCATGCGGTAGAAGTGGGTGATCAGGGCTTCGCCACCGCTTTCGAGCAGCGGCACAGTGGACTTGATGATGGCACGGTCTTGAACGCTAAGCATGGGGAGACTCCTGAGCCTTTAAGGCTTCTGAATGATTACCCTGTAGCAATCAGTATTCATGCCAACTAACAAACCATTATTTATCAACAACTTAAATTAAACATAGTCAATATGACTTCCTACACCTTATAGTCATTAGGACTACAAGGAGTCATTATGACTGCACATTCCCTGCTCACCACCCTGCTGCCACTGGTGGCTGACCTGTCCCGTGAACTGCCGGAAGGCGAGCGTTACCGACGCCTGCTGCAAGCCATGCGCACCCTGCTGCCCTGCGATGCCGCCGCGCTGTTGCGCCTGGACGGCGAATGGCTGGTACCCCTGGCCGTGGACGGCCTGAGCCCGGATACCCTGGGCCGGCGCTTCAAGATCAGCGAACACCCGCGCTTTGCCGTGCTGCTGAGCAGCCCCGGCCCGACCCGCTTTGACAGTGACAGCGAACTGCCCGACCCCTACGACGGCCTGGTCGATGGCTTGCACGGGCATCTGGAGGTCCACGACTGCATGGGCTGCCCGCTGTTTGTCGACGACCATCCCTGGGGCCTGCTGACCCTGGATGCCCTGGACACCGAGCGGTTTGACCGGGTCGAACTGGACGCCTTGCAGGCCTTCGCCAGCCTCGCCGCCGCCACGGTCAATGTGGCCGAACGCATGGAGCACCTGGCCCTGCGCGCCGAAGACGAACACCAGCGTGCGGAAATCTATCGCCAGGCCAGCGGCCAGCAGCACAAGGAAATGATCGGCCAGAGCAAGACCCACAAGCGCCTGGTGGAAGAAATCAAACTGGTGGGCGGCAGCGACCTGACCGTGTTGATTACCGGTGAAACCGGGGTCGGCAAGGAGCTGGTGGCCCAGGCCATCCACGCTGCCTCGCCCCGCGCGGAGAAGCCGCTGATCAGCCTCAACTGCGCCGCCCTCCCGGAAACCCTGGTGGAAAGCGAGCTGTTCGGCCACGTGCGCGGCGCGTTTACCGGCGCGCTGAACGAGCGTCGGGGCAAGTTTGAATTGGCCAACGGTGGCACCCTGTTCCTCGACGAAGTGGGAGAGTTGTCACTGACGGTCCAGGCCAAGCTGTTACGCGTCCTGCAAAGCGGGCAGTTGCAGCGGCTGGGTTCGGATAAGGAGCATCAAGTGGACGTGCGCCTGATCGCCGCCACTAACCGCGACCTGGCCGCCGAGGTGCGCAACGGCCGCTACCGCGCCGACTTCTATCACCGCTTGAGCGTGTACCCCCTGCAAGTGCCGGCCCTGCGTGAACGCGGGCGCGACGTGTTGTTGCTGGCCGGATTTTTCCTTGAACAGAACCGTTCACGCATGGGCCTGGGCAGCCTGCGCCTGACCAGCGATGCCCAGGCGGCATTATTGGCTTATGGGTGGCCCGGGAATGTGCGCGAGCTGGAACACCTGATCGGCCGCAGCGCATTGAAGGCCCTGGGCAATTGTCGCGAGCGACCGAAGATCCTCAGCCTCAGTGCCAAGGACCTGGACTTGCCCAATGACTCTGCGCCCTTGATAGAAGAGCCTGGCGAAATCCCCGTGGTGACTGGCGATCTGCGCCAGGCCACCGAGCACTACCAAAGGCAAGTGATCAGCGCCTGCCTGGAGCGCCACCAGCACAACTGGGCCAGCGCCGCCCGCGAACTGGGCCTGGACCGCGCCAACCTGGGGCGCATGGCCAAGCGCCTGGGCCTGAAGTAACGCGGATCACACTGTGGGAGCTGGCCTGCCAGCTCCCACATTAGATCTTCTTGCACATTAGGTTTGCTTCGGTTGCAAAAGCGGGCTCACAGGCGCGACCGCCCTGGGCTTACGAAACACCAGCACATTCCCCAGCATCACCAATACCAACCCGGCCAGCGCCGGGGCGCTCCATTGGTAGCCTTCGAACAGCGCCGAGACGTTCAATGCCACCACCGGGAATAGCACCGTGCAATACGCCGCCCGCTCCGGGCCCATGCGGCCGACCAGGGTCAGGTACGCGGTAAAGCCAATCACCGAACCGGGGATCACCAAGTACAGCAGCGAGCCGATATAGCGGGTGTTCCACTCCATCTCAAACGGAATGCCCTGGACCACGCAGTACAGCGCCAGTATCGACGCGCCATAGGCCATGCCCCAGGCGTTGGTGGTCAACGGCCTGAGCCCGGCTTTCTGTTGCAGGCTCGACAGCATATTGCCTGCCGAGAAACACAGGGTGCCCAGCAGCGCCAGGCCCAGGCCCAACAGTGTTTCGGGGCTGGCGGTATGCCCGACCAGTTCAGGCCAGAACAGCAGCCCCAGCCCCAGCAACCCAAGGCCGCCGCCCAGCAATACATTGCGCGCAACTTTCTGGCCAAAGAACACCCGCGCATTCAACGCATTCCACAGTGTCGCGGTGGAGAACACCACGGCCACCAGGCCACTGGGGATCCACTGGCTGGCCGTGAGGAAGCACATGAAGTTCACACAAAACAGGCACAAGCCCTGGGCCAGGCAGATCAGGTGACCCCGACGATTCATCACCTGCAATTTGCGGCTGAGCAACAGCAGCCCAAACAGCACCAGTGCCGCCAGGCCGAAGCGATAGACGATCGAGACCGGAATTTCCACCACGCCCAATTGCCACTTGAGGGCAATCCAGGTGGTGCCCCAGATCAGCACGGTCAGTAAATACAGGGATAGGTTCATGGCGCACTCCGGTGGTTGAGCCACAGTTTCACCCCGCCTTGCTGCTGGGCACTTGCAGATTCTTGCGCTTTTGTCGGGCCGAGGGATCACAGCGCCAGCCACCGGGAGTAGGATGCAAGGCGTCGGAGAGAACCCCATGTCTGTACTGGAAAACCTGCAAGTCTTCAAAGCCCTGAACAGCTCGCCCAACGCTCGCCTGGAGCTGTCTGCCGAGCTTGGGGACGGCTTGTCTGCAGCTTTGTGGAGCAACCACCACGACGCCCAGGATTACCAGGCGCCCAGCCATCACACCTTGTCTTGCTATGTGGCCGGCGGCACCGGCACTTTCCGGCGCAACCAGCCCGGCACCAAGGGCGGCCCCGACAAGCTGTGCATCCTGCCCGCCGAGCATCAGTCGGCCTGGGTGATCAATGGTGAAATCCGCCTGGCCCATGTGTACTTCAGCCCCGAGCAATTTGCCCTGGGTTGCGTCACCCTGCTGGACCGTGAACCCCGCGCCCTGCAACTGCGCGAAAGCACCTTTCTGGAAGACGAACCGCAAGCGCGACGTTTTCATCAACTGATCCGCCTCAATTGGCAGGAACCGGCAGAACGCTTGCTGACCAGCAGCCTGGCCTTTGAAATGCTCAACCATACCCTGCTCAGCCAGGTCGGCCTGCGTGAGGGGTTGCGACTCAAGGGCGGCCTGGCGGCGCACCAGCGCCGGCAGTTGGTGGAGTACATCGACCAGCAACTGGCCGAGCCGATCAGCCTTGGGCAACTGGCGGGGCTGTGCGCCTTGTCGGAATACCACTTCGCGCGGATGTTTCGCACAAGCTTTGGCCTGCCGCCCCATCAATATGTACTGGCCCGCCGCCTGTCCCGGGCCCAGGCCCTGTTGCGCAGCGGCTCACTGCCGCTGGGGGAAATTGCCCTGGCGTGTGGGTTTTCCAGCGCCAGCCACTTTACCAACCGGTTTCGCCAGGCAATGGGAGCGACACCGGGGGAATACCGGCAGGCGTTCCAGCCCTAGAGGCCTTACACAAAACCAATGCGTTCGGGTTTCAATCGAGGCTTTGTGCCAGGACCACGGCCAGTCGATCTTCCAGCGCCTTGATCCGGCTCCCCTGCACCACATAGTTGTTGGTCAGCATCGAAAACACCAACCGCCGCCCACCCGCATCGGTGATGTAGCCCGTCAACGAAGACACCCCACCCATCGACCCCGTCTTGGCCTGCAGGTTGTTTTGCGCCGCTGTCCCGCGCAGGCGGTAACGCAGGCTGCCGCCGTCCAGGCGGTCCGGGTTGCCGGCGATGGGCAGCGCGTCGTACCAGGCGTTGAACCACGGCTGCTTGCTAATGGCCAGCAACAGGTCGGTGAAGTTCTGCGCCGACACCAGATTACGTCGCGACAAACCCGAGCCATCCACCTGGCTTAATGTTGCCGGGTCCAGGCCCTGGCGCTTGATAAAGTCGGCCACCGCCGCAACCCCGGCCGCCGCCGTGCCGGCATTCGCCTGCTGGCGCCCCATGGCCTTGAGCAGCGCTTCGGCCATGCTGTTATTGGACAGTTTGAGCAAGGGCCTGATCAGCTCCTGCAACGGTGCCGACTGGTGTGTTGCCAGGACAGTGGCGGTCGCCGGACTCACACCACCGATCACCCGCCGCCCCTGCACGCTGATCCCCTGCTCCGCCAAGGCCTGGGCAAACAGATTGGCCACCAGTTGCGTCGGCTCCCACACGCTGACCCATTGGCGGCTTTGCTTGCCCGGCGGTAACGCGCCGCTCAGGCGCAGCAGGTTGCTGCCATGCTGGCGATTGAGCCCATAGCTATTGCCTGGGCCGCTGACGGCCAGGTTGCTGAGCTGTACATAGTCGGTGGGCGGACTCAGGGTGACACTCACCAACTGGCCGACCGTTGTGGGCGCCTTGGCCGTGACGATCAAGGTGCCCGCATCAAAATCAGCATTGGGTGACACGGTCAGCGCGGAAATCTGCGCGCCGTAATACTTGTCTTCGTCGTCATGGGCCCAATCCACACCCAGGCGCTCGGCGTCGAACCAGCTGTCATCGAACACCATATCGCCCTGGACCTGCCGGATGCCCTGGGCGGCGAGGCTCGCCGCCAGCGCCTGGTAATCCGCCCACTGGATCGTCGGGTCACCCAGCCCCCGCAGGTACAGGTTGCCCAGCAGGCGCGTGCCCTGTTGGCTGCCATTGCTCAGCAACTGCGTAGAAAACCGATACTGCGGGCCCAGTACATCCATGGCCGCCGCAGTGGTCAGCAGTTTCAGGCTGGAGGCCGGCACCAGCCGCGTGCGTGGGTTGTGCTGGTACAGCGTGTTGCCGCTGCGAGCATCACGCACCATCAGCGAAACACTGGCACCCGCCAAGGCAGGATCAGCCAGCAATTGGTCCAGCGCCTGTTCGCCGGTTTTCGAAGGCGTGGCACAGCCACCCAATAACAGGCTCACGCCCACCAGCATGGCGCTGGTGTGTATCCATCGTCCCAACTGCATCAAACCGTCCCGGCAATCATCAAAGAGCGCAACGCTAGCAGCTCAGGCCGCCAGCGTCATCGCCGACGGTCAGAACTCCAGGGTGCTGGACAACGACACCTGGCGCGCATCGCCCATGGACACAAACAAGCGGCTGACGGCCGAGGTGTAGTAGGTACGGTCAAACAGGTTCTTCACATTGAGCTGGAACTTGACCTTCTGCCCGTCAACCTTGGTGTCATAGGTGGCAAACGCATCGGCCACGGTGTAGCCCGGCAGGTCGAAGCTGTTGAGGGCATCGCCAGCCCGCTCGCCCACATAACGCGCACCGGCACCGACGCGCAGTTGGTCGCCGCCGACGATAGTGCCGAAGTCGTACACGGCTGAAACAGAGCCGGAGTTTTTCGCCACGTTCTGCAGGCCCTTGCCTTTGTAGGTCGGGTCTTCGGTGACCTCGGCATCGGTGTAGGCATAGCTGCCGATCAGGCTCCACTGGTCGGTCAACTGCCCACTCAGGTCCATTTCCAGGCCCCGGGAGCGCACCTTGCCGGCGACGCTGTAGATCGAGGTCGCGCCCTCGGTGATCGACACCAGCACGTTGCGTTTTTGGATATCAAACAAGGCCACGTTAGCGGTAATACGCCCCGGCATATCGAGCTTGGCCCCCAGCTCCCAGGATTTGGACTGTTCCGGGGCGATGCTGCCGTCGATCACCATTTTGTTGTCCAGCGGCGCAATGGTGGAGTTGGGTTTGAACGATTCGGTGTAGCTGCCATAGAACGACAGCTCATCGGTGTAGCGATACACCAGGCCGGCACGAGGTACCCACTTCTGGCCGTTGCTGTTGGTGTTGGCCGTGAACGGGCGGCCCTTGCCGGCGTATTGGTCGTATGCTTGGAAGCGCGCACCGCCGACCAGGATCCACTGGTCGGTGAGGTGAATGGCGTCCTGGAAAAACACCGAATCGCTGCGCAGCAGGTCGGTCTGGTTGCTGTCCGGCGCGCTGACGTTGGTGCCCGCCACTTCGCGGCCGTACACCGGGTCGTTGTAGTTGAACACGCTGCGGCTGGCCTGGCGGATCAGGTCGGCGCGGTAGATTTTGCGGTACTCGTCATCCAGGCCGAATACCAGGTCATGGCGCATGCCGGCCACGTCCACCTTGCCTTCAAGGCTCACAGTGGTGAAGCGGTCGGTGGTCAGCGCGCCTTGGGTGCCGTCCATGTTGCGCGTCAAGGTGCCATTGGCATTGACCTTAGTCACGCGCACCTGGCTGGCGTCGTAGGTTTCGCGGTTCCAGCTGTAGCCGAAGTGGGCCGTCCAGTCGTCGTTCAGGTCGTGGTCGACTTGGACGCGATACAGGTCCGAGCGGCCTTCCATATTGTTGAAGGGCTCATCCAGGCGGCGCGTGGCAGGGATGTTAAGCGGGTGATTGGTCTTGGGGTCGATGGCCGTGCCACGGTCGAACGGCGAGAGAAATTCGCGGTGCTCGTAGGCCAGCAGCACCTGGGTGGTGTCGCCGTACCAGGCTAGGGACGGCGCGATCAGGCTTTCGCGATAGGTGCCGAAGTTGCGCCAGTAGTCCTCATCCTGATGGTCGACGATCAAGCGGTAAGCCAGGCCGCTGTCGCCCAACGGGCCGGTGGTGTCGAGGTTGCCGCCGCTGCCGTTCTTGCCGCTGCCATAGGTCGAGCCACGCACGGTCAAGGCGGTGGATTGGGTCAGTTCGGGTTTCTTGCTGACAATGTTGATCACCCCGCCCGGGTCCTGAATGCCATACAGCAACGACGCCGGGCCCTTGAGCACTTCGACGCGCTCGGCGGTTTCGTTCAGCGCCCGGCCTTGCACCACGGGCATGCCGTCGCGCATGACCGAGCCATTGCGGTTGTCGCCAAAGCCACGCAGCATCACCGCATCCTGGGTGCTGCCCAAGGTGTTGGTCTGGGTGATGCCGCTGATGTTGGCCAAGGCATCATCGAGGTTGCGCGGCACCTGGTCGCGCATCACCTGGGCCGGCACCATGTTCACGGTTTGCGGGGTTTCCAGCAGCAAGCCCTGGGAGCGCATCACCGAGCTGGTGGGCGGTGGCTGGTAGCTGGTGGTTTGCTGCTGGTTGACACCGCTGATGGTGGTGGCGCCGAGGTTGACCGCGCCTTCGCTAGGCAGCGGTTCCAGGGCCAGGGTGCGGGCGTCGATCTGGCGGAAGGTCAAGCCGGAGTTGCCCAGCAGGCGCTGCAGAGCCTGGGCGGCACTCATCTGCCCACTGACGGCCGGGGCGTTGAGGGTGTAGGGGGCTTCGTCGGTGTAGACCACGCTGATGCCGGTCACCCGGCTGAAATCGCTCAGGGCCTGGGGCAACGGCTTGGCCGGCAGCGCAAAGCTGAAGACTGCGCTCTGCTCCTGCGCCGCTTGCGCCAGGCTCAGGGGTTGTAATGCCAGGCCTGAAGCGGCCAGAAGGGAGGCTCCCAGCCACTGTTTAACCGAACCGCCTACCGCCGCTTTTGCCCTGGACTTCATGCTTGAGAACCCGTGTAGAAAACGCTGTTAATGCGAATTGATCGCAGTTTCAAGCACTACACGGATGGCGTGGGGTTTTACCTCAGGTGAAATTGAAAATAATTTCAACATCAGCCTTTATTCTTGTTTTTCGCCCCGCCCTGCCGGGCCTTGAAGCGGGGGTTGGATTTGCAGATCACATAGATCCGCCCCCGGCGCTTGACGATCTGGCAGTCGCGATGACGGTTCTTGGCTTCTTTGAGGGAGGACAGGACTTTCATAGGGTGGCTCCTTTGCATGAATGTAATAACATATCATAAATGCAAATAAGAATAATTATCAACTTTCTCTTCAGGCGTTCACGATTCCTGTGGGGCTGGTTTTTAGCGGACCACGATCAACCGCCCCAACACACTGTGCTGCTCAAAGCCCAGCACCGCTTGCAATGCCTTGAGCACCGCCTCGGGGTCTTTGCTCGGAAAGCTGCCGCTGACCCGGCGGGCGCCGAGTTCGTCATTGAACAGCAGGATGCGGCCGGGGTAGTAACGGCCCAGGTCCTTGACCACATCGGCCAGCGGGGTCTTGTAGTAGTTGAGCCAGCCATCGCGCCAGCCCAGGCGCGATTCACTGTCCACCGCATGCCGCTCATCAGCCACACCCTCGGCGTAGGCCACTTGCTGGCCGGCCGTCAGTATTTGCTGAGGACCCTGGGCCGACGGCGTAACCCCTACCCGCCCCGACAGCACCGTCACCTGGGCGCCCGCCGGTTGCAGGCGCACTTCAAATTGGGTGCCCAGCACCCGCACTTCGCCGCTGTCGGCGTGCACCACAAAGGCTTGCCCGGTGTGGGCCACGCTGAAGAAACCGGCACCGCGACGCAATTGGATATGCCGCTCACCGTGACTGAAATCCACGGCAATCGCGCTGTCGGCATCCAGGGTGACTTGGCTTTGATCAGCCAGGGTCACGGTTTTGACTTCACCCGGCGCACTGACGTAATCGGCGCCCAGGTCATCGACCCAGCGCTGCGGCTGCCACCCCGCGCCCAGCGACACCATCAGCACCAGGCACGCCGCCACTGCCAGCGCTGCAGACCAGCGGCGCATGCGCGAGCCTTTCGCACCGTCCATGGCCTTGAGGTAACGCTGCAAGGCCAACGCGTCTTCGTCAGCCAGAGTGCTCGCCGGGACTTCGCTCAGTTCCCACAGCACCTGGGCCTGGGCATACGCTTCGACATGGGCCGGGTCGGCACGCAACCAGTGGCTGAAGGTAGCCTGGTCGCCACTGCTCGGCGCATCGTGCAGCAGGCTGAGCCAGGCCAGGGCGGCCTGTTCCTGGGCGGGTGTCGGGGTGACGTTCACGGTGCTTTCCCTGGCGAGCGTGGCGGATGGGCTTGCCGAAGGCTGGCTTTGCAGGCCTCGAGGGCGCGCATCATATGTTTTTCCACGGCACTTTGGGACAGGCCCATGGCCTTGGCGATTTCTGCGTATTTGCGCCCGTGGATGCGGTTGAGCAAAAAGATCTGCCGCGTACGCTCCGGCAAGCTGCGCAGCGCCGCTTCGACATGGCGCAGATCGTTGCCCGCTTCCAGCGCGGCCTGGGGCTCGGAACTGTGATGGTCGTGCTGCTCCGGCATCCAGCCTTCAGTGCCGCGCACCCGCGCGTTTTCGCTGCGCAGGTGGTCGATGGCGATATTGCCGGCGCAGCGCAGCAGGTAGGTGCTGAGTTCTTCGACCTGCACCAGGGGCCGGCGCCAGAAACGCAGAAACAGATCCTGTACCAGGTCCGCTGCCGTCGCCCGGCAGCCTACGCGGCGGCTGACCAACGCCTCCATCTGTGAACGCTGGGACAAAAATACCTGCAGGAAATGTGCGCGCCCGCCCGACGCTTCTGCGTGGGGCTGATCCTGGGACTCGGGCGGCGTGGTGATCATCAAAAGGCGCTCAGAGGGTCGCGAAAGCCGCAACGGGGCTGACCAGCAGGCCGACGCCTGCGAGAACCAGGGCCAGCCTTGGCCGATACGGCAACAGCAGCACCAGCAACAGCCCACTGAGCATCAGCACCGCGCACCAGTCCACCAGGCCCCGGCTCCAGCCGGCCATGTGTACCGCCGGCCAGATCGACAGCCCCAGCAACAACCAACCGCCCACGCGCAACCCCAGGCGCCGTCGTGGCGAAGGTTTGCTGTGCAGCAACTCGCCATGGTGACGGTCCAGGGACAGGCACAGTGCAACAAAGCC
This sequence comes from Pseudomonas shahriarae, assembly GCF_014268455.2. Lineage (NCBI taxonomy): Bacteria > Pseudomonadati > Pseudomonadota > Gammaproteobacteria > Pseudomonadales > Pseudomonadaceae > Pseudomonas > Pseudomonas shahriarae. Next base: position 1,283,955 of record NZ_CP077085.1, on the reverse strand, counting down.
CGCATAGCACAGCAACAAGGCCAGCAACATCAGTGCACCTCGCTTTTGAGGGTCAGTGGGCGGGCGCGCTCGGCCCGGGGCTGGGCGGCGCTGCGGTGCTGCATTTTCCAGGCAGCCCAGGCCAGGAACAGGCCGCTGCCCAGGCAGGTCAGGTCAAAGCCGGCCATGGCCCAATCACCCTTGGCCACTGACACGCCCAGATGCTCGGAGGTGGTCAGCGCATTGAGCAGCGGCACCGCCATAAACAGCACGGCGCCCAGGCCCAGTTGCTCGATCCAGGCACGGCGGCCACGACGCAACATGGCATGGAGCAGGGTCAGGCCCCAGGCGATAAAGAAACTCTGCACTTCCCAGTCCGAGCGTTCGGCGAAGCTCACAGGCAGCAGGCGATTGGCCCAGAAAAACGCGGCAATGGCGATGACCAGCCCGGACATGCTGGCAATATTCAGCACTTCCACCAGGCGCAATTCAAACGGCATCACCCCGGTCTTTACATGCTTGAGCTGACGCTTGCCCAGCCAGATCACCAGGCCGGTGCCAATCATCGCCGTGCCCGCCAGGCCGCAGATAAAGTACAACCAGCGCAGCAGCGGGCCGGCGAAGTGCCCCATGTGCAGGCCGTAGAAACTGCCACCGATTGCCATCGGCAGCGACTGCTCGGCACTGACCCGCAGCAGTTCGCCGGTGGAGCCATTAAAGGACACGGTGCTGCCGAAATCATGCACCACCCGGTCAGAACCGGCGCGGGAGACATTGACTGCGGCATTCACATCGCCGGGGTTGTTCACCGCCAGCCGCCCCACGTGCCCACCGTCCCACTGCGCCCGTGCCTGTTCTACCAGCGGCGCCAAGGGCAGCAGCTTGCCCGGCTGGCCGAGGGCCGGTGCGTTGTTGGTGGCCGGGAACAGTTCATTGAAGAAGGCGCGGGTATCGCCGTCATAGGACGCAAGGATGCTGGCGGGCATGACCATGGTCATGAAGATCACCAGGCTGCTGTAGGTGATCATCAGGTGGAACGGCAGCACCAGCACGCCCACCGCGTTGTGCCCATCGAGCCAGGAGCGCTGGCCCTTGCGCGGGCGGAAGGTGAAGAAGTCCTTGAAGATTTTCTTGTGGGTGATGATCCCGGTGATCAGCGCGACGAACATCACCATCGCCGCAATGGTCGACAACCAGCGACCCCACGGGTGAGGCATCTGCAACTGGAAGTGGAACCGGTAGAAGAACTCGCCGCCCATGGTTTCCCGGGCCTGGAGTTGCTCGCCGGAGACCGGGTCGAGCATTTTCTCAATGAAATTGCCGCGCCGGCCAGGGTCGACCTTGTCTTGCCACATCACCGACAAACCGGGGTCGCGGCTGTTGGGCAGGCCGATAAACCAACGCGCCGCCGTGGGGGCGTGCTGTTCCAGATAGCTTTGCGCCACGGCCACACTGCGCGCATCGTCCACCGCATGGGCGGGCACTTCCGGCTGCATCCAGTGGGTGATTTCGCCCTTGAAGTAAGCCAGGGTGCCGGTGAGGAAAATCGCGAACAGCAACCAGCCGAAAATCAACCCGGCCCAGGTGTGCAACCAGGCCATGGCCTGACGGAAACCCTCTTTCATGGGCGCGCCATCCAATAGGCCAGGCCTGCCAGGGTGGCCAGTATCGCGCAGGGCACCAGCACGCCAAACCAGGCGCGGGCGGCACTGCGGCAGGCAAAACACCAGATCACTGCCAGCAGGTAGAACACAAAGGAACTGAGCATGCCGCTGACCACCGCATCGGCGCGGGAGATTGGCAGCCACAAGGTCAGGCACACGCTGGCCAGGGACGCCAGCACATAGCCACCGACCACAGCCGCCAGCAGCCGCGACGTCACGCCGAGACGATAGGAAACAGGAAGTGATGCTTTGCTTTTCATGCCAGTGGCACCTGGTTTATCAGGGGCGGGAGTTTAATGATAATTATTCTTATAAGCAAAAGAGAACGGATGAAGCCAACACCCACAGGGTCTTGTGGCGACTTTAAAACGGCTATCGGTCCTGTGCTAATTGCCGAATGCCACCTGGCCACTCTACAATGCGAACAATTCTCGTTATCTAAAGCATGCAGATGCTGCCGGAGTGTTCGCGTTGCGGCCGTCCAATACCGTCGAAGTCCTGTATCACGACCATCACCACTGGCTGACCGGCTGGTTGCGACGCAAGCTCGGCTGCCCGCACAGCGCCGCCGACCTGGCCCAGGACACGTTCATCCGGGTGTTAAGCGCCCGCGAAACCCCGACGTTGATCGAGCCCCGCGCCTTCCTCACCACCATCGCCAAGCGCGTGCTGTTCAACCACTACCGCCGCCAGGACCTGGAGCGCGCCTACCTCGACGCCCTGGCGCAAATGCCTGAACTTGCTGCGCCATCGGAAGAAGCGCGGGCGATCATCCTGCAAACCCTGATGGAGCTGGACCAACTGCTCGACGGTTTGCCCGTGCTGGTCAAACGCGCCTTCCTGCTGGCCCAGCTCGATGGCCTGACCTACGCGCAAATCGCTGCCGAACTGGGGATTTCCATCGCCACCGTCAAACGTCATCTGAACAAAGCAGCCATGCGCTGCTATTTCGCCCTATGAACCCCACCACACACTTCTCGACCCAGGTCGCCGAACAGGCGGTGCAGTGGCTGATGCAAATGCAGCAAGGCCCGCTCAACCCGCGCCAACAGGCCAAATGGCAACACTGGCTGGAGGCCCACAGCGAGCATCAACGGGCGTGGGAGCATATTCAGCGGGTCAACCAACGCTTGCGCGGCATGCCCTCGCCCCTGGCCCATGCGGCGTTGAACGCACCGCAATCCAGCAGCCGGCGCCAGGCCCTGAAACTGCTGCTGATCCTCGGCGTCGGCTCGGCGGCTACGTGGGGCTTGCGCCAGCAGCACTTGATCCCGCCGCTGACCGCCGACTACCGCAGCCCCCTCGGCCAGCGCCGCAAGGTACAACTGGCCAACGGCAGCCAGCTGCAACTCAATACTGCCAGTGCGGTGGATGTGCAATTCGATGGCCCACAGCGCCTGATCCGCCTGCTCGAAGGCGAGATATTGCTGCGCACCAGCACCCCGTTGCAGATCATCACCGGCCAGGGCGTCGTCAGCACCCAGGCGGCACAGGTGAATGTGCGTCAGTTCAACGATCACACCCAGGTCGCGGTGCTGGATGGCCAGGTGGAGATTGCACCCAGGTCCTACAACGGCCTGCCCCTGCCCCTGGAAAAATCCCACCAGGTCAACCTCACCCGCAAAGGTTGGGATACCCCGCGTCTCACCGATGCCAACACGGGTGCCTGGGCCGACGGCATGCTGGTGGCATCGCACATGCGCCTGGCAGATTTCCTCGAGGAACTGAGCCGTTATCGCCGTGGCCAATTGCAGTGTGATCCGCAGGTGGCCAACCTGCTGATCTCCGGCAGCTACCCGCTGGACGACAGCGAGCGCATCCTCGACCTGCTGCAAATCAGCCTGCCGGTTAAAGTGCGGCGGTTTACCCGCTATTGGGTCAGCGTCGAAGCCCGCGCCTGAATTATTTTCGACACCCGTGAGCCGTTTTCCGTACCTCGCGTGACAGAGAGGGAAAGCCACCCTGTTTCCCACCTCTGAGGAACGTTCTTCATGCCCCAGCAACCGACTCGCCTGACGCCACTTGCCCGTACGCTGCGCCACTTGCTGCTGGGCGCCAGCCTCAGTTTCAGCGCCCTGCCTTACGCCCTGGCGGCCGAGGCCAAGCCTTATCACATCGCCCCGGCGTCTCTGGAAGCGGCATTGAATCAATTTGGGCGTGAGGCTGGCGTGCTGATTTCGTTTGGCTCCGAAGTGACTGCCGGCGCGCAAAGCCAGGGCCTGCGGGGCAACTACACCACCGAGCAAGGTTTGAACGCATTGCTCAAGGGCACCGGCCTGCAAGCCCGCGCCGAAGGTGACAATGCCTATAGCCTGCAACCCCTGAACGCGCCGGCCCCCCTGGAGCTGGGCACCTCCAATGTGGTGGGCGACTGGCTCGGCGATGCGGCGCAGATCAATGTCTTCGAACACCCCGGCGCCCGTGATGTGATCCGTCGTGAAGAATTCGAGCGCCAGGGCGCAACCCAGGCCCGTGACGTGCTCAACCGTATTCCCGGGGTCAACGCGCCGGAAAACAACGGCACCGGCAGCCACGACATGGCGCTGAACTTCGGCATTCGCGGGCTCAACCCGCGCCTGGCGTCGCGCTCGACGGTATTGATGGACGGCATTCCGGTGCCTTTCGCGCCGTATGGCCAGCCGCAGCTGTCGTTCGCGCCCATCAGCATGGGCAACATGGATGCCGTGGACGTGGTGCGCGGCGGTGGCGCGGTACGCTACGGGCCGCAGAACGTCGGCGGTGTGGTCAACTTCGTGACTCGGGCAATTCCCGATGCACCGACGGTCAAGGGCGGCCTGCAGACCGAGACCAGCCCGTCTTCCAGCCACGATGGCTTCAAGACCACCGGCAACCTGCTGGCCGGCGGCACCGCCGACAATGGCCTGGGCGGCGCGCTGCTGTATTCCGGCACCCGCGGCGGTGACTGGCGTGAACACAGCGACACCCAAATCGACGACCTGATCCTCAAGGGCCACTACCAGCTGGACGAAGCCAACAGCTTCAATGCCATGGCCCAGTACTACGAGGGTCAGGCCGATATGCCCGGTGGCTTGAGCACGGCGGCCTACAAGGCCGACCCGTATCAATCCACCCGGCCCTACGACAAGTTCTGGGGCCGCCGTACGATGTTCAACGTAGGCTATCGCTACCAGGAAGATCGCCGGGAATTCACCGTCAACAGCTTCTTTACCAAGACCTTGCGCAGCGGTTATCTGGACCAGGGCAGCTTCCTTTCGCTGTCGCCGCGCGAATACTGGGTACGCGGCCTGGAAACCCGCCTGGCCCAAGGCTTCGACCTCGGCCCGAGCAGCCACGAGGTGGGCGTGGGCTACCGCTACATCAACGAGGCCGGGCATGAATTGCGCTACCGCACGCCGATCAGCGCCAACCAGCAACTGCCCAACACCGACAGCCGCAACGACCGCGACACCCGGGGTGGCACCGAAGCCAACGCGTTCTTTATCGACGACCGGATCGATATCGGCAAATGGACCGTGACCCCGGGCATCCGCTACGAGATGATCAAGTCCCAGCAGACCAACAACCTGACCGACGTCAAATACAAGGGTGACTACAACACCGCCCTGCCGGCGTTGAACGTGCTGTATCACCTGACCGACGACTGGAACCTGTACGCCAACACCGAAGGTTCCTTCGGCAGCGTGCAGTACAGCCAGATGCCCAACCGTGTGAGCAGCGGTGCGGTCAAGCCAGAAAAGGCCCGCACCTGGGAAGTCGGCACGCGCTACGACAATGGCGCGCTGCGCGCAGAAATCGGCGCGTTCCTGATCAACTTCGACAACCAGTACGAAAGCAACCAGACCAACGACTCGGTGATCGCCCGGGGCGAAACGCGGCACCAGGGTATCGAGTCCAGCGTCAATTACGCCCTCGACGGCTTGAGCCCGGCGCTGGCTGGCTTTGATGTGTACGCCAGCTACGCCTATGTCGATGCAACCATCCGCGAAGACGGCCCGAACAAAGGCAACCGCGTGCCCTTCTCGTCCAAGCACAAAGGTACCCTGGGCGTGGGCTACACCGAAGGTCAATGGAAGTTGAACCTGGACAGCACCTACCAGAGCAGCCAATTCGCCGATAACGCCAACACCCAGGCCGAAAGCGTGGATGGCAGCAATGGGCGCATCCCCGGCTACATGCTGTTCAGCAGCCGCGCGGCATACGACTTCGGCCCGCAGTTGTCGGATCTGAATGTGGCGGTGGGGGTGAAAAACATCTTCAACACCCAGTACTTCACCCGTTCGTTTGACGATAACAACAAGGGCAAATACGTGGGAGAACCGCGCACCGTGTATGTGCAGACCTCAGTCGCGTTCTGACGGGCCGGCAAAGATCCTGAATACACTGCTGGCCAGCTCCGACATTTGATACCTATCAGCCACAAAAAAAACGGGCCTGCATCTGCAGGCCCGTTTTGTATGGGGTTGAAAAACAGTCAGCAATCAGCTGTTAAGCGCAGCCTGTTCGTTTTCCAGGAATTCCTCTTCAAGCCCGGCTTCATCGACTTGGTTGTTGGGCGTGCGTTTCTCTGCACGCGGCTTGCCTTGCAGTCTGCCGAACAGATGTTCCAGCGCGTTATCCAGCTTGGTGGCCGCCCCGTCGATCGCTTGTTCCAGGGTGTCGGCTTTATGGATGACCGAAATCGGTTGATGACCCTTTGGCCGCGCTTCCAGGCGGCAACTCAAATCATGGGGGCCCGGCTTATCGCCGTTCTCATCCCGCAGGTAGACCTCGACGCGGGTCAGGTCTTCTTCATAACGTTCGAGCGTGCTCTCAATGGTAGTACGTACCCACTCCTCCAGTCGGATGCTGCTTTCAATATGGTTGTCGCTGTTGACTTGGATTTGCATAGTGTTTCCCTTATTTCAGCTAGCTCGCCAGAGATCACCACTGCAACACCGATGCGGTGAAACCATGACCTCTTAACTACACAATTGAGCACCTGAAGGAACAATTCAACCCCTATGCAAAGATAAATCCCACATTACAAATTAAGCCTGACAGCCGCCCAAAGCGCTGTTATCGTCGGGAGTTGGGTATCCCCACCTACCTGCGTAATTCCTCACAATTGCCCCTCTCCCAAGGGGTGCAATCCGCGAAAAATCCCCGCCTCTTCCACCAGCCAGTCATGCACCGCACGCACGCCGGGATGGTTCAGTGCGCCTGGCGCATACAGCAGCACGTAGCGCTTGTGATTCGGTACCGCAAGGCCGAATGGCACTATCAGGGTGCCGCGCTCCAATTCGTCATTGAGCAGGGTGCGCCGGGCAATCGCCACGCCCATGCCGGCAATCGCCGCCTCGATGGTCAGGTGGTTGCGGTTAAAGGTGTGCCCACGTCGCACGTCGGCGTCGGGATAGCCGATCGCATTCAGGTAAAACTCCCACTCGGCGTATTCATAACTCCCACGCCAGGCCGTGATGTCGTGCAACAGCGGGAAGTGGGCCAGGTCGGCCGGACCGTGCAGCGGCGGCCGCCCGCGCAACAGGCTTGGCGCGCACACCGGGAATATCTGCTCGTCGAGCAAGGCTGTGGATAACAAACCGGGATAACTGCCGTCGTTGAGGTCGATGGCCAGGTCAAAGTCGCCTTCGTGCAGGGCAATGCTGCTGTCCTCGGCCACCAACCGTAACTGGATATCCGGGAAACGCTGCTGCAGACGCGGCAAACGCGGCGTCAACCATTTGCCCAGAAAGGACGGAATCGAGCGCAGCCGCAGGGTGCCGCTGATCATCCCCGCATCCAGGCGCTGCAACTCGGCATCAATGCTGCCGTAGGCCTCGCTTACCGTGGTCGCCAGCCGCTGCCCTTCGGCACTCAACTCCACGCCACGCGCCCGGCGATGGAACAGGCGAAAGCCCAGACGCTCCTCCAATTGGCGAATCTGCTGGCTGACTGCCCCAGGGGTGATGTGCAGTTCTTCGGCGCAACGGGTAAAGGATAAATGCCGTGCAGCGCAGGCAAATACGTGCAACCAGACATAGGTCTGGGCATGCAGGGGGCGAGCCATAGAGTTTAGTCCTGCTAAAGGGTGTCTTAGGATAATTCGTTGGTCAGTGCCGATCTAGAGGCTCAGTATCGCGCCTCTTCCGCTTGTCCTACAAAACATGGCAGCGATTTCCTACTCCATAGCTTGTAAGGCTTTAGCATGGCTATCAGCGTTTTTGATCTATTCAAGGTGGGCATCGGCCCATCCAGCTCCCATACCGTGGGCCCTATGCGGGCTGCGGCAACCTTCGCCCAGTCCCTCACCGACCAACAATTGCTGGAGCACACCCAACGCGTGGAAGTGCGCCTGTACGGCTCGCTGTCTGCCACCGGCGTGGGCCACGCCACCGATCGCGCGTGTGTGATGGGGTTGATGGGCGAATGGCCAGATCGGGTTGCCCCCACCTCGATCGGGCCGCGTATCCAGCAGTTGCGCGAATCCTCCAGGTTGATGCTTGCAGGCCAAAAAGAAATTGCCTTCAACTGGCAGCACGATCTCCTGCTGCTGGAAGAAAGCCTGCCCTACCACCCCAACGCCATGTCCCTGCATGCCTACGGGGCAAACGGCCTGTTGAGCGAACAGACCTACTACTCGGTGGGCGGCGGTTTCATCATCGAGGCGGCCGAGGCCGAGTCGGGTATTGCTCCCACCAGCGATGTAGAACTGCCCTACGACTTTTCCAGCGCCGTCGAACTGCTGGCCCTGTGCAACAAGCATGGCCTGCGTGTCTCTGAATTGATGATGGCCAACGAACGCGCCTGGCGTAGCGATGAAGAAATCCGTAGTGGCCTGCTGCATATCTGGTCGGTAATGCGCGAGTGCGTCGAGCAAGGCCTGCGTGATGAAGGCATCTTGCCCGGCGGCCTGGATGTGCCGCGCCGCGCCGCAAAACTGCACCGCAGCCTACTGGAAATCGGCAAACCGAATGTGATCACCTCGACCTTGTCGGCCATGGAGTGGGTCAACCTGTTCGCCCTCGCCGTCAACGAAGAAAACGCCGCCGGTGGGCGCATGGTCACCGCACCGACCAATGGTGCAGCCGGGATCATTCCGGCAGTGCTGCACTACTACATGAAGTTCAATGCCGACGCGTCCGACGATGATGTAGTCAACTTCTTCCTGGCCGCAGCCGCCGTCGGCATCCTGTGCAAGAAAAACGCCTCGATCTCCGGCGCTGAAGTCGGCTGCCAGGGCGAAGTCGGTTCGGCCTGCGCCATGGCCGCTGCGGGCCTGGCGGATATTCTCGGCGCCACCCCCGAGCAACTGGAAAACGCCGCCGAAATCGGCCTGGAGCACAACCTCGGCCTGACCTGCGACCCCGTCGGCGGCCTGGTCCAGGTGCCCTGCATCGAGCGCAACGCCATCGCCGCCGTCAAAGCCATCAACGCCACGCAAATGGCCCTGCGCGGCGACGGCAAACACTTCATTTCCCTCGACCGGGTGATCCGCACCATGCGCGATACCGGCGCCGATATGCATGACAAATACAAAGAAACTTCACGGGGCGGCCTGGCGGTCAGCTGGGTGGAGTGCTGAGGAGCACTGCTACCTGCCCCCTACGTGAGCCCGCGCAAAAATAATAATGAGGCAATAACGATGACCGATGTACGTACACCTGCTGCCGAAAACCCCGCTGCTGTCACGCAAACCGTAACGACCGGCTGGAGCAAACACGACACCACCTGGATGCTGGGCCTCTACGGTACCGCCATCGGTGCTGGCACTCTGTTTCTGCCGATCAACGCCGGGGTCGGCGGCTTCTGGCCGCTGATCGTACTGGCGCTGCTGGCCTTCCCCATGACCTTCTTCGCCCACCGTGGGCTGACGCACTTTGTGCTGTCGGGCAAATCCGGCGACATCACTGACGTGGTGGAAGAACATTTCGGCGTCGGTGCCGGCAAGCTGATCACCCTGCTGTACTTCTTCGCCATCTTCCCGATCCTGCTGGTGTACAGCGTTGCGCTGACCAACACCCTCGGCAGTTTCATGGAACACCAACTGCACATGACTGCGCCGCCACGGGCGATCCTGTCTCTGGTGCTGATCCTCGGCCTGATGGCCATTGTGCGATGCGGCCAGGGTGTGATCGTCAAGGCCATGAGCGTGTTGGTCTACCCGTTCGTCGCCGCCTTGCTGCTGTTGGCCGTGAGCCTGATCCCCAACTGGAACGGCGCGTTCTTCGCCTCCGCCAGTGAGGGCATGCCCCTGCCGGTGTTCTTCAAGACCCTGTGGCTGGCGATTCCGGTGATGGTGTTTTCGTTTAACCATTCGCCGATCATCTCGGCCTTTGCGGTGGACCAGAAACGCGTGTACGGCGCCCAAGCCGAACGCAAGAGCAGCGGCATCCTGGCCACGGCCCACGGCATGATGGTGCTGACGGTGATGTTCTTCTGCTTCAGTTGCGTACTGGCGCTGTCACCGGCTGATCTTGCCGCCGCCAAGGCGCAGAACATTTCGATCCTGTCCTACCTGGCCAACCACTTCCAGACCCCGGTCATCGCCTACGCGGCGCCGTTGATCGCGCTGGTGGCCATCACCAAATCCTTCCTCGGCCACTACATCGGCGCCAGCGAAGGCTTCCAGGGCCTGATCGTCAAAACCCTGCGCGGGCGCAACCGCACCTTGTCGGCGCGCTGGCTGGAACGCTGCACCGCGGTGTTCATGATCCTCAGTTGCTGGGCCGTGGCCACGTTCAACCCAAGCATCCTGGGCATGATCGAAACCCTCGGCGGGCCGATCATCGCGTGCTTGCTGTTCCTGATGCCGATGTACGCAATCCGCCGCGTGCCATCGCTGCGCCAGTATTCGGGCCAGGTGTCGAATGTGTTTGTGGTGTTGGTGGGGCTGATTGCGCTGTCGGCGGTCATTTTCTCGCTGGTGCCCTGAAACAGCTCACTGCACAGATCAACCTGTGGGAACGGGCATGCCCGCGATAGCGCTGCATCAGTCACTGAATGGTTGGCTGATCCACCGCAATCGCGGGCAAGCCCGCTCCCACAGGGGCAGTTCGTCGTCAGAAAGATAGCTGTACGGCACGCCCCTTGCTGTACACCCACTGAAGGAAAACGGAGCTTGCGACCGGTGGTCAGGCAACACGAACCAATCGCCATACCGGTCGTCAATCAGTGCATGTTCTTATCAGGCGGTAACGCACCATGGACAATCCTTTTCAACTGATCACCGACACGTTCGCCCCTCAATACCGGGTCAACCTGAGCATCCAGCGCCTGGACGGCAGCATCATGCTGACCCTCTCCGACGACAGCGGCGTGGTCGCCAAACGCATGATCAGCGCCGAACAGCGCAACGACCCGCAACGCCTCAAACGCCTGGTGCAAAGTGTGCAATTCGGCATTGCCATTGAACAAGGGCACAGCGCCATGGAGATTTTGGCAGTGATGACCGACGGCGACAGTCACAAACTGCTGCAGCGCCCGCCGAGCAACCGGCCGCCCATCGCGGCCGGGCTCTGACTCAGGATTCGGACTTTTCCTTGACCGATGGGTAGCGCGACGAAGCAAAACGCACCACCAGGATGGCGAACGCCAACAACAGAATCCCGCCACACAAGTAAATGATGCCCAGGTCCGGGGCATTGTGGTGGGACACGTCGCCGATCAGCAGGCGGGTCAACGCCGTGATCGCCACGTAGAGCAGGAAGCGGATGGGCATGTGGTTGGTCTTGACCTAGTGCCTGTTACTCACACATGCCACCGGGTAGACTTCCACCATTGCTGAGGATGATCTATGCCTACTGGATACGCCTACATTCGCTATTCGACCCGTCGCCAAGGTGCAGACGACAAGGACAGCGTAACCCGTCAAAAAGCGAGCATACGAGCTATTGCGGCCCGTCACGGGGTCGAGGTTCCCGAAGAAAATTTCTTCTATGAAAACGGCGTTTCTGCCTATACGGGTGAGAACTCAAAGACTGGCAAACTAAAAGACCTCATCGATCAAATCGAAAATTTGAGCATTGCCCCCGGTGATTTCGTCTTCGTTGAGAGCATTGACCGATTAAGTCGCCAAAGGCTTTTGCAAGCAAAAGACCTTGTTTATGGGATTTTGAAAAAAGGCGTGATCCTTGTAACTACAATGGATGGTTACATTTACAAGTTGCATGAAGATCAAGCCGACATAATGAAGCAAGATATTATGCTTACGGTTATTTCTTCCCGTGCTCACGAAGAAAGCTTGACTAAAAGTAACCGTAGAAAATCTGCTTGGAAAAAAGCGAAAACAGAAGCAGAAGAAACAGGAATTGTATTCAATAAAAACCGCTTGCCTTATGGCGTCATTTTTGATGAAAAGACGAACACTCTTGTAATTGACAAGAAAGCACAAGAAGAAATCGAATTTATTCTAGAAAATCTAAAACGCGAAGGCGTTACGTCTACGATTAAGAAAGCTAATGCCTTTGCGGCTATCAACTGGACACAGGCCCGCGTTAAAGACATATTCGATACAAAATACGTCTTGGGCTACTTTATGTCTCAAACGAAAATCGATGGGAAAATGGTTTTAGATAAACACATCGAAAATTATTACCCAAAAATTGTTTCCGCCTCATTATTTCTTGAAGCAAAAGAAGCAATGAGCAATCGAAAGGTTAAAAAACACCAAGGAAGAGTTACACAGAATAATGCAAACATCTTTCGTCACTCTTGCTTTTGTGAGCGTTGCGGAAAATCTCTTGTTTTTATGAACAACTATAACAGCAAAGGAAGTCGTTATTTTTACATGACATGCCAACAAAATATTGAAAATGGAAATTGCAAAAACCGCTTTCGATATGACCTAGCTGTTAAATTGTTTCTTGATACAATGCAAGAATTCGACAGACTAAATAGAAAATCCGTATCACTCGAACCCATCGACGTAACTCAATACGCCAGCCTCGACGAAGCGACATTGAAAGAAATCGAAGAAATGAACATGTCTTTATCCGTGATTATTGATGGTTCTTCGGGAGCCTTCAAGCTAGCCAAAAAATTTGTTGAACTGTCAAAATCAAATAAAGTTGAAGACACCAAAACACGGCAAAAACTCAAAAAATTACGAGATCGTCAAAGCGATCTTGAAGTCAGTGTTGAAAACCTAAACAAATCCGTGGGAACCATTAAAAGCGGCATCATTCCTAGTGCAATTTTAAATCGCCTTTCAAAAGAAGAAGTAGAACTAAACGAAATAAAAGAAGAAATTGAAAAACTTGCCATCTCAAAAAACAAAAGCAAAGTTCAGGAACTTGAATTCACTAATCTGGATAAGACAATCGACTTTTTGAAAACAGAAGAAGGTCGATTGAACATCATTAACTTCCTAACTTCCAACAACATACGTTTTAGCTTCGAATATATCAGCGACACCCTAAATTCAACCGCTTACGTTAATAATGAGCGAATAGGTCAATTAAGCACCCAGAATGATAACAAATCGGCCCCGCTTGGAATTTATGGCTTTGATAATTTAGGCAATGTATTCACTCAGTAAAAATCTAACCATCAAACGTATTAAAGAGGCTGTCATTTATTTGATGGCCTTTTTTATGAAGTCTAAAAATCAAACGGTAAAAGAATACATAAAAGGTCTGATCATCAAACGTATTATGTCGGACACTTTTAAAATTTGTCGGACACTTTTTTGTCATACAGATTTGTCGGACACTATTGAAAACATTAAAATATATGATACAACTTTTATATGAAGTCTAGAAAGAACGGCAAGCAATGGAAACGTCCGACATTTAACTTCGTTAAATTGTCGGCCATAAAAAACACTTCGTGCTTTTTTATTCCGTTTCCTTCTTGATTTTCGCACTTCGTTTGAAAATGGTAAGGCAAAAGCAAGTCCCTGTAATGCCTTCGGACATTACAGAAAAATAAACTTAAACATGAGGGAAATTATGAAAGACAAAAAAGACACTAACGTATTCGACTTTGATGCACACAAATCTAAGAAGCCAAATAGCTCAGCAGGTGAAGATCTAGATCAACTATACAAACTAATTAAAGGACTTAATGAGGGATGCGTATTCAATTTGAAAGAAGGGATAGTAGAAGAAATATTATTAGGTAGTGACGACCATGAAAAAATCAAGTTTATCACTTATCTTCTTGGCGAGGTTTTTACACACGACCTGATAAAAGACGAAATCAAATTACAATGTATGGGTGCCTTCACCTATGGATTAAATGTAATTATTCATGGTGATCTTGAAGGTGATGACGTTTCGGAAAGCTAATAATCCACCAACGAACAACAGGCCCCGGCCTTTGTTCACCAAATTAAAAACACATCGATCAGGAGGAACATGGCACAAGATAAAGTATCAATAAGAATTTCAAAAGAAGACATGCAAAAATTCAACGAACTCGCTTTTAGTCTTTCAATGACTAAAACAGCAGTAATCAAAAAAATCGTTAACGATGGCTTTGCTCAAACTGTCGAAATCACCAACGACGATCTTCTCGCTTCTTTTTCAAAAATCGAAAAAATGCTCGAAAGCATTGGGAACAATGTTAACCAGATGGCGAGGAAGGTGAACGCTGGCGGCAGGTTCACAGAGCAAGACAGTAAAACACTTGAACAAGTATCTGACCGCTTTGAAAAGCTCTATGACTTCGTTGCAACTAAAACAAAAAAAGCAGTAATCAAAAAAAGAGGTTCAAAATGATCAGGGACGTAAAAAGCAAACTCCCTGACAATGCGGCGACCACTCGCACAATGAATTATATTTTAGAAAAAGCTGATTTGGTTGGCGGTAGTGAAGAAAAATTTGACAACACCAGCATGGAAGAATATGCGGAATTCGGGGCGAAGAAATTCAGGCAGGTTAACAACAAGTATCAATCTAAAACTGGCCGAACTCAGGAAATAGAAGCAGTACATGAAATCATCAGCTTTCACACTGATGATAAAGTTTCGCCTGAAATGGCCCGTGATTTGGCTTTAACCGTTTGGCGTAACGTTCTTGATTTAGATAATCGAAAACACCGTTGGGCAGTTCATACTGACACCGATGAAATTCACGTTCATCTTGTATGGAATAAAAGAGACAACAAAGGAAACCTTTACACTAAGCATAATGATTTTGCTTTCTTTGAAAAAGCTTGTCAGGAAATCGAAGAAGAATACGGGTTAAAAGTCGTTGAAAACAGAAAGTCTTTAAATCCCGGAATGCCTACAAGTCCAAAACCATCGAACGAATATAGGCTTGAAAATCGCGGCATTAAATCCGAGAAGAAAAAATTTAAAGAGGTTGTAAACGCTGTGACTGAAATGGCCATGACAGCCGGTGAGTTCCTTGAGTTCCTCCATGCTGACGGCTTCACCTTGATCACCAACGGCAACAATGCGTACTCAATGGAGAAAGACGGCCAGATCTTCAAAGCCTCTGAGGTTGGAGCTTCTTACAAAGCTCTTAAAGCCCGTTTTGGCGACGATCCCCAGTTCTCCGACACGCTTGCACGTCTTGGAGTAAAAACGGCTCCTATACGTGAAATGGGCAGCATTGGCGGCGATTTTCATGATGAGCAATCAAGCATCACCGAAAAAAGGATCAAGAAATCTAATCGCGTCCTAGATACTCGCTTCGATACCCCTGATGGTCATGATTTCTATTATAAAGGGACGAACAAGAAAGCTTTTGAATACAGCGATGGAACGGCCACTTTCAACACCACCAGCCCAATGGCGATTAAAGCGGGCTTGCAGAAGCTCACAGAGAGCGGCAAACCCCAAACCCTGCACTTAACAGGAACGCACGATTTTAAGCGTAGTGCGTGGCTACAATTCCAGATGATGGGACTAGACCAAAAAGGGTATTCATTAAGTGGTTTTACACCTAACGCCAACGATAAAGCAGAGCTTGAAAAATTGAAGCTTGAAAATCTAGCGTTTAAGAAGCCGATTGAAGCGATTAGCGTTACATCTTCACCGACTAATAAGCCAGCTAAAAAGCCACATCCTACAACACCTGTTAAAAAAGCGGTGGATCATCTTGAAGATCCTAAATCAAAAAGCTTTATACCTCCTGTAAATGCTGACGATGATACGAAAGCCAAAAGGCTTGGAAAAACCGGGGCCGTTGGTATAGCCGATGGACTTGTTAAGACTGCTGATGTATTCGCAGTGCATGATGCCGCAGGTTCGATGAATGAAAAACTTTCTGAGATGCGTGTTCTTGCTGCACAAGCTAAAAACAGTCAAAGCAGTTCCGAAAACGAAGCTTATCAAAACGAAAAAAGAAGAAGGCAGCAGTTAAGACCAGATTAAAAAAACGCCTTATGGCGTTTGTTTTTTCTTAGATTTCATCATGAACATTCACCAACTTGGATCGTTGCTTATTTCAAATCAATTTCAAGTAAAGCAACTCTAATTTTAACGCCCTAATGCGGTGATAGCGGTCGAACATTGCGGATTTTCTTTCATCGCTTTGGATCATCTGGTCATTCTTGTAAGCGTCGAATTCTTTTTGTAATGAATATATTCTAATGCTGAAATGTTCAAGCATTGCTCTGCAATATTCTTCTTTCATATTATCCCCCCGTTGATTTATTTTGTTTGTCGAAATCAAAAGCACATACATTGTTTTTTTCGTCGTATGTTTCATATACATTAAATGACTGTTTTGCTTCACCCATAAACGCCGAATTTTTGCATAGCTCCGGCTTTCCAATATTGAGATAACATTGGCCTTTATAGACCATCATTCCGAAATCTCGACCATACTTAATAGGGACGGTTATAACTCCATCGTTACTCATCATTTCAATTTCATGATTATCCGCAAGTGACTGAACTGCGACCCTCGTTTCATCGCCCGACGAACAAACACAAATTTTGAATTGTTCATCTATCTTTTTAATAGCATCGTGAGATTTAAAACCGTGCAACATTAGCGAAGCGTAATCCTTGTTTCTTTGCTCTCTGCATTTGCTATCGCTCCACCATGCAGGGTCATCAGCAAAAGAAGCGTTGACTGATAATAAAAGCGTTAAAGCGGTGATTAAATTTCTTACATTCATTTGCCCTCTGATCGATGTTAAACCGTTGGCGGTTTTGGGTTCATTTTTGGTGCTGGATTGTTAACAACTCCTTTCATCATTTCGATCATATCTTCCATGGCGTAGTGGTAATCAAGCTCACTTATTAACTCACCAGTAAACGGATTGAAAACTAGACCACCCTTGATCTTATTTTCGATCAGTTCACTATTTTCAATAGATGTTTGTGCTAGCGATAACAATTGATACAAAGCTTTAATGTCCTTTATTTCGCCCAATTTTGCAGATATAGACGATCTAATCACGTCGCTTTTTATTAGGTGAATAAGTGCCTCAATTCTCATTATCAAAGCTTCTACTATAAAGCCGGGCAATTGCGGTTTCTGTTCTTCTTTTTTCATTTCCATTCTTCGTCCCCATCATCTGTTAATTCATTTGGTGCTTTTGGCCCTTCAATTTCTTCGTAAAAATCTTCACTCAACTCACGATCAAAATCGTCTGAATTCGACCCTTTAACGGCTTTCTTTTCGATGCTTGCCGCTTTCTTTTTTTCAGCAATTGCCTTTTTTTCTTTAAACTCTTTGTAGAGCGACTTATAACTGTAGTCGACTAAAAATCTTGTAGTTACTCGATTAGTTTTATCTTCTTTAAAACCTTCAATTAGGCCCATTTCTTGGAGTGCTTCATTGGCCTTTCTTATTTTCATTATGAACGTTTTACAAGGCATTTTATCGCTGATGCGGAAACGTTCTTTTAACATGTCAACGCTGAAATAGTTTGTTTTGTTGCGTCTATTACAAACGTACAACACATAAAGAATTCGCTGATATTCATTAGTTAATAAGCTCAGCATCTTCGTGTCGATCTCGTACAACTCTTTTAGGCTACCAAAAAAATCAATAAAACGTTTTGATACTTCAATCTTTCCGCCTTTTTTAGTCAGCTCGCCGGTAATGAAGTTTAGAAAAACAGTTTTCGTTCCATCTTCTGTTTCTTCTTCATATTCAATATTGATCTTATTGAGCTTTCTAATTGACTGCTTGAAGATCGAAAAATACATTGTTCTATGTGATGTTTTAACATCAAAGTCATTCATTATTTCATCAAGAGTAAATTCAAATTCATTGCTTTTGCTGCTGTATACTTTTCGCAAAATAAAAAGAAATACTTCAAAATCATTGAATATAGTCAGCGACGTTGAAGCAATATGAATGTTTTTAGCATTGTGGTTTTTAGCTATTTCAAAGCCTCTCGGCTCTTTGTGAGCGTTTATTGTGTTGAACAATGGAAGAGCTAGGAAAACGCGTGGAACTGATACATAACCTTTGAGGTTGAACACCTCTTTTTCTTTACCGCTTTCCTTTAAAATGTATTTCATGGTTATTTTTCACCCTTGTTATACTTATAATTAACCACAAAAAAAACTAATTACAAGATTAAGGCAGTAAAAAAATAACAAATGCTGTTAACCGTATTATCATGCTTTGAGATTATCCATATTTTAAAAGATAAACCACTTTAAAAAATAAGGAGCGTTAACCGAAAGGGGGTAAATAAATAAGGAGCGTTAACTGGGGTTTTTAAGATTTCCTTATTCTTGCGGGCTTATTCGAACGTTTTCACAAAAGAAAAGATATTTACTTCGTAAATCTATATATAAGATGTAGGGCAGAACGTCAAAAACTCATCTGGTGGATCTAAAATCAAAAACCTTTCTGGTAAGAGCTTAGGCCCTTTATTTTGACATTTTCAAGGATTGATTTTAAAATCCATTTTCCATAACCATGTGCAATGGACAATATTTTGAAAATTGGTGAGATTTTTGTAAATACACAACTTATCCATAGTGCTTTAAGTGATGAGTGGTGGAGAGGATCGAAGGCCGACAAGCCATCAGACTGTCTTTATTTTGATCGATATTGCATCGACATATTGGAGATTAAGAAGCCGGTTGATCTTGGCTTATTCGGCGTTGAAGCAGCTTTGAAGGCAGCATTAAAGCCCTATGTCCTTTATGTCATTCTTTACACCCTTCAACTTGAAGCGTCTGAAATTGAAGATCAAGAAAACCTTGAACATGGTCGTAGTTCCATCGCTGAATTGGTTGATGCCAATTGGCAAGAATTTTACGAGCGTATCAATATAGAGTTCAGCCGTTTTCTGGTTTATTTGTCCTCCGATGATCAATCTTATTCTTGAAGGAAAAAAGAAAAATGTCGAAATTGCTTGACCTACTCGCACAGCAAAAACAGCTTGAAGAACAAATCAAGAACCTAAGAGAAAATGAAGAAGAAGCAAAAGTCATCGAATTTGTTGAAGAGCTTGAAACCCTTCGCGACAAATACGGCTATTCAGTGGCTGAATTTGTTGATGTGGTGCATTCCCTTCACCAAATCAAAACCCCCGCTAAAACACCTAAAAGCGTGAGCGAGGACGTACCAAAGGCACCCAAGGAGCCTAGCGATAAATGGAAAGTGCAGATTGACGGCGTTGAATTTATCTTGAAGAAGGCGAAGCAAGGCATTGCCAGTCAAGCAATGAAAGATAAAGGATTTAAAACCTACGCTTTGTTTTTGGCTGACCTGATGCAGAAAAACGAGGTTGATACGTTCGAAGCTTTGATCGACAAACTCAAAGCCGAAAAGATCTAAAATCTAGCGACACCATGAAGCCCCCTAACCGGGGCTTTTTTGTGCCTGATGATGTTAGGCCCTTTATTTTGACAATTTATTTTTCAATAAAATATCGACAATTTTATTTTGGAATATCTTGCAAGTTTTTGAGTTTTGTCATTTTTGTGATGGTTGTATTTTGGCTTAGACAAGCCATTAATTGCGTGTCAATAGTAAGTTGAAAATATATTTAAGGTCGAATATTATTTAAAAATAAGATTAGACAATAAAGCCCATTCATGAAAATAGTGCGGCCCTTTAATTTGACATTATCTTTTTCTGTGTTCTAATTTTAAGTAACAAAACAGAAAAGGAGATTTATGAATAATACTAAATTTAACCCGATCGAATTAGGTAGCCAAGCTTTTTGCATGAGTGCGACTTTTGGTAAAGATAAAACGTTTCAACACGGTCATGCAAAAGCGGTTATTGGTGTTCATGTAGTTGATATAAGCACAAAACACCTATTGATCACAGATAACAAATCTACGTTGTCTAATGTGCAATATTTATTGAAAGACTATTTCGCATCTTCTCAATATCAAGACGCTACCCATAAGAAATTTCACATCATTGATCTTGATCAGTATGATTACGATGCGGCATCTATAAAGCTCACTAGGACACATAAATTTAAGCCGGTTTCATCTTTGTCCAAATGCCAGAAGCTTACGAGAATAATAACCCGTAAAACACCGTCATCAAACGGCATAGAGATTGATCCAGTATTGAGAATGGCTTTTGAAGGAATGTTAGAGCCTGACGACTTTTTCAAATTTCAAGAAGTCCGCACAGAGTTTAGGGTTTCGATTTCACTTGTAAAAAATAGAAAGTTGATCAAAAAAATGACTGTCAATATTGGCTATTTCACGTTGATCGTTGGTTCAAAGCCATATGACTATCAAGAAGAAGACAGCAAGCAGAAAAAGGCCACTAGGCCATCATTATCTAATCCGGTTTATAAAGATGATGGTATTGAGTTTATGGCTACATTTAACGACCGTAAAAAGGACTATCGAGATATGGTCGATATCATGAAAATTTAAAAATCTTGATTTAAAGGGAAAAAACAAAAAAAGGCTCATTCATGGGCTTTTTACGTTTTCCGTGGTCCGTTTTAAGAGATCATTCATCTTGATCAAATCGGATTTTTAAATTTCAAATGTCAATAACCCGTTTTTAGGAAATAACACGACAATAGATTATTGAAATTCCCCATTTTTACGGCATTTACTTTATTAGGTGTTAGGCCCTTTATTTTGACTTTTCAAGCAAAGCGACCACCAGAATAGGCGAGCCGCTGCACGCCTTGTTTTAGTATCGATTGCAAATAGTCTGTGTGCCTATTTGATTGCAATAAGTGGTTTTGTTCTGTTCCTGTTGATTTTGCAGGTTTTGCCACGCTTGTGCTTCCTGTGCGGCCTGCTGATTTTGTGCCTCGATCTGATTTTTTCTTTGCATGATATTCATCGCCAATGTGTTGCAATCACCTTGCGACGGGTTGACCGAATCCGCTATCTGCTTAGCTCGACCCATGAAATAATTTTGGTCGAATTGCCAAGTATTGAGATTTGCCATCGAATATTGCTGACCACGGGCACCTGTATCTGGTGGCATGTTTCCGCTAGCAACGCATTTATGGATACCTATCAATTGAGTAGCAAATGCAGTGTATTGGCTGTCAGAAAGCGGTGGCTTTTGCGTAACGCAACCACTCAGCAGTGATCCAACAACCAGCACAAAAATTATTTTTTTCATTCGCCATCCTTAGAGATCGTGAGTGGTGGCCCTGCAATGGCACCTTGCGTTGATTCTACCCAACCCTACGGATGCAGTGCCATACACCGCGTATTCCGGCGTTTTCTCGCACCGGTACAAGTCCCGGCACTCCAAACCACCTCGATCAAAAAACATGCCGTTTTACGGGCGTTCAGCGACCGGGAAACCCGCTTTTGACGTTGGACCTTTCGTAGAAGACATGCGGACGTGCCAATCAGCTATCGCTAACCAAAATTAAACCAATAATCTATTTTTTCATCTGTGAGGTGATTTTTTGCCATCTCATTCCATTTTTTGCAGCTACTCACCCACTGAGCACCCTCGAATTCTTTACGTTCTGCCAATTTGGCAAACGTTTGACTATCCTTTTCTATTGAGAGCTGTTCGAGCATCGCCTTTCTTTTTTTCCATCCTTCAGGATCGATACGTTTTAAGATAATAAAATTTTCAATAAGTGCCTTCAGACAGACAATCAATGCCTGTTCACGGACTTTACCCTCTCTCAATTTATCGATCTGACCTAGGAAATCAGTAACAATCTCATCTGAACCCAGATCGATATCCAACCCCGGCATATACGAAACAAGAAAAGCTACATCTGTTTGTTGAACTGGTGGCAGATTTTTAAACCAGTTGAGAATTTCGTCCAAAGGAGAATTCATATATTACCTCGACTAATAAAATTAATTATGCCCAACAATAGTCACTGGAAACTGTCTTTTGTGTTCACTCAAATGCTGCAGCACATAATCACGAAAAAGAAGGCTCTGTGCTTTGTGGTATATACTTTTTACGGGTTGGTTAGACGACATAAAAAGAATTGTGTTGAGTGTTCTTTCAATGCGTTCTAATGCCAAACCAATGTTATTTATGTTTAAAGCCGTTGGCATATCAAACCAAAGAATTTGGCCTTCTACATTTTTCTTCGCTGCCGAAATCCCCAAGTCATAGCTCAAATCCAAAGTCTCAATAATGACTGATATACAGTTATTAAAACTTTGGTAGTCATCTAACATCTCGCTTATTTTATCGTATTTGTGTAAGCAATCTATTAGGTCTTTTGGCCTAGCGTTTGGGTTGTCCTCGTTTATATTGAGAGCATACTGCATCGTTGATGGGCTATTCATATGAAATATGGAGCTATAAACACGCTCACGCTGGGGAAAAACTATTTCATTATCATAGTGGCTTTCGATTTCTGAAAGCTTTTCAAAAAATAGTTTTCTGTGCCTTTCGTATTCCTCAAATGTCTGTAAAGCCAATTGTCGGTTTATGAGTTCGTTATTTTTCCCTTGTTGATATACGAGAAAAATTAGTGTCCCCATTGTTCCCACAGCGGCAATATAGGTAAATATTCCACTCAATAATGACCCAAATGCTCCCCAGTCATCAGGCTTATGCGATATGTTGCCAAGATTTTCCCTGTAAAGCCAAAAGGTAACCGCCGCAGGCAATAGAAACAAAACGAAAAAAGCGACGGCAATCCCCAGCCAAATCCAAATCCTTTTGGTCATTTTACTTCTCTGTGTAGTTTTCGCCGATGACTTCACCCGTCGCGTCAATAGCTTTGCTGGACGGAAATTTATAGGACGCAAATCGAACAGCAACGACTGACAAAGCTAAGAAAAATATCCCGCCGCACAGGTAAAGCAGACCAATATCTGGTGCCTTATGATGTGATACATCACCAATGAGATAGCGAGTTAAAGCGGTAATTGCAATATAAAGTAGAAATCGAATTGGGAGATGATTGGTTTTAAAATAGATACCTACCATCGCACCCAGTTCTAGATAGATGAACAACAGCAAAATGTCATCTACGCTTGCTGTGCCCTTTCCTACCATTTCGACAAATGCCATCACCGAAGCACACGCGGTAGCGGCACCGATGGCGAACAGCCCCAAATAATGGAAACCTTCGACTAAAAAATTGCCAATCGAATTGGCTTGCTTGTGCATTCGTTCCCGACTGTGCTCTATCCACTTCATACGATGTCTCCCCTGAAAATCTAATGATGCCAGAGAACCTAAGCCAAAATACGGCTAGGTTGTGTTAGTATTGGCTTGTTGGTCTTGAAGTAGATCCCCACCATGGCGCCCAGCTCCAGGTAGATAAACAGCAGCAGGATGTCATCAACGCTGATGCCGCCTTTTTGCAACATGTCGATAAAGGTCATTATTGCCGCATAGGCGGTGATTGCACCGATACCAAAAAGCGCCAGATAGTGAAATGCCTCCACTGCCAGGTTGCCCAGGGAATCTGCACTCGCGTGCAGGCTTTTGCGCACTTTGTCGGCCCACTTCATTTCTGTCATTACTCACCACCACTGTTTAAAAAATAGCCAACTATTTGCCATTGCCTAAGCCATGCTTCGGCTCGGGGGGGGATAATGCCCGTTTGGCATGACGATTTCTCTGCATGCAGAAAGAAGGCCAGAGATTGCAGAATGAGATGATGGTGGAATGACATGAGACACTTATCTTGCCGTTGGGGTTTACGACTGCGGCACTCCGACACCTGACAAACCCCATTTCCCAACTACATTAAAAAGCTGCTACCCAAACCCCATGGATTGGCTTATCCTTTTAGCTGTATATAAATACAGTAGTCGCAATAGACAACTATCGTGAAGGCATGTGAGGTGGTGAATGGCCGTCGAAGTGGTATACCGCAGCAGCCGAGATCTGGAGCGTTTGTTCATGGATAAAGCCGAAGCTGACCGTCATGACAAGATGCTTGAACTCGCTGAGTTGCTCGCAGAAGTGTTGCAAAAAGCCGTGCCGTCCCTGAGCGAGCAGCAGGTGGAGGAAGCCGGGATCTACATGGCGAAGAATCGCGATGTGTTTGCCAAGGCGTTCAAGAGCCAGCCGGATGCGTTGTCCGAGTTGCTGAACCCGGCGGCGGAATAAAGCCCGAATTGAACAGGCCCTGAATCATTGATTCAGGGCCTTTTTAATAAGGGCTCGGCGTACAGCAGCCGTTCGGCCAGCTCATCGGCCACTCGGGCAGGTGAGCGTTTTTCGGCCTGGGCGTGGCCGAAGATTTCGGTCAGGCGGGTGCCGATGTTGGACAGGTGCGCGGTGATGGTCGCCAGGTCCGCGCCGTTGTGCTTGAGGGCGACATAGATCAGGCCGCCGGAGTTGATCACGTAGTCCGGTGCGTAGAGGATCCCACGCGCCTCCAATTGGTCGGCCACTTGCAGGTGGGTCAGTTGCGCGCTGGCGGAGCCGGCCACGGCGGCGCAGCGCAGTTGGGCGACGCTCTGGCGGTTGAGGACGGCGCCCAGGCCGCACGGCGCGAGAATGTCGCACGGGGTGCTGAGCAAGGCTTCGTTGGCAATCGGGTGCGCGCCCAGTTGCTCCATGGCCAGTTGCACTTTGCCAGGGTCGATATCGCTCACCAGCAATTCGGCGCCAGCGGCGTGCAGTTGTTCGGCCAGGGCGTAGCCGACGTTGCCCAGGCCCTGGATTGCCACACGCAGGCCTTCCAGGTTGTCGCTGCCCAGGCGGGCCATGGCGGCGGTGCGGATGCCGGCGAATACGCCCATGGCCGCATGGGGTGACGGGTCGCCGGCGGCGGTGGTGCTGGTGACAAAGCGCGTGTGCTGGGCGATGCAGTCCATGTCGGCCACAGAGGTGCCGCTGTCGATGGCGGTGATATAGCGGCCATCGAGCTGCTCGATACACCGGCCGAAAGCTTCGAACAGCGCGGCGCGGCTTTCCACATGGGCCGGGCGGATGATCACCGCGTTGCCACCGCCCACCGGCAGACCGGCCAGCGCGGCCTTGTAACTCATGCCTTGGGCCAGGCGCGCGGCATCGGCCACGGCGCTTTCATCGTCGGGGTAGGCCAGGTAGCGACAGCCACCCAGGGCCGGCCCCAAGCGACTGCTGTGGATGGCAATGACCGCCTTCAACCCGGTCACCGGGTCAACGCTCAGGTGCAGGGATTCAAGGCGGGTGCTGTGCATGAGAGCAAACATCGTCAAGCTCCCGAATCACTTCTTGTAGTCGCCAAGTATAGGCTGCCGGAAAAAGGTTGCCGGAGCGTGCAGGAATAAGCAGCCCGCAATTACAGGCTTTGCGACATATCCAGGTAGGCCGGTTCTCAAGAAGCTGGACGAAAGTTCTTGGCAAGGCTAAAACGGGACATCCGACGGAGAATGCAATGAATCCCCGCCAAGCCTTTTTCGAATGCCTGCACCGCTCGCCTCCGGCGCTGTTTGAAGCCGCGTTATGGATCGCTGCCGAGCACGACCCTGCCGTGGACCCGCAGGCGATCCTGGCTGACTTCACGGTGCTGCAACAGCAAGTCAGCCTCGGCATGCCGCTGCTGCCGGCCGATGAGCTGGGCCAGCCGTTGCTGCGGATAATGAATGACCTGGGGTTCGCCCAGGATGACTTCACCCCCTTGCGCCCCGCCGCCGCCCTGCTGGACAAGGTCTTACAGCGCCGCCGCGGACAACCCCTGGCCCTGGGCCTGATCGCCCTGGAGTTGGCGCGGCGCCTGGAGATCCCTATGGTGGGGGTCAATTTCCCGGGGCACTTCCTGCTGCGGGTAAGCGGTGCCGATCATTTGCTCGACCCCTGCGGCGGGCGGCGGCTGTACCCCAACGACTGCCGCGAACTGCTGCAACGCCAGTACGGCCCCAATCTCAAGCTGCAAGCCGAACACCTGCGCAGCGCCGAGCCGCGACTGATCCTGCAGCGGCTGTCGCGCAACCTGCGGCAACTGCACCTGACCAATGACCATCACCTCGCGGCGCTGATCGACGCCGAGCGCGTGCTGGAGCTGGGCGACGCCAGCGCCGCCGACTATCTGGCGCGGGCCAGTCTGTACAAGCACCTGGATTGCCCGAATGCCGAGCGCTTCGATCTTGAGCATGCGCTGTTGCTCAGTGAAGACCCGGTGCAGCGGCTGCGCCTGACGGAGCGGCTGGGGCATTTGCCGCCTGGGGCGGTGGTGCATTGACGGGGGCTGACCTTGAACCGCGTCGCCCCCATCGCAGCCTCGCTGGGGCTCGACAGCTCCCACAAGTAAGGGGGTTGCCCCTCAGGATTCAAGCGGGTGCTGAAGGATCTCAACCGGCGCCTTGGCCTCGGGCGAGCGCACCTGAATGATCAACAACGCGGCGATCACCGCCGGAATCGCGCAGAAGAAGAAAATCTGCTGCACCGGCACGTGCATCGCCAGCAGCATGCTGCCAAACAACGGCCCCAGGATCGAACCAAACCGCCCGACACCCAGTGCCCAGCCGGTGCCCGTGGCACGTACATGGGCCGGGTAGAAGTTGCTGGCAAATGCATTGAGGGTCAACTGGCCGCCGATGATGCAAAAGCCCGCCGCAAACACAAACGCCACCAGGTAACGCGGGTTGTCATGGTTGAGCCCCAGCAGAACCGTGCACACCGCCGCTGCCGCCAACACACCGGAAAGCAGGCGTACTTTGCTTTTCAGGCGGTCGGCAAACCAGGCCATGCCAATCGCGCCCAAGGTGCCGGCGAACAGGAACATCGAGGTCACCAGGTTGGCTTTGTTCAAGGCCATGCCACTTTCCAGCAGCAGTGACGGCAACCAACTGATCATGAAATACAGCAGGATCAGGCTGACAAAAAAGGTCGACCAGATCAGCAGCGTCGGCCGTGCATAGCCATTACGAAACAACTCCACGACAGTCAGTTTGCTGCCTTGCTCCTGGCGATTCTGTTCTTCGCTGGCCGCCGGTGCCTGCCAACCGGGCAGCATGCGCGCCGTGACTTTCTGCAGGCGCGTATAGGGCGGTGCATCGCGCAACAAACGCGGCAAGGATTCAGGCAGCAGCCATACCAGAAAGGGAAACAGCAGCAACGGCGTCACGCCACCGGCGAGGAACACCGCCTGCCAGCCAAAGCTGTCGATAAACCCCGCCGCGACAAAACCACCTGCTGCCCCACCGAACGAGAACCCGCAGGCCGCCAGCGTCACCATCAACGTGCGCATACGCGGTGGCGAATATTCCGACATCAAGGCCATGGCGCTGGGCATCGCGCCGCCCATGCCAATGCCGCAGATAAAGCGCGCGGCCATCAGGGTATTCAGGGAATTGGCGAATACCATCAGCACCGTGAGGCTGGCGTAGATCAGTACGCAGGCGAGCAGGATGCGGCGCACGCCGAAACGGTCGGCCAGGGGCGTCACAGCCAGGGAGCCCAAGGTCAGCCCCAGCAGGTTGGCACTGAACACCGGGCCGAAGGCGGCCTTTTCCAGGCCCCAGTCCTGGGCCAGGGCCGGGACCACGTAACCCAACACCTGGGCGTCGTAACCATCGGTGACCAGCAACAACGCTAACAACAGGAGAATCAACCACTGGTAGCGCGACACCGGACGGGCGTCGAGTGCCGCGCGAAAGCTGGCAATCTGATTGTGCATCGCAAGGACCTTTTTATTTTTATGGGGTATCACTTGTGGGAGCTGGCAAGTCAGCTCCCACATGGATCTAGGGGGTGTCAGGGGTGTCAGGTTGGTTGGAGGGGTGGGCCTGGATGAAGGCGGGGTGTTTGGCCGCCAATGCCGCGACACGCTGGATTCGCGGGTAACCCTCCAGCGCCACCTTGAAGCGCTCTGCCGCATACAACTGCGGGATCAGAAACGCATCCGCCAGCCCTGGCTGGTCACCGAAGCAATAGCCCTGGTCACCGATCAATTGCTCCACCGCGCCCAGGCCCTGGCTGATCCAGTGCCCGATCCACTCCAGCAATTGCGCCTCGTCATGCCCCCACTGACGCAGCAGGTTCTGAGTGCTGGAGTTGTGCAGCGGGTGGATGTCACAACCGATGATCGACGCCACTGCACGCTGATGGGCGCGGGCCGCCAGGTCCTTGGCGAGCAGCGGTACCTGTGGATAACGTTCGTCCAGGTATTCGATGATCGCCAGCGACTGGATCAACAGTTCGCCCTCGTCGGTACGCAACGCCGGGACACGGCCCTGGGGGTTGATCGCCAGGTACTCGGGCTGGCGGTTGGCGCCGCCCTTGGGCACCAGCAGGTTGACCGGCAGCGCGGTAAAGTCCAGGCCCTTGAGCGCCAGGGCGATGCGCACCCGATAAGACGCCGTGGAACGATAGTAGGTATAGAGCTCCATCCCCTCGCCCCCTTAGCGCGCGGCGACCACAGTGCCACGGCATTCGCCGAAACCAATGGAGGCAAACCCCTCACGCTGGCAGCGGGCGCGCAGGATGATTTCATCGCCGTCTTCAAGGAACTTGCGCACTTCGCCGGAGGCCAGTTCGATCGGCTTTTTGCCGCCTTCGGTGATTTCCAGCAGGCTGCCGAACTGACCGGCCTCGGGCCCCGACAGGGTGCCCGAACCAAACAGGTCGCCGGCCTGCAGCTGGCAGCCGTTGACGCTGTGGTGCGCGACCATTTGCGCCACGGTCCAGTACATGTGCTGGGTGTTGCTCAGGGTCAGGCGATGGGGCGCCAGGTTCTGCTCGCGCATCGCGGCGGTGGTCAGCAGCACTTCCAGTTCGATATCAAAGCCGCCAGCGGCCTGATCACGGGGGTCCAGCAGGTACGGCAGCGGTTGTGGATCGCCGGCCGGGCGTGCGGGCTGGGCCTTGCGGAACGGTTCCAGGGCTTCGGCCGTGACCACC
This sequence comes from Pseudomonas shahriarae, assembly GCF_014268455.2. Taxonomy (NCBI): domain Bacteria; kingdom Pseudomonadati; phylum Pseudomonadota; class Gammaproteobacteria; order Pseudomonadales; family Pseudomonadaceae; genus Pseudomonas; species Pseudomonas shahriarae. Next base: position 1,255,217 of record NZ_CP077085.1, on the reverse strand, counting down.
CAGGGCGAGATGCTGGTGATAAAGCTTTTCGACAGGAACGGCCCCAGTGGCTGGTATTCCCAGGCCTGGATATCGCGGGCCGACCAGTCGTTGAGCAGGCAGAAGCCAGCGATATGCTCGGCGGCATCGCCAATGGCAATCGAGTCGCCCATGGCATTGCCCTGGCCGATCCAGATGCCCAGTTCCAGCTCGTAGTCCAGGCGTGCGCACGGGCCGAAGGTCGGTTCGGTCTGGCCGGCTGGCAGGGTCTGGCCCTTGGGCCGGCGCACCTCGGTGCCGGAGGTACGGATGGTCGAGGCGCGGCCGTGATAACCAATCGGCACGTACTTGTAGTTGGGCAGCAAGGGGTTGTCCGGGCGGAACAGTTTGCCGACGTTCTGCGCGTGTTCGATGCCGACGTAGAAGTCGGTGTAATCGTTGATTTTCGCCGGCAGGTGCATCTGGCAATCGGCGGCCAGTGGCAACACCTGGGCGCCCAGGGCTTGCAGCTGGGCTTGCTGGCTGCTGCCCTCGGCGAGCAGTTCCAGCAGGCGTTCGCGCAGTGCCACCCGTGGGCCGCGGCCCAGTTCGAAGAAGGCGTTCAGTTGGCCGTCCGCCATAGCGTCGATGGCGCGGCGCGCTTCACCGTCAAACAGGTCACGGGCCGCTTGCAGATCAAAAATGTGCTCGCCGATCGCCACGCCACTGCGCGGTGCCGAACCGTTGTGGCTGAAGATGCCCAGGGGCAGGTTCTGCAGGGGGAAATCCGTGTGACCGTTGGCCGAGGCCACCCAACTGCGGGTGAGAGTGGACTGCGTCATGGCTTATCTCCGATTCGGGTTGAAGGTTGCCGGCAGCGTGGCCCAGCAAGCGTCGTAAGTGTTTTGCAATTGCGGGCAATCCAGGGCGAAGCGGGTCGGGCGCAGCACCTGGCTGGTCTCGAACATAAAGGCCATGGTGTTATCAATTTTGTGCGGCGCCAGGTCGACGGCGATGGCCTTGGTGCAGGTCTCGCCATCCGGGCCGTGGGCGCTCATGCAACTGTGCAGCGACGCGCCGCCGGGCAGGAAGCCTTCGGCCTTGGCGTCATAGGCACCCTGGATCAGGCCCATGTATTCGTTCATCAGGTTGCGGTGGAACCAGGGTGGACGGAAGGTGTTCTCGGCCACCATCCAGCGCGGCGGGAAGATCACGAAATCGAGGTTGGCCAGGCCGTGAACGCTGGTGGGCGAGGTCAACACGGTAAAGATCGACGGGTCCGGGTGATCGAAGCTCACCGTGCCGATGGTGTTGAAGCGGCGCAGGTCATATTTGTACGGCACGTTATTGCCATGCCAGGCCACCACGTTCAGCGGCGAGTGGTCGAGGGTGCAGCCCCACAGCTCGCCGAGGAACTTCTGCACCAGGGGCGTGGGTTGCGAAAGATGTTCGTAGTGGGCGACCGGGGTCAGGAAGTCCCGGGGGTTGGCCAGGCCATTGCTGCCAATCGGCCCCAGGTCCGGCAGGCGCAGCGGCGCGCCGTGGTTTTCGGCGACGTAGCCGCGAGCCTGGGCATCCAGCAGCTCGATGCGAAATTTCAGGCCCCGTGGCAACACGACGATTTCCAGCGGCTCGACCTCCAGCACCCCCAGTTCGGTGGCGATGCGCAGGCGGCCATGCTCGGGAACGATCAACAGTTCGCCGTCGGCATTAAAGAACACCCGCTCCATGGAGCAGTTGGCACGGTAGTGATAGATGCTGATGCCGGAGGGCTTCTCGGCGCCGGCGTTGGCCACCATGCCGACCAGGCCGTCGATAAAGTCGGTGGGTTCTGCAGGTATATCCAGCGGGTTCCAGCGCAGGCGGTTGGGCGTGACCTCGCCCAGCGGGCCGCCGGCCAGTTGCCGGTCCAGCTTGATGAATGCCGGGTGATTGGCCGACGGCTGGATGCGATACATCCAGGTGCGCCGGGCTTCGCTGCGCACCATGGTGAACGCGGTGCCGGAGAACAGTTCGGTGTACAGCCCGTAGGGCGCTTTTTGCGGGGAGTTCTGGCCGACCGGCAGTGCACCTGGCAAGGCTTCGCTGGCGAATTCATTGCCAAAGCCCGATTGATAATCGAGGGTCATGGATCGTCCTCAGTAAGGAAGTTGTTTTTATCGTAATCCAGTTACGCATAACGTAATTTGCTCCGTATCGACCGTCAAGCTATAAAGACCGCCATTCGTCTTTCGGACACACGCTCTCCATGGAAAAGCCGCCCGCCCCCCGCGACACCGGTAAACAGAAAGTCCGCTCGGCCGAAGTCGGCACCGACATCCTCAAGGCCCTGGCCGAACTGTCGCCGGCCACATCCCTGTCGCGCCTGGCCGAGCACGTGCAGATGCCGGCCAGTAAGGTCCACCGCTACTTGCAGGCCCTGATTGCCTCGGGGTTTGCCGAACAGAACGCGGCCACCAACCATTACGGCCTGGGCCGCGAGGCCTTGCGCGTGGGGCTGGCGGCGCTGGGCAGCATAGACGTACTGAAAGTCGCCACCCTGCCCCTGGCGCAGCTGCGCGACGAGTTGAATGAAACCTGCTTTCTCGCGGTATGGGGCAACCACGGCGCGACCGTGGTGCATATCGAACCGGCGGTGCGTGCGGTCACGGTGGTGACGCAATTGGGCTCGGTGCTGCCGCTGCTCAGCTCCTCGACGGGGCTGGTGTTCAGCGCGTTTTTGCCAGAGCGCGAAACCGTTGACCTGCGCGCGCAGGAGATCCAGGCCGGCATCGCCCATGCGCTGGCGGACGACCAGGCGTATGTGCAGGCCTGTGAACAGATTCGCCAGCGTGGCCTGCACTTTGTGCATGGTTTGCTGATGCCGGGGGTCGATGCGCTGTCGGCGCCGGTATTCAATGCGCTGGGGCAGGTGGTGGCGGTGATGACGGTGGTGGGGCCGACCTCGTTGTTCCATGCCGATGAAGATGGACCGGCGGCCCGGCAATTGCTGGCAGCGAGCCAGGCGGTGAGTTGGCGGATGGGTTATCAACCCTGATCCACCAATCCTGAATGCACACAGGCTAATGTGGGAGCTGGCTTGCCTGCGATGGCGGTGGGTCAGTTGATACATTCTGCGACTGATACACCGCCATCGCAGGCAAGCCAGCTCCCACCTGTTGATCGGCGTTGCTGGGAGTAATCAGGCCATCAGGCCCAGGCTCTTGGCCTTGGCCACCGCCTGGGTGCGCCGCTCCACCCCCAATTTGCTGTGAATCCGCCGTGCATGGGTCTTCACCGTGTGCAGCGAGATAAACAACAGGTCGGCAATTTCCAGATTGGAGTTGCCCAGCGCGATCAGTTGCAACACTTCCAGCTCCCGTTGGCTCAACGGGTTTTCCCCCGGCGCCGCCACTGCCTCCTGAGGTTCAAGCCCCAATTCACTGAGCAACCCCGGCTGGCGCAGGCGCAGTTCACGCACCGCCTGCTGCACCTGACAGCGCGCCGCCAGGGCCAGACCGGTTTGCAGCGCACGCACTGCCAGCGCTTTCTCCCCCAGTTGCCAGGCCACCTCGCCCAGCACCAACTGCAACTCCACTTCCAGGCACTGCATGCCAGACTCGCGGGCGCTGTCGAGCAAGGCGGTGAGCCGCTGGATGGGGTGCTCGGCACGGCGCAATTTGACCTGGGCCAGCACCAGCAGGTACTCCAGCCGGGGGATCAACTCCAGGGTCGCCGGCGGCGCCTGCTTGGCGTGGGGGCCGTGATAATGGCGCAGCACCCGGCTGACCGCTTCCAGGGTCAGTTCGGCCCGCCCCTGCTGCAGCCAGAAATGCCCGCTGAGCAACAGCAGCACCGCCCGGTACACCGTGTCGGGCACCTGTCGGCGCTGCATCAGGCGCTCGGCGTCGCGCAGTTGGATAAACGCCTGGGCATAGTCGCCGCGGTTGGCCGCCAGCATTGCCAACCCGAGGAAGCCATACAGCACGCGCTTGTCCTGGCTATGCAGGCACATGCCCAGGCCGGCTTCGAGGCATTCGGTGGCCAGGGCGTCATGCCCCTGGCGCAGTGCCAGATGCCCTCGGCGCAAGGCAATCCGGCCCATCAGCGGCCCGGTCTTGAGACGCTGCTGGATCAACATGGCCTGCACGCCTTCCAGCAGGCTCTGGGCCCGGTACGGTGCGCCCCGCTGCTCCAGCAGTTGCGCATGATCCAGCTCCAGTAGCGCCTCCAGCAGCAGCGAACCATGGGCCCGCGCCAGGCACAGCGCCTCGCGGTTGAGGGCCTGGGCCACGTCCAGTTCGCCGCGCAACAGCGCTTGCTGGGTCAGCCCGGACAGGCACATCAGGCGCGACGTCCAGGCGCTGTCCGGCAGATCATTCAACGCATCGAGAAAGTGCGCGCGGGCCCGCACCGCTTCGCCCCCCAGATGCAACAACCACCCCCACTGCGCCTGCCAGCGCGCCAGCAGATGCCGTTGCAAGGCGGCCGTGGGTTGCGGGGTGAAACGTGCCAGTTGATCAACACATTGCGCGGCCTGCTCGAAACGCCCGGCAAACAGCAAGGCGGCGGTGACCAGCCCCACCCGTTGCGCCGAACCGAGCATCAACTCGTCACCGTGCTGCTCATGCAGGCGCAACAACAACACAGCGTTTTGCTGACGGAACAGGTCTTCGAAACTGAAGTGCTCCAGCAGGCTGACCGCCGCTTCGTACTCCTCGGCCAACAGCGCCTGCTCGAACGCCGCCTGCCAATCCTGGGCCGCACTGAACCATTGGCAGGCGCGCCGGTGCCAGGAGCGCCGGGCCGGCCAGGGTTCGTCGCGCAGCAACTGGGCCAGGGGGGTGAAGACCTGCAGCCAGTCCGGCGAGTCTTCCCAGGGCTCGATAAACGCCCCCAGGGCCTGAAGTTCACGCAGGTAGTCGGCGCCATCGCCAAAGCCAAACAGGTGTTCGCATAACCCCTGGTTAAAACGTGGCAAGTGCGCCAGTACGCGCCAGGCCTCCTCCAGCTCTTCAGGCAGGGTGCTGAACAGCTCGTGCTGCAGATAGTCGAGCAGGGTCTGGGAACGCCCATGCCAGGCGCCGCTGTCGGGATGGCTGTCGCCTTCCAGCAGGGCAATACGCACGCCAGCGCACCAACCGGCGCTGAATTGCAGGACCTTGTCGGCAGTCTGCCCGGCTGCGGCGTGATGCTCGAGCAGTTGCTGGACCTCGCGCTGATCGAACGCCAACTCGGTGCCGCCGCACTCCCACAATTCATCATCGAGCAGCAGCCGCGGCCAATTGCAGGCCGGTCGACGCCGCGCCCCCAGCCACCAGACCAAGGCCGGGCTGCTGGCCGTCAGCACCCGGTCGAGCAAGGCATCCAGGGCCGGTGCCGACACCCGGCAATAGTCATCGAGAAACAGCCAGGCCGGCGCTTGCCAGCGGCTCAGGTCCAGCAGCAAGCTGGCTTCATCGACAAACGCCAGGCCCAGGCTCTGGGCCAGGCGCTGGCAGAAATCCAGCGGGGCCAAAGCCGCGCCATTGAGCGGCAACCAATACACCTGGCAGCTCGCCGGGGCCTGCAGGGCACATTCGGCCAACAACGCACTCTTGCCGCTGCCGGCCGGCGCGCACAGCAACCGGACCCGCGCCTCGGTACCCCGCAACGGCTCGGCCAGGCGTGGGCGCAGCAAATGGTGGGAAGACAGACGTGGCATGAATCCAGGACGATCCAGGCGACGAGTCATGGCGGTCATTACAGCGTCCCTTTTTTATTGTTATGCGGCGTGCGGACTACCGTAGTCCTGTCAATGGGCGTTGTTGAAGAAGTATTCAGCGGGCTGATTGCCGAGCATAAAAAAGCCGGGCTTCATGTGAGCCCGGCACAGGATTGGGTTTACAACCTCAGGTCAGCGTACGCCCGAGGCGCGCAAGGCCGCCGGGGTGTAGTCCGCTGCCTTGGCGTTGAAGCCGAACACAAAGCTGCTCTTCTCCTCGTTCTTCATGCCCAGGGCGATGTAGCGCCCGGCGATGATGTCGTACAGGGTCTCGACCGTGTAGGCCGGGGTCTGGTGGTTGTAGTAGAACTGCGCATGGCCTTCGGCAACACGCCACAGTTGGCCACGGCCGTCATAGTGATCCACCAGCGCCACTTGCCAGCTGTCTTCGTCGATGTACATGTGGCGCTTGGCATAGATGTGCCGTTCGTTGGGCTTGACCGTGCCGACCACTTCCCAGACCCGGTGCAGTTCATAGCGGGTCAGGTCCTGGTTGATGTGGCCGGCCTTGATGATGTCGTCGTACTTGAGGGATGGCGAGTCGAGCTTGTAGGCGTTGTAGGGAATGTACATTTCCTTCTTGCCCACCAGCTTCCAGTCGTAGCGGTCTGGCGCGCCGGAGAACATGTCGAAGTTATCCGAGGTGCGCAGGCCGTCGGACGCGGTGCCCGGCCCGTCATAGGCCACTTGCGGTGCACGGCGCACGCGGCGTTGACCGGCGTTGTAGATCCACGCCAGGCGCGGTTCCTTCACCTGGTCGAGGGTTTCGTGCACCAGCAGCACGTTACCCGCCAGGCGGGCGGGCGCGGTGACCGACTGCTTGAAGAAGGTCAGCACGTTGGCGCCCTTGGTCGGGTCCATGTCCGGGATCAGTTGCGGCACCGCCACTTCTTCTTCGAAGCGGATCGGCGTGTAGCTGCCGTTGGTCTGCGGTGTGGCCTGGGTGATGATGCGCCGCAGGTTGCCGCCGTGGTAACGGGTGATGTGGTTCCACAACACCTCGACGCCATTCTTCGGAATCGGGAAGGCGTAATAGCGGTTACCGGTGAAGTTTTCCAGGCCGTTGCCGTCGTTGATCGACTTGACGTTGAGCGCGCTGCGCTTGATCGACTCGTAGATATCGTCGGGCAGGTTGACCGTGCGGTGAGTGGTGTAGACCGGGATTTTGTAGGTCTCGGGATAACGCTTGAACATCGCCACCTGGCCGTCCGAGAGTTTGTCCTTGTACTTGTCGACCGTGGCCGCAGTGATCACGAACAGCGGTTTTTCATTGGCAAACGGGTCGGCCAAAAAGCCCTTGCTGTCCACCGCACCGGCGTTTTTCGGGATACCGCCGGTCCAGGCCGGGATCGAGCCATCGGCGTTACCGGCCTTCTCCGCGCCCACCGGGGTCAAGGTGGTCCCCAGCTTGGCGGCTTCTTGGGGTGACACCGCGGCCATCACGTTGGCGGCCAACAGGCTGAGGGCCAGCACACCGCACTGCAAAATCGTCTTACGCATGGTTGTTGTCCTTGTTCTTTTTTAGCCGAATCAGAAGTTCACGCCGAAGCTGAGGGCGAGGAAGTCACGGTCGGTCAGGGTGTTGTAGTCACCGCCAAAAAAGTCGGTGTAGCTCAGGCTCGCGGTGTAGGTGTTGCGGTAGTCCGCATCGACCCCGACGCTGAGCGCCCTGGCCCCTTCGTTGAACAGGCCGTTGGGGCCGTAGCCCTTGACGTCATGGGACCAGGACAGGTTGGGCTTGAGGTTGATCCCGGCGATCACGTTGTTGTAGTCGAGGATCGCCCGGGCGCGATAACCCCAGGAGGTCGCGGTGACGAAGCCGTCGGTGTCACCGCCAAAGCCGTATTGGCCATAGACCGAATCGCGGCCGTAGCGCAGCTTGGTTTTGTTCTCCAGCCCGCCGACCCGCACGATGGCCGCCTCGCCCACCACGGTCAGGCGCTCGGCGCCCAGCACCTGGTCGAAAAACTGGGTCATGGTGGTCTGGAACTGGGTAATTTCCTTGCGCCGGTAGCCGATGTTGTCGGCGCCAAATGAGCTGCTGATTGGCGACGCGGCGTTACCGGCGATGGGGTTGACCAGGGCCAGGGTCAGGTCAGTGGTGTTGAGTTGCACGGGGGCGTTGGGGCGGTAGCTGATTTCCCCGGTCCAGGCCGTGCCGGTGGGCAGGGTCGTGGAAAAGCTGGCGCCGTACAGGCGGATATCTTCGGGGTAATCCAGGTAGTACTGGCCGCGCCCGAGCATCACGCTCTGCGCCAGGCCGGCGCCACTGCCGGGGGCAATGCCGTTGGCGGTATTGATGATATTGCCGATGGTCGCCAGGTTGGTGTTGGCCGTGAGGGTGCCCACCGTCGGCGTGCGGCTGTGGTAGTTCATGAAGTACAGGCCGTACTCGGTGTCATCGCCCAACCAGCGCAAGGCCATGCCGAACTGCCCGGAATCCCGGGCGTCACGGTCGGCGGCGCGGCGTACGATCACCCCTTCATTGGTTACGCCAAAGCCCTGGCCGAACGCGGCAGCGACCGGTTGCAGCGGGCGGATCGCCGGGCTGCCAACGGTGTAGTTGTCGGTGCAGCCATCGGCCGCCACATCGCCACCAAAGTAGGTGCCGCAGTTATCCAGCACGGTCTGGTCCCATTCCAACTGGTAGAAACCTTCCACGGTCAGTTGGTTGGTCAGGCCCTGGGAGGCGAACAGCATGTTGACTGGAATCAGGCCTTCCTTGATCTCGGCGCCCGGCCGGCGGAAAGCCGAGACGTCAATGGGGTTGATGCTGTTGATGGAGTTGCCGATGAAGGTACTTTCGCCCCAACTGACCACCTGTTTACCGGCGCGCACGGTGCCCGGCAGGTTGCCCAGGGAATAGTTGTGATAGACGAAGGCATCGAGGATCTGCGCACCGCTGGATTTGGAGCCTTCCTTGCGGTTGTGGTCGCTGATCGGCTTGAACTCGCGGTCTTCGTCCTTGAGTTCGAAGTCGTACCAGTATTTGCCCCGCACAAACACACCGGTATCGCCGTACTTGAGTTCCAGGTCGTGCAGGCCCTTGAAGATTTTCGAGAAGGTTTCGCCCTTCTTGAAGTTCAAGCGCCCGTCATCCCCGGTGGAGGCCTGGCCACTGCCGCCGTTGACCGTCCCCACCAGCTTGCGGTCGGCATCGCGCATGCCCCAACTGGCCCCGACCGACAGCGATGAATCGAATTGCCCCTCGATCTCGCCGATATTGAATGAAACAGCCTGCGCCTGAACGCAGCAGCCCAAAGCAACCGCAGCGGCCAGCGCCTGTGGCCTGAAGATGGCGCGCATTGTTGTTTTTGTCATGCGTCTTCCCCGGTGGTGTGACAGAAGGCCCCACCCTACTGCCCGCCAGCAGGAGCGATAAGCGCACCAAGGAGGTATTCGTTGTGTCGCTCGAAAGGATTAGCGCAGGCTCTAGCGTGGGTATCGGTGGGGCTATGGACGCAGTGGATGGAACGCCATCAAGAGAATGGATACCCCCGCCCGGCAGGGGCGCCACTGTTGTTGTTTTGGTAACAGTCCTTGTCCTGAATCAGTGTTTTTCATTCTGTTACAACGGACTATTCTTGCCGGGCGTTCAAGGCAAACCGCCTGCTTCACGAAAGCCAGTTTTGGATGGATTGAAGCTTATTTTCAGTCTGTTAACGGTGTTCACTGACGTTGATTTGTAGCTCCTTGATCCAACGTCTTACTTCGGCCGCTGCTTTTGCAGCGGCCTTTTTTATGCCTGAAAAAAAGCGGGGCGCTCTCAGCGCCCCGCAGGATTAAATGTTTTTCAGGTAACGATCACAGGCTGTACTTCTGCAGGTTGTCCATCATCTCTTTCAAGGCTTCGATATTGTCCTTGGGATGGGCCGCCCCTTCAAAGTCGCAGATCTGCTGCCAGTGCGCCGCCACATCCTCTGGCGAGAAGCCAGCCTCAGGATCAAAGCCTACGCCCAGGCTGCGTTCCCAGCGGGTCTTGCCGATCCAGCCGCCGCCCACTTCAAACAGCCCCGAGGTTTCCTGGCAGGCCTCGCTGCCCAGGTACACCACCAGCGGGCTGACCAGCTCGGGCTTGAGTCGCTCGAACACCTGCGGCGGAATCAACCCTTCAGTCATGCGCGTGCCGCCAGTGGGCGCGATGGCGTTGACCAGGATGTTGTGCTTGCGCCCTTCCAACGCCAGGGTGCGGGTCAGGCCATACAGGCCCAGCTTGGCCATGCCGTAGTTGGACTGGCCGAAGTTGCCGTAGATGCCTGAAGTGGACGCGGTGAAAATCACCCGGCCGTAGCCTTGCTCGCGCATATGCGGCCAGGCGGCGCGGGTCACTTTGTAGGCGCCTTCGACGTGCACGCGGTACACCAGGTCCCAGTCGCTGTCCTCCATCTTGTGGAAGGTCTTGTCCCGCAGGATCCCGGCGTTGTTCACCACCACGTCGATGCGGCCAAACACGTCGAGGGCGTGTTGCACGATCTTTTCGCCGTCGGTCACCGAATCGTGATTGGCCTCGGCAATGCCGCCGGCCTCACGAATCTCGGCCACTACGCGGTCGGCCGCCGAGGCGTTGGCGCCTTCGCCCTGAGTCGAGCCGCCAAGGTCGTTGACCAGTACCTTGGCCCCGTGCCTGGCGAACAGCAGCGCATGGGCACGGCCCAAACCACCCCCGGCCCCGGTGACGATCACGACTTTATCTTGGAACTGCACAGACTCACTCATAGGGAACTCCAGCGAAGACAGTGGACGATGGCTTGAGTGTCAGGCACCGGGCTTGTGGTCACAATAAATACGGGCGGGGGTGAATGGTGCGCAATAAGGCACGGGGATGATTGAACTGATGCAGGAGATAGCTTGTGTGGGAGCTGGCTTATGTGGGAGCTGGCTTGCCTGCGATTGCATCACCTCGGTACAACTGATTTACCGAGGTGTACCCATCGCAGGCAAGCCAGCTCCTACACAAGCCAGTTCCCATAGCGGGTCTTTGCTGTTGCCGATGCCGTCGCGAAATACCAGGTAATGCTTGAGCACCTGCACCGGCGCCTCGATCTGCGGGTAGTGGCCGATATTGGCCAGCAACACCGTGTCGGCGTCCGGTATCAACTCGCGGTAACGCGCGACCATGTGCGCGCCGGAGACCGGATCGACTTCGCCATCGATCACCCGCAACGGCACTTCGCCGCGCTGCATGGCCGCCACCCAGCGCTCACGCTGGCGACGGCGCTGGGGAATGTAGGCGATGAGTTTGTGCAGGATCCGCGGGCCGTCGTTGTTTTCGATCAGGCTCCAGAAATCATCCAGGGCACTTTCGCTGGGACGGGTGTCGGGGCCGAAGATCTGCTTGAAGCTGTCGGCCAGGGCGTTGCGCCCGAATGCGCGACCGATCATCCACCCCAGGGGGCTGAGCAAGAGTTTTTGCACCAGCGCCGCGCGGTGGGTCTCGGGGAACAGCCCGCCATTGAGAAATACACAACTGGCCAGTTGAAAGCGACCTTCGTAGTGCCGGGCGAGCAGTTCCTGGGCCACGCTGTCGCCGTAGTCATGGGCCATGACATGCACCGGCTGTTGAATCCGCAGATGGGCCAGCAGCGCCTGTTGCAGGTCGGCCTGTTCCAGCAGGCAATAAGTGTGGTCCAGGGGCTTGGCCGAGTCGCCGAAGCCGAGCATGTCGCAGGCGATCACCTGATAACGCTGGGCCAGGGGCTGCCAGAGGTAATGCCAGTCCCAACTGGCGCTGGGGAAACCGTGGATCAGCAGCAAGGGCTCGCCCTGCCCGGCCACCCAATAACGCAGGGTCTGCCCGCGAAAGACAAAACTCTGCCCGCGCTTGCGCCAGGCGCTCAGGGGGATCTCGGCCAGTGGCATCAGAGTCGGTATCCTGGGTCTTGTTGGTCCAGCTTGCGCAACAATGCCGGCCAGGCCAGCGCGCCGCCCATGCCTTGGGCGCTCTTGGTCACGCCCGCAATCATCGCCTTGGCCCCCGCCAGAATCTGCGGCTCGATGGCGATCAATTCCGCACCGCCGTTTTGCGCCAGCACCTGGATATCGCAGGCGCGCTGGAAGGTGAACATCATCAGGAACGTATCGGCGATGGTCGCACCGCAGGTCAACAGGCCATGGTTGTGCAGCATCAGGAAATTGTTCGGCCCCAGGTCGGCCTGCAGGCGGGCCTTTTCCTCGTGGTTCAGCGCTACGCCTTCGTAGGCGTGATAGGCCAGGCTCGACAGCACGAACAGCGATTGCTGGCTGATGGGCAGCACGCCCTGCTTCTGCGCCGACACGGCCACGCCGGCCGCCGTGTGGGTGTGCAGCACGCAGACCACGTCGTGGCGTACTTCGTGTACCGCGCTGTGGATGGTGTAGCCGGCCGGGTTGATCTCGTAGGGGCTGTCCATCAACTTGTTGCCGGCCTGGTCGACCTTGACCAGGCTGGAGGCGGTGATTTCGTGGAACATCAGCCCGAACGGGTTGATCAGGAAGTCTTCGGTGCCCGGCACCTTGGCCGAGATATGGGTGAAAATCAGATCATCCCAGCCATGCAGGGCTACCAGGCGATAGCAGGCGGCCAGGTCGATACGGGCCTGCCATTCGGCGGCGCTGACCTGGTCTTTCACACTCTGTGTCGATTGAACGGGGGCTAGGCTCACGGCAATGACCTCGACGCGGTGGTGTTCTTATTATTTTTTTAGGGTGATGGGCCAGTCTAGTCAGACCTCGGGGCAGCCGTAGTTGCGTTGGCAGCCAGCTTGATGACCGAGCGAGTCAACTACGAGGATAGTTCATATTTGTACAACAAGGTGTCAGAGAAGCGACGCCAATAAAGGCGCGGCAAACAGGTTGAGCAAACCGGTCAGGACCATCACCAGTCCGGCCACCGAGCCCTCCTCGCCCCCCACTTCATGGGCACGGCTGACGCCCGCACCGTGGGCGCCCACGCCAAACAACGCGCCCCGCGCCAGGGCACTGCGCAGCGGCAACCACTTGAGCAGTACCCCACCGAGCATGGCGCCGAACACACCGGTGAACATCACAAATACTGCCGTCAGCTCCGGTACACCGCCCAAGTCATGGGCCAGGGGCATGGCAAAGGGCGTGGTGATCGAGCGTGGCACCAACGACATCGTGACCGAACTGTCCAGGGCCAGGGCCTTGGCCAGGCCAAATGAGGTGCCAATGGATGCCGCGCTACCCGCCAGCATCCCCAGCAGCAACGCCGACCAGTGCCGCATCAATAACTGGCGCTGCTGCCAGATCGGAATGGCGAACGCCACCGTGACCGGCCCCAGTACCAGCATCAGCCAATGGGTGTCGGTGGAGTACTCGGCATAGGCGGTGTTCAGTGGCACGGCCACCGCCAGCAGCAGCGCGGGCACCAGAATCAGTGGCGACAGCAGGTAGCGCCCGGTACGCCGATAGATCCAGCGGCTGAAACCATAGGCCACCAGGGTCAGGGCCAGCCAGAACAGCGGCATCAGTTCAAGCTTCATGGCGCAACTTCCAGCGGCAGACCAGTTCGACGGTAAACGCCGTGACCAGCATCACCATCAGGGTACTGAGGGCGATCACCAGCATGATCCGCCAGCCGTCATGGCGCATCAGGCCGCCGTAATCGAGCAGGCTCATCAGCGCCGGGATAAAGAACAGCAGCATCTCTGCCATCAGCAGGCCAGCGCCCAATTGCAGGGCCGCCGGTTTGATCAGGCCGCTGGCGAACACCAGCAACAGCAAGCCCAGGCCAATCACCCCGCCAGGGATCGGCCAGGCCAGCCACACGGCCACTTGGCAGCCCAGCAAGTAAATCGCCAGCAATACCAGCAACTCAACCAGCAGCCGGCCCAGATGTTTGAAGGTTAAGCGTTTAGTAGACATAGGTTCCTCGCAGGCCTTCATTTTAAAGAGCCGCGTGGCATACCCGAAGCGAATTGTTAGACTGCAAGCCATTCCAAATAGGAATTACCGCAATGGAATTCAAACAACTGCGCAGCTTTATCGAAGTGGTCCACCGTGGCGGGTTTACCCAGGCCGGGAAAACCTTGCATATCAGCCAGTCCGCCGTGAGCAAGCAAGTGGCGCAACTGGAGCAAAGCCTGGGCACGCCGCTGCTCGACCGCATTGGCTCCCAGGTGCGCCTGACCGCCGCCGGGCAGGTGGTGCTGCAACGGGCCGAAGCCATGTTGCGCCTGCAAACCGAGCTGCTGAGCGAGCTGGACGACTTGAATCAACTCACCCGTGGCGAGTTGCGCATGGGCCTGCCGCAGTTGGGGGGCGACACCCTGTTTGCCGGGCTGTTTGCCGAATATCGCCGGCGCTACCCCAATGTCAGCATCCAATTGCTCGAGGGCGGCAGCCGCAATATTGAGCAGGCAATCCTCGCGGGTGAGCTGGACGTCGGCGGCAGCCTGCTGCCCACCGATCCGGCTTTCGCCTGGCAAGCTTTCTGTGATGAACCGCTGGATGCGCTGCTGCCCGTGGACCACCCACTGGCGCAGCACACAGAGATTGGCCTGGAGGAGTTGGCCGACACGCCATTTTTGATGTACCAGCGCAGCTTTGTGCTCAATGACCGGCTACTCCAGGCCTGCCAGCAACTGGGCTTCACACCCCGGGAAAGTGGGCGCAGTGGCCAGGCGGACTTTCTGGTGGCACTGGTGGCCGCCGGCCAGGGCGTGGTGCTTCTGCCCAGCGTGGTCGCACGTGGGCTGGAACGTCCCGGCGTGGTGCGCCTGACACTCAGGGCACCGCAATTCCTACGTTGGGATATTGCCTTTATCTGGCGCAAGGGCGCCTATCTGTCGAAAGCCGCCCTGGCCTGGCTGGCGCTGCTGCGCGAATACCCGATCAGCCGCGCAGTGCGCTGACCAACTCTGCCAGCCATGGCTCCGCGTCAGCTTCCGGGGTGACGCTTTCGCTGGCATCCAGGCGCAGCATTGGCAGGACTTCGCGCACGCCCAATTCGCCGAACAACTCACGCATCTGCTCGCCGCCGCCACAGAAGGTGTCGCCGTAGCTGGCGTCGCCCAGGCCGATCACCGCGCCAGGCAAACCGCGCCAGGCGGCGGGCAGTTGGTCGCGGATCATCGAATACAGCGGCATCAGGTTGTCCGGCAGTTCGCCCATGCCGGTGGTGGAGGTGACGGCCAGAAAGGCGTCCGGGGCGAAGGCCTGCACATCGGCCAGGGTCGCCCGCGGGTTATGCCAGGCCTCGAAACCGGCTGCATTGAGGATACCCATGGCGTGGCGGGCAACTTCTTCTGCCGTGCCATAGACCGAGCCGGAAAGGATGGCGACTTTCATCAATCTGATCCTGTAGTTGAGTGAAAACCTGGGATATTAACAGTTGGCAGCCGGGTGGGTTGCCCTACACTAAGAAATCCACAAACACGCTATGGATCGCTCAATGATCAACGCCAAGCTCATGCAAATGGTGGTCAATGCCTCCAACGACGGGATTGTCGTGGCGGAACGGGAAGGCAAGGACAAACCGCTGATTTACGTGAACCCCGCCTTCGAACGCATGACCGGCTACAACCTAGACGACGTCCTTTATCAGGATTGCCGCTTCCTGCAATCGGGTGACCGCGACCAGCCGGCCCTGATGGCCATTCGCGAAGCCCTGGACAGTGGCGGCGCATGCCGGGAAATCCTGCGCAACTACCGCAAGGACGGCACGCATTTCTGGAATGAACTGTCATTATCGACGGTTTATAACCAGGCCGATCAGCAGACTTACTTCGTCGGCGTGCAGAAAGATGTCACGGTTCAGGTCAAGGCCCAGCAGCGTGTGACCCAGCTGGAAGCCCAGGTAGCAGCACTTACGGCCGAGTTGGCAACGCTCCGGGCGACGAGCGGATCTAACAAACTTTAGAAAATATGGTCTTTAGGGTGATAATCAGTTTAATCACGCATTTCCTTGAGCCACATCAATGCAACGCGACGCGCTTTTGACCCAGGACGAGCTGGATTTCATCCAGAACATGCACCACAACCCGCAGCTGAATGTGCGGGATGTGTCGTCGAGCCTGACGGTCAACGGTGGCGCGCAGATCCGCGACCTGCTTACGCGCCTCGCGGCCCATGAGCAGGTGACGATCCAGGCGCAGTTCGATAACCAGCAAATGACCTTTCCACTGCAACTGGTGGAAGACGAGTTCCATGCCGTGCACTTGCGTCTTGGGGTGCCGAGTATTTTCGAGGATGGGCCGATGATCCGGCCCTGGCGCCTGGTGCTTGAAGAGCCGGTCGCCCTGGAAAACGTCAGGGGTCAGCCGGGAGCGTTGTGGGTGCATGAAGTGTCGTTCAAGGGCCTGCTGGTGCAGTGTCGCGGCCGCAGCAAACCACCGCGCACGTTCTCGATGTGGTTCAGCCCCTCCGGCTACGAACGGATTGCCGTGCGTGGCACGTTAGAGCGCGAAACGGCTCGCGGCCTGTTTGCCTACCGCTTGAGCCAGGGTGATGCGGATGAAACCGAGCGCCTGCGCCAGTTCATCCTGCAACAGCATCGCCTGGCCCACCCCGAAGTGCATGCCTGATCTCAGGTATCCAGGGTTCCACTGAGAAACTGCTGCAAGCGTCGCTGCATCAACCGCCCCTCATTGCCCAGGCAACCGATGGCAGTACCGGCCAGTTGCTTGTCGGCCATGTCCGAGGCATCACCGGCCAATAGCAGCGGGCATTCCAGGGTCAGGGCCAAGCGCTCCAGCCGATTGGGCAAATCGTGGGTCGGTGAGTGGTTGGAGAACAGCACCAGCGCCTGCGGCCGGGTCTTCTCGCAGACCAGCGTCAACTCATCCAGGGGATGCCCCAAGCTCAACACGTGAACGGCCAGTTCATCACCACTGAGCATCAGCCCCGCCACCAGCAACTCCAGTTCTCGGCACTCCCCGGCAATGGCCGCCAGCAATACCTGTGGCGTACGGCCGGCACGGGCCATCTGCAGGCGCTGGGAAATCCGCGCCCGCAGGAAACTGTCGAAAAACAGCCATTCGCTGGCCTGGCCGAAACGCCCCTGGTGACGCAACAACTGTTGCCAAAGGGGCATCAGGATGTCCTGGAACACCACCGCAACGGGGTATGCCGCAAAAATCTGCCCGTACAGGCGTTCCAGTTGCAGCTCATCAAAAGCGCCGATGGCAAGTTGCAACTGCTGCTGCCACTGAGTCGACTCGTGTTCTGCGTCGCCTTCCTGCAACTGGCGCACGAAAGAGGCCTGCGAATCGTCGCGCGCGAGGATCTTGCCAACTTTGCTGACCGCCACGCCACGCTCGATCCAATCCAGAATGCGATGGACGGTCTCAATATCCTTCTGCGTGTACAGGCGATGCCCGCTTTCGGTGCGTACCGGTTGGATCAAACCATAACGCCGCTCCCACGCTCGGAGCGTGACCGGGTTGATACCCGTCAATCTCGCAACTTCGCGAATCGGGAACAACTCATCTGCCGCACAGTGGGCGCTTGGTGCAATACCTTGGGATGGTGCTGTGATTACAGGCATCGGCTGACCAAAACTATACAAAGTTGGATCCCATTTAACGCTTTTATACCTGTCTTTTTCAAGGGAATTGCCCAGCCGTCCAATGTCGCTGGCGTATTTCGTCAAATCAGGAATAATCCTTGCCTGTTTTTTCTGCGTCGCCGCTCTACCCCGCGGTTTCGCCAGGGACGCCACCTACCCGGTACAGCGCTCCCACACATTCGGAGATACACAATGTCTACCCTCCCCGTCACCTTGATGGTCGCGCGCCGCGCTGCCCAAGGTCGCTATCAAGACATGATGAGCTGGCTGCGTGAAGGCGAGCAACTGGCCACTGACTTTCCCGGTTACCTGGGCTCCGGCGTGCTTGCCCCGCCTGCCGACGGTGGCGAATTCCAGATCATCTTCCGCTTCGCCGACGAGCAGACCCTGCACGCCTGGGAATTCTCGGCCTCGCGCAGCGCCTGGCTGAGCCGTGGCAGCGAGTTGTTTGCCGACCCTATGGAGCATCGGGTCAGCGGCATGGAGGGCTGGTTTGGTGCCGTAGGCCAACGCCCGCCGCGCTGGAAACAGGCCGTGGCGATCTGGCTGGCGTTTTTCCCGGTGTCGCTGCTGTTCAACTTTGGCCTTGAGCCCTTGCTGGCCGAACTGGGCCTGTTCAGCCGCGTGCTGGTCAGCACCCTGGCCCTGACGCCGTTGATGGTCTATCTGTTCATTCCGCTGTCGACCCATTTGCTGGCAGGCTGGCTCAATCCTGCGCCGCCACGGGTAAAACCTGCCGAAGCAACCGTTTGAGCCGATCCGCAACAGGCCGGTCGCTGGTATAGTTTTAGCTTGCCCGCGACTCGAGCTTCCCATGACTTCTCCCGCTCCGATCCTGATCACCGGCGCCGGCCAACGTGTCGGCTTGCACTGCGCCCTGCGCCTGCTGGACGACAACCAGCCGGTGATCTTCAGCTATCGCAGTGAGCGTCCCGGCGTGCAGGCCCTGCGCGAACGTGGGGCGATTGGCGTGTTTGCCGACTTCTCCTCTGAGGCCGGCATCCTGGCATTTATCAGCGAACTCAAGAGCCATACCGATAGCCTGCGGGCGATTATCCACAATGCCTCGACCTGGGCCGCAGAAACACCTGGCGACGAAGCCCACGCCTTTATTGATATGTTCAGCGTGCACATGCTTGCGCCGTACCTGATCAACCTGCATTGTGCTGACTTGTTGCGCTGCTCGACGCTGGCCGACATTGTGCACATCAGCGACGACGTGACCCGCAAGGGTAGCCGCCAGCATATCGCCTACTGCGCCACCAAGGCCGGGCTCGACAGCCTGACCCTGTCCTTCGCCGCCCAATACGCGCCCCGGATCAAGGTCAATGGCATCTCGCCGGCCATGGTGATGTTCAACGACGGCGACGACGCGGCCTATCGCGCCAAGGTCCTGGCCAAGTCTGCATTGGGTATCGAACCCGGGCCTGAGGTGATTTACCAGAGCGTGCGTTACCTGCTGGACAACCCTTATGTCACTGGCACCACCCTGACCGTCAATGGCGGGCGGCATGTCAAGTAAACCCGAACACCAGCCGCCTGGGGTTCCTGCAACTGATTGGACGGAGCAAGTAGCAATGCCACAACTTCAACCAGGTATGGCGCGCATCCGGGTCAAGGACCTGTGTCTGCGCACCTTTATTGGCATCAACGAGGAGGAGATCCTCAACAAGCAGGATGTGTTGATCAACCTGACCATCCTGTATGCCGCACAAGACGCGGTGCGCGATAACGACATTGACCACGCCTTGAACTACCGCACCATCACCAAGGCCATCATCGCCCACGTCGAAGGCAACCGCTTTGCCCTGCTCGAACGCCTGACCCAGGAACTGCTGGACCTGGTGATGAGCAATGAGTCGGTGCTGTATGCCGAAGTCGAAGTCGACAAGCCCCATGCGCTGCGTTTTGCCGAGTCGGTGTCGATCACCCTGGCGGCCAGCCGTTAACCCCCTGAATCTGCGTGAACCCCATGACTGATCAACAACGCCTGGAACTCGAAGCCGCCGCCTTCCGCCGGCTGGTCGCACACCTGGACAGCCGCAAGGACGTGCAGAACATCGACCTGATGAACCTCGCCGGGTTCTGCCGCAACTGCCTGTCCAAGTGGTACAAGGCCGAAGCCGACGAACGCCAGATCGAGGTCAGCCTCGATGACGCCCGCGAAGTGGTCTACGGCATGCCGTACGCCGAGTGGAAAGCCCAATACCAGCAAGAAGCCAGCGCCGAACAACAAGCGGCGTTTGCCAAAGGAAAACCCCATGACTGACCTGAACACCCTGCGCGCCAGCCTCAACAGCGGCGTACACGTCTTTGCCGACACCCTGGCGTTTATCGCTGCTGGCTACGACTACCAGCCCCAGGCCTTCACCAACGGTGGTGTAGAAAACGCCGCCGGGCAAAACGAGGGCTCGTGCAAGACCCTGGGCCTGGCGCTGCTGGAAGGCTTGAGCGACCAAGAGGCCCTGCTGGCGTTTGGTGAGCACTATCGTTCGGTGCTGGCGACGCCTGAGGGCACAGATCACGGCAATATCCGCGCGTTGATCGAGCATGGGTTGGCGGGTGTGAAGTTCGGCGCCCAGCCCTTGAGCCGGCGCTGATCGGGTTAACACGTCTGTACTCTGGCGTTGCTTGAATCGCGCCCATAAAAAAACCGGCCTCGCAGCCGGTTTTTTCATTGCAACGGTTTAGAAAGCAGCGTCTTTCAAGCCGTCGAGGTAACGCTCGGCATCCAGGGCCGCCATGCAGCCGGCGCCGGCCGAGGTGATGGCCTGGCGGTAGACGTGGTCAGCCACGTCGCCAGCGGCAAAGATGCCTTCGATGTTGGTCGCGGTAGCATTGCCTTCACGGCCGCCCTGCACCACCAGGTAACCGTCTTTGGCGGTCAGCTTGCCTTCGAACAGCGAGGTGTTCGGAGTGTGGCCGATGGCGATGAACACGCCGTCGACTTTCAGCTCGTCGAAGCTGCCGTCGTTGTTTTTCAGGCGCGCACCGGTCACACCCATGTTGTCGCCCAGGACTTCATCCAGGGTGGCGTTGAGCTTGAGGATGATCTTGCCTTCGGCAACCCGCGCGTGCAGCTTGTCGATCAGGATCTTCTCGGCGCGGAAGGTTTCGCGGCGGTGAACCAGGGTCACGGTGCTGGCGATGTTGGCCAGGTACAGTGCTTCTTCGACAGCGGTGTTACCACCACCGACCACAGCCACCGGCTTGTTGCGGTAGAAGAACCCGTCGCAGGTCGCGCAGGCGGAAACGCCTTTGCCCATGAACGCTTCTTCCGATGGCAGCCCCAGGTAACGGGCGCTGGCGCCGGTGGCGATGATCAGCGCGTCACAGGTGTAGACGCCACTGTCGCCGGTCAGGCTGTAGGGCTTTTTCGAGAAGTCCACGGCATTGATATGGTCGAAGACGATTTCGGTCTCGAAACGCTCGGCGTGCTCTTTCATGCGCTCCATCAACACCGGGCCGGTCAGGCCGTGGACGTCGCCCGGCCAGTTGTCGACTTCAGTGGTGGTGGTCAACTGACCACCCGCCTGCATGCCGGTGATCAGCAACGGCTTGAGGTTGGCCCGGGCCGCGTAGACCGCAGCGCTGTAACCGGCAGGGCCGGAACCGAGAATAATCACTCGCGAATGACGGGTATCAGACATGACTCACTCCTATCGACCGCCCGGACTACAGAGCGGCTGGAATAAAAAAGGACCGCGAAGCACTTGGGGAAGGCTTTTTAACTCGCAGGCCCTAAAAATAATGGGTGCAGCGTATAGAGGGGGGCAAGATTAAGGAAATACGGATTAACAATCCAGCTCATAGGCGGTCTCTATGCCGTGGCACCTATTAATCAACATGTTTGTTACCGTTAATGTCGGCTTGCTGACCGTGCTTTCACCCTACCGGCAAAGCCGGTAAGGTCGGCGCGTTTACCCTTTTGCCCGGAGTTTTCCATGCCCGCCCCCGTTCTGTCAGGCCCACAATACCTGCGTGAAGGCCTGAAACTGGTCTTGAGCCCAGGCCTGCGCCTGTTCGTCCTGCTGCCCCTGGCGATCAACCTGATACTGTTCGTCGGGTTGATTTATTTTGCTGGCCATCAGTTCAGCCTGTGGGTCGACACCTTGATGCCGACACTGCCCAGCTGGCTGAGCTTCCTCAGCTACATCCTGTGGCCGCTGTTTGTGCTGCTGGTGGCCTTTATGGTGTTTTTCAGCTTCACCATGCTCGCCAATATCATCGCCGCGCCCTTCAATGGCTTCCTCGCGGAAAAAGTCGAAGTGGTGGTGCGCGGTACCGATGATTTCCCCGCCTTCAGCTGGGCCGAGCTGTTCGCCATGGTCCCGCGCACCCTGGCCCGGGAAATGCGCAAGCTGGGCTACTTCCTGCCCCGGGCCATCGGCCTGTTTATCCTGTCCTTCATCCCCGTGGTCAACCTGATTGCCGCACCGCTGTGGCTGCTGTTCGGGGTGTGGATGATGGCGATCCAATACATCGACTACCCGGCCGACAACCACAAACTGGGCTGGAACGAAATGCTCGCCTGGCTGCGCCAGAAGCGCTGGCAGAGCATGAGCTTCGGCGGGATTGTTTACCTGGTGTTGCTGGTGCCGGTGGTCAACCTGCTGATGATGCCGGCGGCGGTGGCCGGGGCCACGTTGTTCTGGGTGCGTGAGCGCGGCGCCGAAACGATGCTGGCGCAAAGCCCTAACCTGTTCGATTGACCTGGATCATGGCGATTTGCCCACACAGAGCACATGGTTATTAAAACTATAAGCCTGTGGGGAGCACACCGTGTACAGACCGTTAATGCTGATGTTCGGATTGATGTTGGGCGGCGAGGCCTGGGGGGCCGCCGCCGCCAATGAACCCATCCTGCCGGTGCAACCGGCGAAGATCACCGATGCCAACAAGGTCGAGTTGGGCAAGCAATTGTTCTTCGACCCGCGCTTGTCCAAGTCCGGTTTTATTTCCTGCAACTCGTGCCACAACCTGAGCATGGGCGGCAGCGACAACCTGCCCACCTCCATCGGCCATAACTGGCACCAGGGCCCGATCAACTCGCCGACGGTGCTCAACTCGAGCATGAGCGTCGCGCAGTTCTGGGACGGGCGCGCGGCGACTCTGCAGGAGCAGGCCGGCGGCCCAATCGCCAACCCCGGCGAGATGGGCTTTACCCACGACCTGGCGGTGGACGTACTGCGCTCGATCCCGCAATACCAGGCGGCGTTCAAGAAGGTGTATGGCGATGACGGCATCAAGTTCGACGATGTGACCAATGCCATTGCGGCCTTCGAAGAAACCCTGGTCACCCCCAACGCCCCATTCGACCGTTGGTTGCTGGGCGATAAAAAAGCCATCAGCGCCACTGCGGCGCAGGGCTACCAGCTGTTCAAGAGCATCGGCTGTGTGGCGTGCCATAACGGCGAAGCGGTCGGTGGCAGCACCTTCCAGAAAATGGGCATGGTCGAACCCTATGCCACCCAGAACCCGGCCCAGGGCGTGGCGGGCCTGACCGGCAAGGATCAGGACCGGATGATGTTCAAGGTACCGACCTTGCGTAACGTCGCCCTGACCTACCCCTACTTCCACGACGGTGCCTACTGGAACCTCAGCGAAGCCGTGGACGTGATGGCCCGCCTGCAACTGGGGCGCAAGTTGAGCACCGATGAGGTCAGCCAGATTGTCGCATTCCTCGACACCCTGACCGGCGACCAGCCGGACTTCAAGCTGCCGATCCTGCCACCGTCCTCGGCCAAGACCCCGCGTCCTGCGCCGTTCAACTAAGCCAGTACCGGGCCTGTCGTCATAAATCCGTCATTGCGATGACACAATGACGACATGGCCCGCGCCGACACTGGCTGCATGACGACAGCTTCCCTGAATATCACCCTGATCACCGAAACCTTTCCACCGGAAATCAACGGCGTGGCCAACACCCTTGGCCGCCTGTGTGACGGCCTGCGCGCCCGTGGGCATCAGGTGGAGTTGGTGCGCCCGCGCCAGGGTGGCGACTCGAGCCGCCTCAGCGACGACGGCCTACTGTTGTGTCGCGGCTGGCCTCTGCCAGGGTATCCCGGCCTGCAATGGGGCCAGTCCTCGATGCACAAACTGCTGCGGCGCTGGAAACGCCAGCGTCCGGACGTGCTGTACATTGCCACCGAAGGCCCGCTGGGCTTGTCGGCCTTGCGCGCGGCACGGCGCCTGGGGATCAGCGTGGTCAGCGGTTTCCATACCAACTTCCAGCAGTATTCCAGCCAGTACGGCCTAAGCATGCTCAGCCGCATCCTGACCCACTACCTGCGCTGGTTCCACAACCGTTCCAGCCTGACCCTGGTGCCCAGCGTCAGCCAACGCCTGGAACTGGAACGCCGCCACTTCGAGCGCCTGGACCTGTTGTCGCGCGGGGTCGACAGCCAACTGTTCCACCCGGCCAGGCGTGACAACACCTTGCGTGGGCAGTGGGGCCTGGGCAATGACGATATTGCGATTTTGCATGTCGGACGCCTGGCGCCAGAGAAAAACCTCGGCTTGCTCAAACGCTGCTTCGAGGGGTTGCAAGCCACTTATCCACAGCGTCGTTTGAAGCTGATCGTGGTCGGTGACGGGCCACAGCGGGAGACACTGGCAAAGAGCCTCCCCGAGGCGATTTTCTGCGGCACGCAACGCGGCGAGGAACTGGCCCGGCACTATGCGTCAGGGGACTTGTTTCTGTTCCCCAGCCTCACCGAGACCTTTGGCAACGTGGTACTGGAAGCCATGGCCTCCGGATTGGGCGTGGTGGCCTACGACCAGGCGGCCGCCACCCAGCATATCCGCCATGGCTACAGTGGTGCCGTGGCGATGCCGGGTGATGAGGATGCATTTTGCGATGCCGCCAGTTGGTTACTGGAAGAACCCGAGAGTCTGCGCCGGATGCGCCTGAATGCCCGCCAACATGCCAGTCGCCAGGGCTGGCCGGCAATTATCGAGCAGTTCGAGCACCAACTGCGCAGCGTGTGCGGTGAGGAACCTGTCGATACAGGCAGCTCGCGCCTGGTGTGATGTATATCCAGTTACTTTAGACATGGAACCATCAGCTCTCTAGCGCCATACAGATAGGGCTGCAGATTCAGGCTCTTGAAGGTCTGCGCAGACAATCATGCGATGGAGTCTTAACCATGTTAATCAACACCAACCCTTTACCGACCTCAGCCCTCCCCCCGAACAACGGCCAGAAGGATCCCGCGCAGTATGATCATTTATGGCAAAAGCACGGCAGAGACATCGAACCCTTCACCGCCGACGAGCAGAAACTGCTGAACAGTGACCGATTCAATCGACTCACACATGAGGCAGACCTCCCTGATCAAACAGCCGTGCAGGAAAAAGCGCAGCGCAATCAACTTCGGCGGCAGTTGGGGATATCGTCGCAAGAGCCCTCACACTCACCCAGCCAAGTCAGCTCGGGTCAGCCTAAGGCAGAGTCCCGCCCCTTTGAGCAGCTTACTTCCGCCCCAAGGGTGGATAGCCCGCCCTTCAGCCGCAGCTAAAGCATGGGGATGAGCCGGGCCAGCCGGCTCATCCTGAGCGTCACACCAAGGTCATCAGCGCTTCACGACTGAACGGCAAGATATCGCCCTCACGGCCTTCACGGACCTTCAACGCCCAATCCGGGTCGACCAGCAGCGCACGACCAACGGCCACCAGGTCGAACTCATCGTTATTCAGGCGCTCCAGCAGTTTTTCCAGGCTCGCCGGCTGCGCCACTTTGTCAGTATTGACCATGAACTGCAGGAACTCGCCATCCAGGCCCACGCTGCCCACAGTGATGGTCGGTTTGCCAGTGAGCTTGCGGGTCCAGCCCGCCAGGTTCAGCTCGGAGCCTTCAAACTCCGGTTCCCAGAAACGCCGTGTGGAGCAGTGGAAAATATCCACACCCGCGTCCGACAACGGCTTGAGAAACTCACCCAGTGCCTCGGGCGTTTGCACCAGGCGCGCGGTGTAATCCTGCTGCTTCCATTGGGAGAAACGGAAAATGATCGGGAACTCGGGACCTACCGCCGCCCGCACGGCCTGAATCAACTCGATGGCGAACCGGGAGCGATTGGCCAGGCTGCCGCCATATTCATCGGTACGCTGGTTGCTGCCTTCCCAGAAGAACTGGTCGACCAGGTAACCGTGGGCACCGTGGATCTCCACGCCGTCCATACCGATGCTCTGGGCATCCTTGGCGGCCTGGGCGAAGGCAGCAATCACCGCCTGGATATCCTGGACCGTCATGCCGTGGACCACCACGTTGCCGTCCTTGAGTTTTTCCATCGGGCCATAGGCCGGCACGCTGGCATCGGGTTCTGTGCCTATGCGCCGCACGCTGCCAACGTGCCACAGTTGCGGGACGATCTTGCCGCCCTCGGCATGCACCGCGTCGACCACTTTCTTCCAGCCGGCCAATGCCGCTTCACCGTAGAAATGCGGGACATTCGGATAGCCGTTGGAAGCCTGGTGGCCCACCACCGTGCCCTCTGTGATGATCAGGCCAACGCCGGCCGCCGCGCGACGGCGGTAGTACTCGATGACTTTGGAATTGGGTACGCCACCGGGAGAGAACGAACGGGTCATCGGCGCCATGACCACGCGGGTCGGCAATTGCAGTGCACCGAGCTGGAAAGGTTTGAACAAGGCTTGGACAGGCATGGCAGCACTCCGCATGAAAGGGGTTTTATGATGCGGATAATATGGAGTGCAGACCGCACTGGATAGCACTATTGATTGCGGTGATTAAGGTGCAAAAGCGGGAGGATACATCGACTTGTGGCAAAGGGGCGTGCCCCCTCACCACAGCGCCAAATCAGGCCAGGGCCTTTTCGATGGCCTGGATAACACTCGGATCATCAGGCGCGGTACGTGGGGAAAAACGCGCCAGCACCCGCCCATCCTTGCCCAGCAGGAATTTCTCGAAGTTCCAGGTGATATCCCCTGGAAACTCCGCGCCCTCACCTGCCAGCAAGCGATACAACTGATGACGATCGGGACCGTTGACCTCCAGCTTGCTGCCCAGGGGAAAGCTCACGCCATAGTTGAGGCTGCAAAACGCCTGGATCTCGTCTTCGGTCCCGGGCTCCTGGCCTGCAAATTGATTGCACGGCAGGCCCAGCACGGTGAAACCCTGGCCCTTGTACTGCTGATAAAGTTTTTCCAGCGCCGCATACTGCGGGGTCAGTCCACACTTGGAGGCGACATTGACCACCAGCACGACTTGCCCCTTATAGGGCGTCAGAGGCAGCTCCTGACCATCCAGGGCTGTGAGTTTAAGGTCGTGGAAAGCACTCATGACGAACTCCAGATTTCCCATATTCTGTGTAACGGCCATTCGAGATTACAGCCGCCCAGCCGGCAAGAATAGCCGCCAATCAAAAAAGGCGCCCGAAGGCGCCTTTCTTTTCAACTGACTGGACGTGGCCCGTCAATCAATGGTGGTGACCACCTTCGCCGTGTACGTGGCCGTGGGCAACTTCTTCCTGGGAAGCGTCGCGGATGGCAACGATCTTGACCTGGAAGTTCAGGCGCTGGCCTGCCAGCGGGTGGTTGCCGTCGACGGTGACATCGTCGCCGTCCAGGTCGCGGATGGTCACGATCTGCATTTGGCCGTCCGGAGCGGAGGCGTGGAACTGCATGCCCACTTCCAGTTCGTCGACGCCTTCGAACATGCTGCGGCTCAGGGTGCTGACCAGTTCGGCCGAGTACTCGCCGTAGGCATCTTCAGGTTCTACGGCAACGGTCAGTTCATCACCAACCTCTTTGCCTTCCAGGGCCTTTTCCAGGCCCGGGATGATGTTACCCGCGCCTTGCAGGTAGACCAGCGGCGCGCCGCCGGCGGAGCTGTCGATGACCTCACCAGCGTCGTTGGTCAGGGTATAGTCAATGGAGACAGCCTTGTTGGCGGCGATCGGCATGGGGCGAGACCTTTTGCATAAGAATGAAGAACGGACAAGTCTAAACAAGGATTTGCCCGAAAGCGAACACAACCCGGACAGACGGAGTCGATCCAGTGACTCGACGGTCGTCGGATTTCATCAGGACGCAGACGGCCACTGGGTCGCCGCGCTGTCCTGCGGCCATACGCAGCACCTGCGCCACCAGCCGCCCTGGCAATCCAGGGGCTGGGTGATTGATCCGGCGCAACGCCTGGCAAAAATAGGCCAGCCCTTTGCCTGTGGCTGGTGTGCGCAGCGCCCGGATAACGATACCCTTGGCAACTGATTCCCGGTCGGCGCGCAGCCATAGCGCACCACCGAAGCCATGCACCTTCAGAGAATTCGCATGCAGACTTTTTTTATCGCGCCCACCGATTTTGGTGTGGGTCTGACCTCCATCAGCCTTGGGCTGGTGCGTACCCTTGAGCGGGCCGGGCTGAAAGTCGGCTTTTTCAAACCGATTGCCCAGCCGCACCCCGGCGATACCGGGCCTGAGCGTTCCACCGAGCTGGTGGCGCGTACCCACGGCCTGAAACCGCCGCAACCCCTGGGGTTGGCCCATGTCGAGCGGATGCTCGGCGATGGCCAGCTCGATGAGTTGCTCGAAGAAATCATCACCCTGTACCAGCAGGCCGCCGTGGGCAAGGACGTGCTGATTGTCGAGGGCATGGTGCCGACCCGCAGCGCCAGCTATGCCGCACGGGTCAACCTGCACCTGGCGAAAAGCCTGGATGCCGAAGTCATCCTCGTCTCGGCCCCGGAAAACGAAGTGCTGACAGAGCTGTCCGGCCGCGTGGAATTGCAGGCGCAACTGTTCGGCGGCCCGAAAGACCCGAAAGTGCTGGGCGTGATTCTGAACAAGGTGCAGACCGACGAAAGCATGGAAGTCTTCGCCGCGCGCCTCAAGGAGCATTCGCCGTTACTGCGCAGTGGCGATTTCCGCTTGCTGGGCTGTATCCCGTTCCAGCCCGAGCTCAATGCCCCGCGCACTCGCGACGTGGCCGACCTGATGGGCGCACAAGTGCTCAATGCGGGTGACTATGAAACCCGGCGCATGAGCAAAATCATCATCTGCGCCCGCACCATGCGCAACACCGTGGAGTTGCTCAAGCCCGGCGTGCTGGTAGTGACGCCGGGGGATCGCGACGACATCATCCTCGCCGTCAGCCTGGCCGCGATCAATGGCGTGCCCCTGGCCGGCCTGCTGCTGACCAGCGACACCCTGCCCGACCCACGGATCATGGATCTGTGCCGTGGTGCGTTCCAGGCCGGGCTGCCGGTGCTGTCGGTGAGCACCGGCTCCTACGACACCGCCAACCAACTCAACAGCCTGAACAAGGAAATCCCGATTGATGACCGCGAACGTGCGGAGATCATCACCGATTTCGTCGCCAGCCACCTGGACGCGCGCTGGCTGCACCAGCGTTGCGGTACGCCACGGGAGATGCGCCTGTCACCGGCGGTGTTCCGCTACCAGTTGATCCAGCGTGCCCAGGCCGCCAACAAGCGCATTGTGCTGCCCGAGGGCAGCGAGCCGCTGACCGTGCAAGCCGCCGCCATCTGCCAGGCCCGGGGCATTGCCCGCTGTGTGCTGCTGGCCAAGCCGGCTGACGTCGAAGCCGTGGCCCGCGCCCACGGCATCGAGTTGCCCGAAGGCCTGGAGATTCTTGACCCGGACCTGATTCGCGAGCGCTATGTCGAGCCGATGGTGGCCCTGCGCAAGAGCAAAAGCCTCAACGCGCCGATGGCCGAGCAGCAACTGGAAGACACCGTGGTGATCGCCACCATGATGCTGGCGCTGGATGAAGTGGACGGCCTGGTCTCCGGGGTCATCCACTCCACCGCCAATACCATCCGCCCGGCCCTGCAACTGATCAAGACCGCGCCGGGCTGCACCCTGGTGTCGTCGGTGTTTTTCATGCTGTTCCCTGAACAAGTACTGGTCTACGGCGACTGCGTGATGAACCCGCACCCCAGCGCCGCGGAACTCGCGGAAATCGCCCTGCAGAGCGCCGACTCGGCCGCCGCCTTCGGTATCACCCCGCGCGTGGCGATGATCAGCTACTCCAGTGGTGACTCGGCCAGTGGCGAAGAAGTGGAGAAAGTCCGCGAGGCCACCCTGCTGGCCCACGAACAACAAAGCTCGCTGCTGATCGACGGCCCCTTGCAGTACGATGCCGCCGCCAACGAAAACGTCGCCCGGCAACTGGCACCCAACAGCCTGGTGGCGGGCAAGGCCACGGTCTTTGTGTTTCCCGACCTCAACACCGGCAACACCACCCACAAAGCCGTGCAGCGCAGTGCCGATTGCGTCAGCCTCGGCCCGATGCTGCAAGGCCTGCGCAAACCTGTGAACGACCTGCCCCGTGGGGCCCAGGTGGACGATATCGTCTACACCATCGCCCTGACCGCGATTCAAGCCGCCAACCGACCTATGGATGCCTAAATGCTGGACTTTCTGCCTGCCCCCCTGCGTGGGGTCATTGCCTCGCTGCTGCTGGCGTTGAACACCATCCTGCTGTGTTCATTCCTGTTTATCGTCGCGCTGTTCAAGGCGCTGCCGTTCGCCAAGCGCTTCAGCGAGTGGTTGATGAACCACACCCATGAAGCATGGATCAGCAATAACAAGGCCTGGATGAACCTGGTGCGCCGCACCCGCTGGCACCTCAAGGGCCTGGAAGGCCTGGACTACCAGCACTCATACCTGGTGACCAGCAACCACCAGAGCTGGGTCGATATCATGGTGTTGCAGTACGTGCTCAATCGACGGATCCGCCCACTGAAGTTTTTCCTCAAGCAGGAGCTGATCTGGGTACCGGTGATTGGCCTCGCGTGGTGGGCGCTGGGCTTCCCCTTCATGAAGCGTTACACCAAGGCCTACCTGGAGAAACACCCGGAGAAGAAAGGCAAGGATCTGGAAACCACCCGCAAGACCTGTGCGAAATTTCGCGACAACCCGGTGGGTATTTTCAACTTTGCCGAAGGCACGCGGTTTACCCCTGGCAAACATGCCCAGCAACAATCGCCGTTCCGCTACCTGCTCAAGCCCAAGGCCGGCGGCATTGCGTTTGTACTGGATGCCATGGGCGAGCAACTGAAGTCACTGGTCAATGTGACTATCCACTACCCAGGCGGGCGCCCGGGGTTCTGGGACTTGTTGTGCGGCAATGTAAAAGACGTGGTGGTGCAGTTTGAAGAGGTGCAGATCCCGGCCGAGTTCATTGGCAAGAATTATGAGCAGGATGGGGAGTATCGTTTGGCGTTCCAGGGCTGGATCAACCAGTTGTGGGAAGACAAGGATGCCCTGTTGAGCCGGCTTCACATCGAGTACCCAGGCAATCGGTGATCACCATGTGTGGCTTGCCTGCGATAGCGGTCTGTCAGATGTAAGTGCATTGCCTGAACCACTGCCATCGCAGGCAAGCCAGCTCCCACACTGACTGTGTCAACCTGAAGAATGTGAAAAGCCCGCCACCGAGTGATCGGTGGCGGGCTTTTTTGTGGCGGCGAGGTTTAGATCGCGCCGCGCTGGCGCAACAGCTCCAGCACTTGCTTGACGCTGTCGTCCAGCGACAGGGCCTGGGTGTCGAGCACCAGGTCGGCATTCAACGGCACGTCGTACGGGAACGACTCACCAGGGATGTTATCCCCACCCGCAGCATACAGGCCTTGCGGGTCACGCTCGGCACACACCAGCGGCGAGGCCTGCACGTACACGGTCAGCAAACGATCACTGCCGATCAACGCCTTGGCCTGTTCACGGCCCTCGGCATCCGGCGCCACGAAGGCCGCCAGGGTCAGCAGGCCGGCTTCGTTGAACTGACGCGCCACGTGAGCAGCACGCCGCCAGTTCTCGGTACGCCCGGCTCGGTCCTGTGGCAGACCTTTATTGAGGTCATGGCGCAGGTTCTGGCCATCGAGTACGAACACCGCACGGCCCATGTCGAACAATTTACGCTCAACTGCATAGGCCAAGGTGCTCTTGCCTGCGCCCGACAGGCCGCTGAACAACACGGTGGCCGGCTGCTGGCCGAAACGCTGGGCGCGCTCTTCGGTGGCCACGTGGGCCAACTTGCCGTGCTGCGCCGCGCCGCCATGGCTGACCGGTGGTGCGATGATCATGCCCGCGGCCACAGTGCCGTTGGTCAGGCGATCAATTACGATAAAGGCGCCGGTGGTGCGGTTGCTGGCGTAACCGTCCAGGGCAATGGCCGCGTCGAGGCTGACCTTGACCCGACCGATCTCGTTCAGTTGCAAGGCACTGGCGGGGCCTTCTTCCAAGGTGTTCACATCCACACGATGCACGATGCTGGTGATGGAACCCGGCACGTAGCTGGTAGCGCGCTTGATGTCGTATTTCTTGCCCGGCAGCATCGGCTCCTCGGCCATCCACACCAGCATGGCGTCGAAGGCGTCGGTCACTTGCGGCACGTTGTCGGCATGCACCAGCAGGTCGCCACGGGAGATGTCGATCTCGTCTTCCATGGTCAGGGTCACGGCCTGGCCTGGGCCTGCGTGCTCCAGTTCACCTTCGAAGGTGACGATGGATTTGATGCGGCTGCTCTTGCCCGACGGCAACACCACCACTTCGTCGCCCTTGTGCACGATGCCGCTGGCCAGGGTACCGGCGAAACCACGGAAGTTCAGGTTCGGGCGGTTGACGTACTGCACCGGGAAACGCAGGTCGGTGTAGTTGCGGTCGTTGGCGATCTCGACGGTTTCGAGGATCTCCATCAGCGACTGGCCGGTGTACCACGGCGAACGCTCGCTCTTGTTCACCACGTTGTCGCCCTTGAGCGCCGACATCGGCACAAAGGCCATGGTGCTCGGCTTGAACGCAATGCCCTCGGCAAACTTCAGGTAGTCGGCCTTGATCGACTCGAAGATGCTCTCGTCGAAACCGTTGAGGTCCATCTTGTTGATCGCGATGACGATGTGCTTGATGCCCAACAGCGAGGCGATAAAGCTGTGGCGACGGGTCTGGGTCTGCACGCCGTAGCGCGCATCCACCAGGATGATCGCCAGGTCACAGGTGGACGCACCGGTGGCCATGTTGCGGGTGTACTGCTCATGGCCGGGGGTGTCGGCAATGATGAATTTGCGCTTGGCGGTGGAGAAATAGCGGTAGGCCACATCAATGGTGATGCCCTGCTCACGCTCGGCCTGCAGGCCGTCGACCAGCAAAGCCAGGTCGATATCGTCACCGGTGGTGCCGACTTTCTTCGAATCGCGGGTGATGGCTTCCAGATGGTCTTCGTAGATCATCTTGGAGTCGTGCAGCAGGCGCCCGATCAGGGTGCTCTTGCCGTCGTCGACGTTGCCACAGGTCAGAAAGCGCAGCATTTCCTTGCGTTCGTGCTGGCCCAGGTAGGCGAGGATGTCCTCGCTGATCAAATCAGATTGATGCGACATGACAGCCCCTTAGAAATAACCTTGACGTTTTTTATCTTCCATCGAGCCTGCACCATCGTGGTCGATGACACGGCCCTGGCGCTCGGAAGTTCGCGTCAGGAGCATTTCCTGGATGATGTCCGTCAGCGTCTCGGCTTCGGACTCCACCGCGCCCGTCAACGGGTAGCAGCCAAGGGTACGGAAACGGACTTTCTTTTTGACGATGCGGGCTTTGTCCTCGTCGGACAGGTGCTCGAGGATGCGCTCGTCGTCGATCATGATCAGCGTGCCGTTCTTCTCGATCACTTCACGTTCGGCGGCGAAGTACAGCGGCACGATGGGAATGCCTTCCAGATAGATGTACTGCCAGATATCCAGCTCGGTCCAGTTGGACAGCGGGAACACGCGGATCGACTCGCCCTTGTTGACGTTGCCGTTGTAGACGTTCCACAGCTCCGGGCGCTGGTTTTTCGGGTCCCAGCGGTGCTTGCTGTCGCGGAACGAGTACACGCGCTCTTTGGCGCGGGATTTCTCTTCATCGCGACGGGCGCCGCCGAAGGCTGCGTCGAAACCATGCTGGTCCAAGGCTTGTTTCAGGCCTTCGGTCTTCATGATGTCGGTGTGCTTGGCGCTGCCGTGGGTGAACGGGTTGATGCCCTGCGCCACACCGTCCGGGTTGACGTGAGTGATCAGCTCCAGGCCCAGTTCCTCGACCATGCGGTCGCGAAACTTGTACATTTCCTGGAATTTCCACTGGGTGTCCACATGCATCACCGGAAACGGCAGCTTGCCCGGGAAGAATGCCTTGCGCGCCAGATGCAGCATCACGGCGGAGTCTTTGCCGATGGAGTAGAGCATCACGGGGTTGTCGAACTCGGCGGCAACCTCACGGATGATGTGGATGCTCTCCGCCTCCAGCTGTTTCAGATGCGTCAGTTTGTCGACCATGGCTACTCACGGAAAAACGATCTTATGGACGGCCTGCGGGCCGTGTTCGAGCGAGGCATGCTAGCACAGCACCTACTTCTAATCAGGGAGCTGGCTAGATCGAAACGGTATATGGATATACCGCTCGGTTTGCCTGCAATGAAGGGCCTGTGGGGAGGCTCAGATCGGGTTGGGGCAGTCGATAAACAGGTGCTCGAGGGCAAAGCGCCGGGCCAGGTAATCGCCCAGGGCCTGCACGCCATAACGCTCGGTGGCATGATGGCCGGCGGCGATAAAGCTGATGTCGTTTTCCCGGGCACTGTGGAAGGTCTGTTCCGAAGCTTCGCCGCTGAGGTACAAATCCACCCCGGCCAGCACGGCCTGGTCGATGTAGCCCTGGCCGCCGCCGGTGCACCAGCCCACGCGGCGGATCATCGCGCTGCCTTCGATCAGCAGCGGCTCGCGGCCCATGGCTTCCTGCACACGGCGGGCGAAATCCCGTGCCGACAGGGGCTCGGCCAAGGAGCCGACCAGGCCGACGACCTTGAGGTTGTCCGGGTCCAGCGGGCCTTCGACGGTGATGTCCAACTGGCGGGCCAACTGCACGTTGTTGCCCACGTCCGGGTGCAGGTCCAGCGGCAGGTGGTAGGCCAGGAGGCTGATGTCGTGCTTGAGCAGGGTCTTGAGGCGGCGCTGTTTCATGCCGGTGATGCACGGGCTCTCGCCTTTCCAGAAATAACCGTGATGCACCAGCACCAGGTCGGCCTTGGCCTCCACCGCCGCGTCGAGCAGCGCTTGGCTGGCAGTCACGCCACTGACAATGCGCAACACCTGCGGCCGGCCTTCGACCTGCAGGCCATTGGGGCAGTAATCGGCAATTTTCGCGCTGTTCAAGTAGCGATCCGCTTCTTCAACCAGGGTGCTCAGGGCGACGGCCATAAAAGACTCCTAAATATCCCGTTCAGAGGCGCTCGCGGCCTCGTATAATGCGCGACATTATGGGCGCTCCCGCGCCCCCTGCAACCTGTCAGGACTTACTTGATGCTCAAGGCGCTGCGTTTTTTTGGATGGCCATTGTTGGCCGGCGTGCTGATCGCGATGCTGATTATTCAGCGTTATCCGCAATGGGTCGGCCTGCCAAGCCTGGACGTCAACCTGCAACAGGCACCGCAAACCAGCGC
This sequence comes from Pseudomonas shahriarae, assembly GCF_014268455.2. Lineage (NCBI taxonomy): Bacteria > Pseudomonadati > Pseudomonadota > Gammaproteobacteria > Pseudomonadales > Pseudomonadaceae > Pseudomonas > Pseudomonas shahriarae. The sequence goes on along the minus strand of NZ_CP077085.1, from coordinate 1,220,567 downwards.
GGTGCAACAAGGCCCGGTGACCTACGCCGATGCGGTGGTGGTCGCTGCGCCCGCAGTGGTCAACCTATACACCACCAAAGTCATCAATAAACCGGCGCACCCGCTGTTTGAAGACCCACAGTTCCGGCGGTTCTTCGGTGACAATTCGCCCAAGCAGCGCCGCATGGAGTCGAGCCTCGGCTCCGGGGTGATCATGAGCCCCGAAGGCTACATCCTGACCAACAACCATGTAAGCACCGGGGCCGACCAGATTGTCGTGGCCCTGCGCGATGGCCGCGAAACCCTGGCGCGGGTAGTGGGCAGCGACCCGGAAACCGACCTTGCGGTCCTGAAGATCGACCTGAAGAACCTGCCCTCCATCACCATCGGCCGCTCCGAAAGCCTGCGGGTCGGTGATGTGGCCTTGGCGATCGGCAACCCGTTCGGCGTCGGCCAGACCGTGACCATGGGCATCATCAGCGCCACCGGGCGTAATCAGTTGGGCCTTAACAGCTACGAAGACTTTATCCAGACCGACGCGGCGATCAACCCGGGCAACTCCGGCGGCGCGCTGGTGGACGCCAATGGCAACCTGACCGGCATCAACACGGCGATTTTTTCCAAGTCCGGCGGCTCCCAGGGCATCGGTTTTGCGATCCCGGTGAAGCTGGCGATGGAAGTGATGAAGTCGATCATCGAGCACGGCCAGGTGATCCGTGGCTGGCTGGGGATTGAAGTGCAACCGCTGACCAAGGAGCTGTCGGAGTCGTTTGGCCTGACCGGGCGCCCAGGCATCGTGATTGCCGGCATCCTGCGCGGCGGCCCGGCGGAGAAAGCCGGGATGCAGGTGGGCGATGTGATCCTCAGCATCGACGGTGAACCGGCGGGCGATGGTCGCCGTTCGATGAACCAGGTGGCGCGGATCAAACCGACGGAAAAGGTCGCGATCCAGGTGATGCGCAACGGCAAAGAGATCAAGCTGCTGGCCGAAGTGGGCCTGCGCCCGCCGCCCGCCCCGGTGAAAGAGCAGGAATAAAGGACGATCCTTAAAGAGATACACTCTCAATAGTCATGTTATATTATTTCAATATTGATATTGGAATGTTAGACCATGACGTCTCGAAAGTTTGCGCCCCTGGCCGGTCTCGCCCTGGGATTGCTGGTGGACCCGGTGTTTGCAGAAGACACCAACACGCTTGAACTGGGCACCACCAGCATCACCGGCGAGGCGTATGAATCCGCTACCGGCCCGGTCACGGGTTACCGTGCGACCCGCTCGGCCAGCGCGACCAAGACCGACACCGCCCTGCGGGATATCCCACAGTCAATCAGCGTAATCCCCACCACAGTGCTCAAGGACCTGGGCAGCAACAACGTCGAGCGCGCCCTGGAGTTTGCCGGCGGGGTGTCCAAGCAGAACAACTTCGGTGGCCTGACCCTTTACGAATACAGTATTCGCGGCTTCACCACCTCGGCGTTCTACCAGGATGGTTTCAGCGCCAACCGTGGCTACCCGAGCACGCCGGACACGGCCAATATCGAACGTATCGAAGTGCTCAAGGGCCCCGCCGCCAGCCTCTATGGCCGTGGCGATCCCGGCGGCACCGTGAATATCGTCACCAAAAAGCCCCAAGCCGAAGCCTTTACCACCCTGCAGACCAGCGCCGGCAGTTGGGACCGCTACCGCACCGCCGTCGATATCAACACCCCGCTGGACAGCGAAGGCAATGTGCTGTCGCGGGTCAATCTGGCAGTGGAAGACAACCACAGCTTTCGTGACCACGTGCAGAGCAAGCGGGTGTTTGTCGCCCCATCGTTCAGTTGGCAACTGGACCCGGACACCAGCCTGTTGGTGGAAAGTGAGTTCGTGCGCCACAGCTCAACGTTCGACCGGGGCATCGTCGCGCCGAATGACCGCTGGAGCGGCATGTCCCGCTCGACCTTCCTCGGCGAGCCCAACGACGGCGATATCGACAACCACAACAACCGCCTGCAAGCCACCCTCGAGCATCACTTGAACGATGCCTGGAAGCTGCGCCTGGCCAGCCATTACAAACAAGGCAGCCTCTGGGGCCACGCCTCGGAAAGCCGCCCGCTGAATGCCGATGGGCATACCGTCAACCGCCGTTACCGCGAACGCTCCACGGGTTGGCACGACAGCATCACCCAGTTGGAGCTGCGCGGTCTGTTCGATATCGGCAGTTGGCAGCATGAATTGCTGATCGGCACCGAGTACGAGGACTACCGCAAGAAAGAACGGGTGACCGCCATCACCGGCAGCTACCCGATTGATATCTACCAACCGGTCTATGGCCAGCCCAAGCCCAATGGCAAGCCCACGGGCACTGATTTTTTCACCCAGGTGAAAAGCCAGGCGCTGAACCTGCAAGACCAGATCGTATTTACCGACCGCCTGCGCGGCCTGGTGGGCGTGCGCCTGGAGCACGTCGAGCAAAGCTCAGAGGACTTCACCCGCAACGGCGCCAAGAGCCAGAAAACCCACGATGTCATGACCCAGCGGGCCGGCCTGCTGTATCAACTGACCCCGCAGGTGGGGCTGTTTGCCAACGCCAGTACCTCGTTCAAGCCGCAAAGTGACCTGGACGCAGCCGGTAAATTCCTCGAGCCCGAAGAAGGTGTTGGTTATGAAGTCGGTATCAAGACAGAGCTGTTCGACGACCGCCTGAGCGCCACCGTCGCCGCCTTCCATATCAATAAAGAAAACACCCTGGCCACCGACCCGGCCACCGACCTCAAGCGCGCCATTGGCAAGGCCCGCAGCCAGGGGGTTGACCTGCAACTGAGCGGGCAATTGACTGACGCTGTGCGGGTGATTGGTGCCCTGGCCTACATCGATGCGCAAGTGACCAAGGGTGACAAAGAAATCCCCACCGGCAGCCGCGTCCCTGGCGTGGCCAAGCGCAGTGGCAGCCTGTTGGGCGTGTATGAGTTCCAGGATGGCGCCCTGCGGGGCTCGGATCTGGGCGCGGCCTTTACCTACGTCGGCGACCGCTCGGGCGAGGCCGGTAAAAGCTTCGAGTTGCCGGCCTACCACACGGTCGACCTGCTGGCCCATTACAAGGCCAGCGACAACCTCACCGTGGGCCTGAACCTCAACAACCTGTTCGATGAAAAGTACTACGAGCGCTCCTACAGCAACTACTGGGTAACCCCCGGAGAGCCGCGCAACTTCACCGTCAGCCTGACCCTCAATCTGTAAAAGGACCTCACCATGCAAGCGCTCAAATCATTGGCCGTGCTCGGCCTGCTGTTCGCCACCCAGGTATCGGCCCACGGTCTGTGGACCGAGCAACGCCGGGGGCATATCGAGGTGGTCTATGGCCACGGTGCCGAAGACGAAGCCTTCAAGGCCAGGAAAGTCAGCGGCGCCTGGGCCTATGACGCCAGTGGCCGGATGATCCCGGTGACCGTACAACGCCTGGACGACCAGGCGCGCCTGCAACCGCTCAAATCTCCTGCGGTGCTGGCCGTGGCGTTTGATAACGGCCTGTGGACGCAAACCCCAGACAAGAAATGGGTGAACAAGGGCCACAGCCAGGTGCCGGGCGCCGTCGAAACGACCCAGGCCCTGAAGTACAGCCTGGCGATCTATCAGGCCGGGGCAAAACTGCCCAAGCTGGATCAGTTGAGGATGGTGATCGTGCCCGAAGTCGACCCGCTGACCGTCGGCCCAGGCCAATCGCTGCCTGTACGGGTGCTGATCGACGGCAAGCCCGCCGCCGGAATCAAGTTGATTGGCGACTACCGCAGCGCGCCGAACACCTTGAGTACCGAGACCGACAAGGATGGCCGGGCCCAGGTACTGGTGCGCAATGAAGCGCTGAATGTGATTGCGGCGCAGGCACAAGTGCCGGTCAAAGATAACGGCGAGGTCCACATCCGCGCGCTGTTCAGCTCACTGACCTTTCTTGGCCAGCCCCATCACGAGTAAAGCCCGCTGAAGCCATGTGGGAACTGGCTTGTATGGGAGCCAGCTCCCACACAAGCCGCCACATTAGAGGCTGACGGGCGCTCTTTCGCACAAGGTGTTAAGTGCCGCCGCCCACTGCGGATCATCATTGAGGCACGGCACCAGCACTAACTCCTCGCCCCCGGCTTCGCGGAACTGTTCCAGGCCGCGATCACCGATCTCCTCCAGGGTCTCGATGCAATCGGCGACAAACGCCGGGCACATCACCAGCAACTTCTTCACCCCCTGCTGAGCCAGAGCCTCCAGGCGGGCCTCGGTGTAGGGTTCGATCCACTTCGCCCGGCCCAGGCGCGACTGGAACGCTACCGACCATTTACCCTCAGGCAGGCCCATGCGCGCGGCAAAGTCGCGGGCGACGCTGAAGCATTGCCCGCGATAACAGGTGGTACGCACCTCAGGCGACGCATTGGCGCAGCAGTCGCCCGCACCGTCCAGGGAATGCCCGGGGTTGAGTTTATTCAGATGGCGTTCCGGCAGGCCATGGAAGCTGAACAGCAGGTGATCGTAATCCTGCTGCAAATGCGGCCTGGCACTGGCCACCAGGGCATCGAGGTATTCCGGCTGGTCGTAGAACGGTTGCAGGATCGAGAACTGCAGGTCGAGTTTCTTCTCGCGCACCACCCGCCGCGCTTCTTCGATCACCGTGGTCACGGTGCTGTCGGCAAACTGTGGATACAACGGCGCCAGCGTGACCTTATGGATGCCCTGGCCGGCCAGGCGGGTCAGCACGCTTTCAATCGACGGTTCGCCATAACGCATCGCCAGTTCCACCGGGCCATGGGTCCATTGGCTGGTCATCTGCTGCTGCAGGCGGCGACTGAGGACCACCAGCGGCGAGCCTTCGTCCCACCAGATCGAGGCGTAGGCGTGGGCCGACTGCTCGGGACGCTTGATCAGGATCAGCGACACCAGCAAGCGCCGCACCGGCCATGGCAGGTCGATCACATACGGGTCCATCAAGAACTGATTGAGGTAGCTGCGCACATCGGCCACCGAAGTGGACGCCGGCGAGCCCAGGTTGACCAGTAACAACGCGTGATCCGTCATGCAACATCCTATCTCTAGAGGCGGCTGGACAAGTCGTCCAGGGCCGCGTGCAACTCAGTGAACTGAAAAGTGAAACCGGCGGCCAACAACCGCTCGGGTAGCGCCTTCTGCCCGCCCAGCAACAGGCCGGACAACTCGCCCAAACCCACCCGCAAGGCAAACGCCGGCATCGGCATAAACGCCGGGCGGTGCAGCACCTGGCCCAGGGTCTTGGCAAACTCGCGGTTACGCACCGGCTGGGGCGCGCAGGCATTATAAGGACCGCTGGCGTCAGGTTTGTGTAGAAGAAAATCAATCAGGGCGATTTGATCCTTGATATGCACCCACGGCATCCACTGCCGACCGTTACCGATAGGCCCGCCCAGCGCCAGTTTAAAGGGCAGTAACAACCGCGACAAAAAGCCGCCCTCGGCCGCTAGCACCAGGCCAGTACGCACCAGCACCACCCGCAGGCCGAAGGCCTCGGCGCGCTGGGCGGTTTCTTCCCAGGCAATGCACAACTGGCTGGGAAAATCGTCCAGCACCGGGCCGCTGGCTTCGGTCAGCTCGCGCTCACCGCCATCGCCATACCAGCCCACCGCCGACCCGGAAATCAACATCGCAGGTTTTACCGCCAGGCCTTCAAGCCAGGCCAGCAAGGTTTCCGTCAGGCTGATCCGACTGCTCCACAGCAATGCCTTGCGTTTATGGGTCCAGAGCCGGTCGGCGATCGGCGCGCCGGCCAGGTTGATAACAGCATCCACCGGCTGCGTTACATCCTGCAAACGGGCAACGCCCTTCACCTGCGCACCGCACAGGGTGGCGACCTGCGCGGGATTGCGGCTCCATACCGTCAACTGATGCCCCTGGGCGCTCCAGTACTGGCAAAGCTGGCGGCCGATCAGACCGGTACCGCCGGTCAGCAAAATATGCATGAGATCTTCCTCCTGTAACGTTGGCCGGGCATCGCTGGTCTATTTTATAAGCAGGGATCTTTTTAATCGGGCGCGACCTACGTTTAACCATAGGCCACGCCACACGTTAAGGCATGCCGAAACTTATACCAAAAAACAATATTGTACAGCTATTGGTGTCGGCGTAGTCTGTACCCAAAGGTAAAACGAGGCCTCCCATGACTGTTCCCATCGCGATCATCGGTACCGGCATCGCCGGACTTTCGGCCGCCCGAGCGTTAAAAGATGCCGGGCACGCTGTACAACTCTTCGATAAAAGCCGCGGCAGTGGCGGGCGCATGTCCAGCAAGCGCAGCGAGGCCGGCACACTGGACCTTGGCGCGCAGTACTTCACCGCCCGCGACCGACGCTTCGTCGATGAAGTACAACGCTGGCAAGCCAATGGCTGGGTTGCCGAGTGGGAACCGCAACTCTACAACTGCCAATCCGGCCAACTGAGCCCTTCTCCCGATGAGCAGACCCGCTGGGTCGGCACCCCGCGCATGAGCGCCATCACCCGCGCACTGCTGGACGACCTGCCGGTGGAGTTCGGCTGCCGTATCACCGAAGTGTTCCAGGGCCAGCAACACTGGAACCTGCTGGACGCCGACGGTGGCAACCATGGCCCCTTCAGCCACGTAATCATTGCCACCCCGGCGCACCAGGCCACGGCCCTGCTGGCCGCGGCGCCGAAACTGGCGAGCACGGCAGCCGGGGTAAAAATGGACCCGACCTGGGCCATTGCCCTGGCCTTCGACACGCCGCTGGATACGCCGATGGAAGGCTGCTTCGTACAAGACAGCCCCCTCGACTGGCTGGCCCGCAACCGCAGCAAACCAGGGCGTGACGCCACGCCAGATACCTGGATCCTGCACGCCACCAGTGCCTGGAGCAAACAGCACCTGGACCTGCCCAAGGAAGCCATCATCGAATTGCTGCACGGCGCCTTTGCCGAATTGCTGCATTGCAGCATGCCGGCGCCCTCCTTCAGCCTCGCCCACCGCTGGCTGTACGCCCGACCGGCGGGCAGCCATGAATGGGGAGTACTGGCGGATGCCGACCTGGGCCTGTACGTATGTGGCGACTGGTGCCTGTCAGGCAGGGTCGAAGGCGCGTGGCTCAGCGGCCAGGAAGCCGCGCGGCGCTTGCTCGGACACCTGCAATGAACCGCATCAATCCAACAAAACTGTTGCTCTCCAAATGGACAGCAACCCACCCGCGAAACAAGGAAAAACATTTCCTGGTCACCGAGTTGTTTCGCGATGAAGAAGACAACGTACTGGAGATTGAACTGCAAGCCGTCTTGACCCGGCGCGGAGAACGCCTGACCTGGCAGAGCCTGCAAGATGCCGAGCGCTGGAAAATGGGCTGGCAATAACCTCATCAAAAAACTTGTACAAACTATTTGACTTGTACAGTGCAAAACCTATGATGAGATTAGTTGTACAGAAAACATAAACTGTACAGGAATCTTGTCGAGGCTTTGCCATGTCCTGCAACGTGTCCGTCACCGGCAAACCAAAAATCGCCATCAGCGCCTGCCTGCTCGGCGAAAACGTGCGCTTCAACGGCGGGCACAAACAATCCCCCTTGTGCAGCCAGACACTCAGTGACTATTTCGACTTCGTGCCACTGTGCCCCGAAGTCGCTATTGGCCTGGGCATCCCCCGTGAGCCGATTCGCCTGGTGGGCGACCCACTCCAGCCGCAAGCCGTGGGCACAGTCCACCGCGAACTGAATGTGACCGGCGCACTGGATGAGTACGGCCAGCGCATGGCCGCCGAACATACGGACCTGTGCGGCTATATCTTCATGCAGAAATCACCGTCCTGCGGCCTGGAACGGGTCAAGGTCTACCGCGACAACGGCACCCCGGCCGAGGGCGGTGGGCGCGGCATCTATGCCCAGGCATTCTGCGCACGCCATCCCAACCTGCCGGTGGAGGAAGATGGCCGCCTGCACGACCCGGTGCTGCGGGAAAATTTCCTGACCCGGGTCTTTGTCTATGCCACATGGCAACAATTGCTGGCGCAGGGTCTGACCCGTCACCAGCTGCTGGCCTTCCACTCGCGCTATAAATACCTGCTGATGGCCCATAGTCCGGCCCACTACAAAAGCCTGGGCAACCTGCTGGGCAGCATGAGCAAGGACTGTGACCTGCCAGTGCTGGCCGCCGAGTATTTCAGCGAGCTGATGACGGCCCTGAAAAAGTGCGCCACCCGTGGCACCCATTCCAATGTGTTGCAGCACATCAGCGGTTACCTCAAGCAGGCCCTGAGCGCCGCAGACAAACAGGAAATGCAGGCGCTGATCAGCCAATACCGGCAAGGCATCGTGCCGCTGGTCGTGCCGCTGACCTTGCTCAAGCATCACTTTCGCCAACACCCGGACCGCTACATCGCGCAGCAGGCCTACCTGCAACCGCATCCGGAAAATCTCAGCCTGCGTAATGCGATCTAACCCATGAATGTTTCCCCGCAACCCCCTGCCCAACCCGTCGAAGATGTGGCCCTGGCCCTGGAACAAGGCTGGCTGCCGATTCGCGAAGTGGCCCGCCAGACCGGGGTCAACGCGGTGACCCTGCGCGCCTGGGAACGGCGTTACGGCCTGATCGTGCCGCAGCGTACGCCCAAGGGCCATCGGCTGTTCAACGCCGACCATGTGCAGCGCATCCAGACTATCCTGACGTGGCTCAACCGAGGCGTACCGGTAAGCCAGGTCAAGCAGTTGATCGACAACGCCCAGCCGGTGGACGACAGCGTCGAAAACGAATGGCAGAACCTGCGCCAGACCTTGATCCAGGCCATCGGTCAACTGGCCGAGCGCCGGGTCGACGACGTGTTCAACCAGGCCATGGCCCTTTACCCACCGCGTACCCTGTGCGAGCAACTGCTGTTGCCACTGTTCAAGGAGCTGGAGCAGCGCTGGCAAGGCCAGTTCGGCGCGCAGACGGAGCGGGTGTTTTTCCATTCCTGGCTGCGCAGCAAGTTCGGCGCACGGATGTATCACAACAACCGCCAGCTCAACGGCCCGCCATTGTTGCTGATCAACCATTCCGACCTGCCGCTCGAACCGCACCTGTGGCTGAGCGCCTGGCTGGCCAGCAGCGCCGATTGCCCGGTGGAAGTTTTCGACTGGCCGTTGCCTACCGGCGAACTGGCCCTGGCCGTCGAGCACCTGCAACCGCGCGCCGTGCTGCTGTACTCGAGCAAGGCCCTCCATTTAGCGACCTTGCCGAAACTGCTGAGCGGCACCCACTGCCCGATCCTGATTGCCGGACCAACGGTGTGCATCCATCAAGCCGAGTTATCCGTATTAACTCAGGACACCCCTCAATTGGTGCTGGCCGAAGACCCCTTGTCGGCCCATCAGCTCCTGATCCAGCGTGGGCTTCTCTAATGCATCTGATCTGGCTGCGCAGCGACCTGCGCCTGCATGACAACACCGCCCTCGCTGCCGCCTGCCAGCGCGGCCCGACAGCGGCGGTGTACCTGATTACCGCCGATCAGTGGCTGGCCCATGACGATGCGCCGTGCAAGGTGGACTTCTGGCTGCGCAACCTCAAGGCCCTGAGCCTGGCCCTGGGAGAGCTGAATATTCCCCTGCTGATCCGCCATGCCGACACTTGGGACCAGGTGCCACAGGTACTGGTGCAGGTGTGCCAGGCCCTGTCAGTCGAGAGCGTGCACACCAACGAAGAATACGGGATCCACGAAAGCCGGCGCGATGCCGCCGTGGCCCAGGCTCTGGAAGCACACGGGGTAGGGTTTCACAGCTATCTGGACCAACTGCTGTTCCAGCCTGGCAGCGTATTGACCAAGACCGGCACTTACTTCCAGGTGTTCAGCCAGTTTCGCAAGGTCTGTTACAACCGCCTGCACAGTGCCCTGCCGCGCCGGGTGGCGACGCCCAAGGCGCAGGCCGCGCTGCCGTTCGCCAGTGATGCAGTTCCCGAGCAGGTCAAGGGATTTGCCCCGCCCAGCGACACCCTGCGCGCCCTTTGGCCGGCCGGTGAAGACGAGGCGCAGCGACGCCTTGCCCAGTTTGCCGACGCACAAATCAGCTATTACAAGGATGAACGCGACTTCCCGGCCAAGCCCGGCACCAGCCAACTGTCTGCGTACCTCGCCGCCGGCGTGATTTCGCCACGCCAGTGCCTGCATGCGGCGCTGCAAAGTAACCAGGGTGAATTCGAAAGCGGCGACATCGGCGCAATCACCTGGATCAACGAATTGCTGTGGCGCGAGTTCTACAAACATATCCTGGTGGGTTACCCACGGGTGTCGCGCCATCGTGCCTTTCGCCCGGAAACCGAAGCTGTGGCCTGGCGCCACGCTCCCGCTGATCTGGCCGCCTGGCAAGAGGCACGCACCGGCCTGCCGATCATTGATGCCGCGATGCGCCAGCTCTTGGAAACCGGCTGGATGCATAACCGCCTGCGCATGGTGGTGGCGATGTTTCTGACCAAGAACCTGCTGATCGACTGGCGCGAAGGCGAGCGCTTTTTTATGCGCCACTTGATCGACGGCGATCTGGCGGCCAATAACGGCGGCTGGCAATGGAGTTCGTCCACCGGCACCGACTCGGCACCGTACTTCCGGATTTTCAGCCCGTTGAGCCAGTCCGAGAAATTCGATGGCGAAGGGCGTTTTATCAAGCAGTGGCTGCCACAACTGGCGGGATTGAACAAAAAGGAAGTGCACAACCCCGACGCTGTCGGCGGGCTGTTTGGCGTGGCCGACTACCCACGGCCCATCGTCGATCTGAAGTCTTCCCGCGAGCGGGCGCTGGCGGCCTTTCGTGCCCTGCCCTCACGCCAGGCGGCAGGGGGTGTGTATGAGTGATTTCCTGCGCCAGTTCGCCGAGTCCTTCGCCACCCTGGACAAACACAACCTGCACCGGCTCGACAGCCTGTACAGCCAGGACATAGCGTTTACCGATCCACTGCACCAGGTCCACGGCATCAGCGCGCTGAAGGCGTACTTTGCCGAGCTTTACAGCAACGTCGACCCATTGCATTTTGACTTCCACGGTTTCGACCACGTGGCCGAAGGCGAAGGTTACCTGCGCTGGACCATGAGCTTTTGCCACCCGCGGTTGGCGGGCGGCCAACAGATTCAGGTGCAAGGCTGCTCTCACCTGTTATGGCACGACAAGGTTTACCGGCACCGCGATTACTTTGATGCCGGAGCGCTGCTTTACGAACACCTGCCGGTACTCGGCCGGTTGATCCGTTGGTTGAAAGGGAGAATGGCATGAGCCTGACATCGCCACGCCGTTATTGGCTGACCGGGGCAAGCAGTGGTATCGGTGCGGCCCTGGCCGAAGAGTTGCTCGGCAGTGGGGCGCAGGTCGCGCTGAGTGCGCGCACCAAGGCGCCGCTGGAGCAACTTGCGCAACGTTACCCCGGGCAAGTGCTGGTGGTCCCCGGTGACTTGACCAACAGCCAGGTGGTCCGGGAAATCGGCGAGCACATCATGCAAACCTGGGGTGCCCTGGACACCGTGATCCTGAATGCCGGTACCTGCGAATATGTGGATGCCAAGCAGTTCGACGCGTCGATTATCGAACACGTGGTGCGCACCAACCTGCTGGCCAGCAGTTATTGCATCGAAGCCGCATTGCCGCTGCTGCGCGCCGGGTCAACCCCGCATCTGGTGGGCGTCGCCAGTGCCGTCACCTACCTGCCGATGCCCCGCGCAGAAGCCTACGGTGCGTCCAAGGCGGGCCTACGCTATTTGTTTGAATCGCTGCGCATCGACCTGTCTCCCGAAGGCATTGATGTCACGGTGGTCAGCCCCGGCTTCGTCGATACGCCGTTGACCGAACGCAACGACTTCCCGATGCCCTTGAGCTGGCCGGCCGACAAGGCGGCGCGGCATATTTTCGGCAAACTGGAAAAACGCCCACTGGAAATCGCCTTCCCGGCACTGTTTATTGCCACCCTCTGGCCGCTGTCGAAACTGCCGAACCGCGCGCAACTGATCATCGGCAAGCGCATGCTGCGCAGCCCACCGCCACAAAAGGACGACCTGTGAAGATCGCCATTATCGGCAGTGGGATTTCCGGGCTGACCAGTGCCTACCTGCTCAGTCGCCGCCACGACATCACCCTGTTCGAAGCCGCCGACCGGATTGGCGGCCATACCCATACGGTAGACGTGACCGTCGATGACAGACATTACGCGGTGGACACCGGCTTTATTGTGTTCAACGACTGGACCTACCCCAACTTCATCCGTTTGCTGAGGCAGATCGGCGTGCCGTTCAAACCGACCGAAATGAGCTTCTCGGTCTGTGCCCCAGAGGAAAACCTCGAGTACAACGGCAATAACCTCAACAGCCTGTTCGCCCAGCGCAGCAATATCCTGTCCCCCGGCTTCTGGGGGATGTTGCGCGATATCCTGCGCTTCAATCGCCAGGCGCCGCTGGATTTGCAGGAGCAACGCATCAGCGCACAGACGACCCTGGGCGAATACCTGCAGGCGGGCAACTACGGCCCACGCTTTATCCGGCACTACATCGTGCCCATGGGCGCGGCGATCTGGTCGATGCCCCTGGCGGACATGCTGGGGTTTCCGCTGCAGTTCTTCGTGCGCTTCTTCAAGAACCACGGCCTGCTGTCGGTGAACAATCGGCCGCAGTGGTGTGTGATCGAGGGCGGTTCCAGCCGTTATATCGAGCCCCTGACCGATTCGTTTCGCCAACAGATCCGCCTCAACTGCCCGGTGCAAAAAGTCGAGCGCACACTGGAAGGTGTGGTCATCCACAGTGCCGATGGCCGCGAAATTTTCGACAAGGTCGTCTTCGCCTGCCACAGCGACCAGGCCCTGGCCCTGCTGAACGACCCGAGCCAGGCTGAGCAGCAAATTCTTGGGGCAATAACCTACGCCGACAACGACGTGGCCCTGCACACCGACACCCGCTTGCTGCCCGATCGCCCACTGGCCTGGGCCAGCTGGAACTATCGACTGGACGCCAGTATGCACAAGCCAGCGGCCGTCACCTACGCCATGAACATCCTGCAAGGCATCGACAGCCCCACCACCTTTTGCGTGAGCCTCAATCAGACAGCAATTATCAACCCGCTGAAAATCCTTGCGCGCTACACCTATGCCCATCCCCAATACAGCCTGGCGGCAGTGGCGGCGCAAGCGCGCTGGGAAGAACTGCATGGCGCCCAGCACACCTATTATTGTGGGGCCTACTGGGCCAACGGCTTTCATGAAGACGGCGTGGTCAGTGCCCTGCGCGTGGCCCAGGCCTTCGGGGAAACCCTGTGAACAGCGCCCTCTACAGTGGCTGGATCGCCCATCGGCGATTTACCGCCAAGGGGCATGCGTTTCGCTATCGCATCGGCCTGCTGTACCTGGACCTCAGCGAACAGGAGCAGGTGCTGGGGCTGTCGCCGTTCGCCGGCCGTGGCCGCTTCGCGCCGTTTTCATTGCGCCAGCAGGACTACCTGCCTGAATTGACCCGCGACGGCACCTGTTTGACTGATGCCGTGCGCCAGGTGGTCAGTACGGCGTTGGGGCATACCCCACAGGGCACTGTCTGCCTGCTGACCCAGGTCCGCAGTTGGGGCCTGGCGTTCAACCCGGTGAGTTTCTTTTACTGCTTCGAGGCTGATGGGCAACTGGCGGCGATTGTCTGTGAAGTGACCAACACCCCATGGCGCGAACGCTATCACTACGTGCTGCCGGCCCGCGCCCTGGCGGGCGGCGAGCACCAGCATTTCGCGGTGGCCAAGGCGTTTCATGTGTCGCCGTTCTTGCCCCGGGACCTGGAATACCGCATGAGCTTCAGCCCACCCGGCCAGCGCCTGGGGGTGCATATGGCCGACTGGCAGGGCGAGACCAAGGTGTTCGACGCCACCTTGAGCCTGCAACGCGAAGCCCTGGACCGCGCCAGCCTGCATCGCTACTTGTGGCGCTTCCCGTGGATGACCGCCAAGACCGGCCTGGCAATTTACTGGCAAGCCCTGCGCTTGCTGCTTAAACGCACACCGATTTTCCCCCATCAGGCCGCCGATGGCGCCTGTGCAACTGGGTATCCCAAGGATCGCCGCCATGAAATCCCCTAGCTTATCGGTCAAATCCAATCGCCTGAACGTCAATGGCCTGACCGGCGCGTTGTTGCGCAAGGCCGTGCTGCGTCAACTCGGCAACCTGCGTCACGGCCAACTGGTGGTGGTCGAGGACGGTGAGCGCCAGGTGTTCGGCGCACGGGAGGCGCACTTGCTGGGGGAAATCCAGATCCTCGACCCGGCGGTGTGGGGCCTGGTAGCCGCCAACGGTTCCATCGGCGCCGGCGAGGCGTTTATTCATGGTTACTGGAGTAGCCCGGACCTGACCGCGGTGGTGCGGGTGATGGTCAGCAACCTTGAGGTACTGGATGCCCTGGAAGGCGGCCTGGCCAAGTTGGCCCGCCCATTCACCCAGGGCCTGCACTGGCTCAACCGCAATACCCGCAAGGGCTCGCAAAAGAACATCGCTGCTCACTACGACCTGGGCAACGACCTGTTCCAGGAGTTTCTCGACCCGACCATGATGTATTCGGCGGCGCAGTTCCTCACCGCCGACGACACCCTGGAACAGGCGCAGCTCAACAAGCTCGAACGTATCTGCCAGAAACTCGCGCTCAAGCCTTCGGACCACCTGCTGGAAATCGGCACCGGCTGGGGCAGCATGGCCCTGTACGCGGCGCAGCAGTATGGCTGCCGGGTCACCACGACCACCTTGTCCAAAGAGCAGTTTGCCTACACCGAACAGCGCATCCAGGCCCTGGGTTTGCAGAATCAGGTGACATTGCTGTTGCAGGACTACCGCGACTTGAGCGGGCAGTACGACAAACTGGTGTCCATTGAAATGATCGAGGCCGTGGGTCATCGTTTCCTGCCCACCTACTTCAAGCAATGCGCGCACTTGCTCAAGAGCGACGGGCTGATGCTGCTGCAGGCCATCACCATCCGCGAACAACGCTATGAACAGGCCAAGAGCAGCGTCGACTTTATCCAGCGCTACATTTTCCCCGGTGGCGCCCTGCCCTGTGTACAGAAGATGTTGCAGATCGTCAGTCGCGACACCGATATGAACCTGCTGCACATGGAAGACTTCGGCCTGCATTACGCGCGAACCCTGCGCTTGTGGCATGAGAATTTTCGCCGTGCCCATGGCCGCCTCACGGAACTGGGCTACGACGAATACTTCCTGCGGTTGTGGGAGTTCTACCTGTGCTACTGCGAAGGTGGTTTTATGGAACGCACCATCGGCACCGCGCAATTGCTGCTGGCCAAACCTGGCGCGGTGACACAACCACTGCTCGGGCGCTTCAATGCTTAAAAACCTGGCCAATGCCGCGCTGTTCCAGTGCGGCTGGTTTGCCTGTGTGATGGGTGGCGACAGCCTGTGGTTATTGCTCGGGCTGGGCGTGCTGGCGATCCACCTGCTGTGGATAACTTCGTGGGCCGTTGAAGGGCGGTTGATCTTGAGCGTGACCGTGCTGGGCACCCTGCTCGACACGCTGTTGCGCACGGCCGGTGTGTTTGAATTCAGTGATCCAGGCCCGTTGATTCCTCTGTGGTTGATCTTGCTGTGGGCGCTGCTGGCGACTACCTTGCGCCACTGCCTGGCCTGGAGCGCCCGGCCCTGGTGGCGCGCAAGCCTGCTGGGAGCAGTGGGCGGGCCGCTGTCGTACTACGCCGGTAGCCAGTTGGCAGGCGTGAGCTTCGGGTTTGCCACGGCCCCGACCCTGGCGGCCATCGCACTGCTGTGGGCTGTGGTATTTCCTGGCCTGCACCGGCTCGCGCGCTGACGTCCGTCAGAGCTTTCACACGCGCCCGACCGGCTTGCCTTACACTGCGCGCCTATGACCACCATTCCCCACATTCAAATCGCCGAACCCGCCGTGACGTGCTCCACGTGTGCAGCTTGCTGCTGCCAACTGGAAGTCATGTTGATCACCGACACCGGCGTGCCTGATCGCTTTATCGACACGGACGATTGGGGCGGCGAAGTCATGCTGCGCCTGGACGACGGCTGGTGCGCGGCGCTGGATCGCGACACGATGATGTGCACCATCTATGAGAAGCGACCGCTGATTTGCCGGGAGTTCGAGATGGGCGCGCCGGAGTGCCTTGAAGAGCGCCAGGGGATTGCGACGGTCTACCGCTGACCGTGAAAACTGCCGAGCTCAAATGGGGGAGCGGGCTTATGTGGGCTTGCCTGCGATAGCATCACTTCGGTTTGTCTGAAGCACCGAGCCATCTGCATCGCGGGCAAGCCCGACTCCCACACAAGCCCGGCTTCCACATGGGCTCTGCTGTGCCGGGGAATATCAGAGCGGCAGGGTGTAGTTCAACGAATAGCTCTCGATACCATCGTTGTGACTACTGATGCCTGCGTTGGAATAGTGCGTGGCACGGATCCCCACCTGATGCCCGCCGGCAAAACGCAAGCCGAAGCCCAGGCGGTCTTCGAACTGGAAGGCCCCGCCGATGTTGTTGTCCTCGATCCGGGTGCGTGAGAACAGCGCCACACCGATCCCCGCTTCGATATAGGGTTTCACCGACTCGCCGGCGAATTCGTACACAAACACCGGCGAAAACGACAGGCTGCTGACACTCGCCCGCTCATCACCGTCCCAGAAGGTATAAGCGCCGCTCCAGTAGCCGGTCAGGCGCCCCACATCGCTCTGCCACCAGCTCTTGTCCCAGTCCGATTGCAGGCCCAGACGATAAGTCATGGTCGAATCGCTGGTATGCCCTACCGCAAACTCCAGGCCGGCAGCCTGGGCCGAAACCGAGTGTCCCAACACAGCGGCTGCAATCGCAGCCAAATAGAACAAGCGCTTCATAAGAAACATCCTTTCCAAACGAAGTTGTATGGTTGTGTACCGCTAATCAAGAGCTATAGAAATCACGGACTACGCAGAAGTTCAGCTAAAAAACCCGCTATTTCACGAATTTTTCACAGGCCGAAGCTTCGCACAACGCCGCTGAACTTCCACAGTGTGGGTAGGATATTTCTTAGATGCTGCGGATCACCGCTGGTCCAGAACTGCGCAGCCCGAGGATTGCCCTCGGCCAGCAGTTGGCGCTCGCCCAGCAGACGCTGCAACTGACGCGCCACGGCCGCCCCGGTGTCGATCAGGATGACCGTCGGTGGCAGCATCGTCGCCAGCAATGGCTTGAGGAAAGGATAATGAGTGCAACCGAGGATGATGGTGTCGCACCCGGCCTCGACCAGCGGCGTGACGTACCCCTGCAACAACTGGCGCAGCGCCGGGCTGCCCAGGTCGCCGGCCTCGATCAACTCCACCAGCCCCGGACAGGGTTGGGTGACCACCCGCACATCGCTGGCAAAGCGGTCCAGTAACGCGGCGAACTTGGCGCTTTGCAGGGTGCCCGTGGTGGCGAGCACCCCGATCACCCCGCTGCGGGTCGCGGCGGCGGCTGGTTTGACTGCCGGCTCCATGCCCACCAGGGGCCAATCCGGATAATCAATACGCAAGTCCGCAACCGCGGCTACGGTTGCCGTGTTGCAGGCGATCACAAAGGCCTTGGCGCCCTGCTCGCGGAAAAACTCCGCGACCACCCGCGAACGTTCGCGAATGAACGCCGGGGTTTTCTCGCCGTAGGGGATATGCCCGCAATCCGCCACGTACAGCAGCGACTCATGGGGCAATAAACGATGAATTTCGTCCAGCACCGACAGGCCGCCAACGCCGGAGTCGAACACACCAATCGGTGCATCCTTAACCATGCTGGCTGCCGCAGACGCTGCAACCGGGATCGCGCTTGACCCGCAGTTCGCGAAAACGTGTGCCCAGGGCGTCGATCAACAGCAGGCGCCCAACCAGCGGTGTGCCAAAGCCAGCCAGCAGCTTCAGGGCTTCCAGGGCTTGCAGGCTGCCGACCAACCCCACCAGCGGGCCGACGACGCCGGCTTCGCTGCAGGTCAGCTCGGTATCGCTGCCGTGCCCATATAAGCAGTGGTAGCACGGGCTTTCCGGACGCCGCGGATCAAACACCGAGAGCTGGCCTTCGAGGCGAATCGCCGCGCCGCTGACCAGGGGCTTGCCAGCTGCCACGCACGCCGCGTTCACCGCTTCGCGGGTGGCGAAGTTGTCACAGCAGTCGAGCACCAGGTCCACATTGGACACAGCGGCGGCCAACGAATCAGCGTCCAGCGCCGTGCGGTGGGCAATCAGTCGGATCTCGGGGTTGATCGCGCTCAAGCGGCCGATGGCGGAATCGACCTTGCTCAGGCCGATGCTGTCGGTGTCGTGGATGATCTGGCGTTGCAGGTTGGTCAGGTCGACGGTGTCAAAGTCCGCCAGATGCAGCTCACCGACGCCAGCCGCTGCCAGGTACAAGGCCACCGGAGCGCCCAGGCCGCCAAGGCCGACAATCAGCACGCGGCTGTTTTTCAGGCGTAACTGGCCGTCGATATCGACCTGTTGCAACAGGATCTGCCGGCTGTAGCGCAACAGCTCCTGATCGGTCAGCACGGCCGGCGTCCCAGGCTGATGCGCTCATGGCCGCCGAGGTCGATACGGCTGTGGACCTCTTCGAAACCTTGCGCCAGCAGCAGGTCGCGCACGGCCGGAGCCTGGTCGTAACCATGCTCGAGCAACAACCAGCCAGCGGCCTCCAGGTGCTGCGGCGCCTGGGCGATGATCAGGCGCAGGTCGTCCAGGCCGTCGTGGCCGGCCACCAATGCGCTGGCCGGCTCGAAACGCACATCGCCCGCCGCCAGGTGCGGATCGCTGTCGGCAATATAGGGCGGGTTGCTGATGATCAGGTGATAGGTGTGATCTTTGAGGGCGCTGAACCAGTGACTATTGAGCACCGTGACGTTATCCAGGTGCAGGCGCTGGCGATTGCGCTCGGCCAGGGCCACGGCTTCCAGCACGCGATCCACCGCCGTCACGCGCCAGGCCGGGCGCTCGCTGGCCAGGGCCAGGGCGATGGCGCCGCTGCCAGTGCCCAGGTCGAGGACATTGGCCGGGGTCGCGGGCAACAACTCCAGGGCCGCTTCCACCAGCAGTTCGGTGTCCGGGCGCGGGATCAGGGTGTGCGGCGCGACTTCCAGGTCAAGCTTCCAGAAACCTTGCTGGCCGAGGATATAGGCCACCGGCTCGCCGCTGCGGCGACGTTGCAGGTAGTCGGCAAAGCGCAGCGCGTCTTCGCTGCTGACGATTTTTTCCGGCCAGGTGTGTAGGTAACTGCGGGACTTGCCCAAGGCAGCGGCCAGCAACAACTCCACATCCAGGCGCGCGGTAGGCGAGTCCGGCAGGTCGGCGGCGCGCAGCAAGCTGGCAATAATGGTCATTTATTCACCTATCGCGGCCAGTTGGTCCGCCTGGTATTCGGCGAGCAACGGCTCGATCACTGCGTCCACGCCACCGGCAAGGATCTCGTCCAGGGAATACAGGGTCAGGTTGACCCGATGGTCGGTAACCCGGCCCTGGGCGTAGTTATAGGTGCGAATGCGTTCGGAACGGTCACCCGAGCCCACCAGCAACTTGCGCTCACTGGCAATGGCGTTGGCGGCGGCGCTGGTCTGCTGGTCGTTGAGCTTGGCCGACAACCAGGACATGGCCCGCGCACGGTTCTTGTGCTGGGAGCGTTCTTCCTGGCACTCCACCACAATGCCGGACGGCAAGTGGGTGATGCGGATCGCCGAGTCGGTCTTGTTGACGTGCTGGCCACCGGCGCCCGACGAGCGGTAAGTGTCGACCCGCAAGTCTGCCGGGTTGATTTCAATGGCTTCCTGCTCGTCCGGCTCGGGCAATACCGCCACGGTGCAGGCCGAGGTATGGATACGGCCCTGGGATTCGGTGGCGGGCACACGCTGTACGCGGTGCACGCCGGACTCGAATTTCAGCTTGCCGTAGACGTTCTCGCCTTCGACCCGGGCAATGATTTCCTTGTAGCCGCCGTGCTCCCCTTCGTTCTCCGAGAGGATTTCCACGCGCCAGCCGCGCCGCTCGGCATAGCGCGAATACATGCGGAACAGGTCGCCGGAGAAGATCGCCGCCTCGTCACCGCCAGTACCGGCGCGGATTTCCAGGAATACGTTGCGCCCGTCGTTGGGGTCTTTGGGCAGCAACATGCGTTGCAGGTCGCCCTCCAACTCGATGAGCTTATCTTTGGCTTCGCGGACTTCTTCCACGGCCATTTCACGCATGTCCGGGTCGCTGTCCTTGAGCAGTGCCTGGGCACCTTCGAGGTCGGCCTGCACTTTGAGCAGTTGCGAATAGGTGGTGACAATCGGCTCAACTTCGGCGTATTCCTTGGAATAGGCACGGAACTTGGTCTGATCGGAAATAACCTCGCCATCGCCGAGCAAGGCAGTCAGTTCTTCGAAACGGTCCTGGAGCACGTCCAGTTTATTGAGCAGTGACGCTTTCATTGCGGTTTTTTATCCGAAGAGCTGTCTGACGCGCCCTCTCCGAGGGCAAAGAGTTCCTGGGCCATGGCCAGCGCATCGAGGCGGCCTTCGGCTGTCAGTTTTTTAAGCTGTACGCTGGGAGCATGCAACAGCTTGTTGGTAAGGCCACGGGCCAATTGCATCAAAATGTCTTCAGCGTTGCCGCCATTGGCCAGCAGGCGCT